>NZ_JBEXHW010000017.1:0-134755 GCF_040608235.1 Streptomyces sp. NPDC005202 | reverse complement strand
GGGTCAACGTCATGTGGGCCCTCCTGCGTGACGGACGGTGCTACGACCCCATACCGCCCGTCACGTCCGCCGCTTGACATCTCCATTAGGAATCGAAGCCCTCCGCCGCCCGCTTCTCCCGCAGCTCCATGATCGCCCGGCGGCGGGCCAGGCGGTGGGTGCGGCGGATCTGGGCCTCCTGGTAGCGCCGCTTGTCCTGCTCGGTCTCCGGGATGACCGGCGGCACCGGGCGCGGCTTGCCGTCGGCGTCCACCGCGGCGAAGACCAGGTAGGCCGAGCCGACCTGGGTGGGCGGGGTCGACTCGTTCCAGCGCTCGGCCAGGACTCGCACACCGACCTCCATCGAGGTCCGGCCGGTCCAGTTGACCTGGGCCTTCACATGGACCAGGTCGCCGACGCGGACCGGCTCGAGGAACGCCATCTCGTCCATGGATGCGGTGACCGCGGGCCCGCCGCTGTGCCGGCCGGCCACGGCGCCCGCCGCGTCGTCGACCAGCTTCATGATCACACCGCCGTGCACCGTGCCCAGGAGGTTGGTGTCGTTGTGGGTCATGATGTGGCTCAGGGTGGTCCGGGACGCCGAGGTCGGCTTGCCCGGGATGTCCGGGGTTTCGGATTCCACGGCAGGGGCCTGGTCTGTCATGGCCTCCACCTTATGCCGAGGCGACATCGGGGGGACTTTGTGTCAGCTTCGCAACAGCGCTGCCCCTATTTTCCGACGACCCTTGTAAGGCACACAGCTACGCCCGGCACACTGGGGCCCATGAACGATTGGCCCGAGGCATGGTCCGACGACAACCGCGGCACCCGGTACGGACGCGGCAGTGCCGGCGCACAGCCGGAGGGCGCGCGCGTGATGCGCCAGGTGCGGCGCGGCCCGGCGGCACCGCCCGGCCAAGGCGCCTACGGGGGCCCCGGTCCCTCGGCGCCGCCGTACGGGGTCCCGCCGCAGCCGTCGTACGCCGACGGCCGGGGACACGACGGCGCCGGCGACTACAACGGGTACGACAGCGGCTACAACACCGGCCAGGTCTACGGCCGGCCGGGCGGCGGCGGCCCGGACGGCCCGGGCGGACCCGGTGAGGGCTACACCCGCGGTCTGCGGCCCGCGCCGAACTGGCGCCGCCGGATCAAGTGGACCGCGATCACACTGGTCACCGTGATGGTGGTCACGTCGGTGGCGACCTACTTCTGGGCCGACTCCAAGCTCAACCGCGAGGTCGACCTGTCGAAGGTCATCGACCGTCCGGCCGCGGGCCAGGGCACGAACTACCTGATCGTCGGCTCCGACAGCCGCGCCGGGCTGTCCGCCCAGGACAAGAAGAAGCTGCACACCGGGTCCGCCGAAGGCAAGCGGACGGACTCGATGATGATCCTGCACGTCGGGGACAACGGCGACACGCTGATCTCCCTGCCGCGTGACTCGGACGTGGAGATACCGACGTACGTCGGCTCCGAGTCCGGGAAGACCTTCAAGGGCACGGGCCGCCATGTGAAGCTGAACGCCGCGTACGCCGAGGACGGGCCGACCCTGCTGGTGCGCACGATCGAGTACAACACCGGCCTGCACATCGACCACTACGTCGAGATCGGCTTCGCCGGCTTCGCGAACATCGTGGACGCGGTCGGCGGTGTCACGATCGACATCGACAAGGGCTTCAAGGACAAGTACTCGGGCGCGAACTTCAAGGCGGGCAAGCAGAAGCTGAACGGCGAGCAGGCCCTGGCCTTCGTCCGCACCCGGCACGCCTTCGCCGCCTCCGACCTGCAGCGCACGAAGAACCAGCAGAAGTTCCTCTCCGCCCTGGCCCACCAGGTCGCCACCCCGTCGACGGTCCTGAACCCCTTCAAGTTCTACCCGACCATGGGTGCGGGCCTGGACTCCCTGATCGTCGACAAGGACATGGGCCTGTGGGACCTGGCGTCCATGTTCTGGGCGATGAAGGGCGTCAGCGGCGGCGACGGCACGTCCATGAACATGCCGATCTCCGGCTCCACGGGCGGCAACCTCGTCTGGGACAAGGCGAAGGTGAAGACCCTGGTGGACGAGCTGAAGAACGACCAGAAGGTGACCGTCTCCGGCAACTGAGCCGCGGGCGCAGCGTTCGCGGGCCGGGCGGATCAGTCGCGGAGGCTGATGCGCCCGCGTCGGCGCGGGCCGTCGAACTTCGAGCGGTCGACGACCGGCTTCGGCGCCGACTCGGCGGCGATGCTCTTCCCGCCGGGCCCCGAGGGCCGGCCGCTGCGCCACGTCCTCGATGCTCCGAGCGACCGCATGGCGGTCCATCAGGTCCGGTGGTTCACCGGCACGCAACGGCATCCGGTGCAGGAGTTGATGGACCGCGCCTACGGTTTCGGCTTCTCCTGGGTGTGGGCGACGAAGGACTGACCCCCGCGGGCGGTACGACGGATCAAGGGCACCCCACCGGATGCCCTTGAAACCGGTCGGGCTCAGGTCACATCCTGGCGCCCGCCATCGTGCGGCACATCTCCGCGCAGCGGCGACACGCCTCGGCGCAGCGCATCATCGTCTTGTCGTCGGGCATGGACATACACGCCTCGGCGCACATGTCGCAGGCCTTGGCGCACATCGCGCACATCTCCGGCGCCATGGGCGAGCGGCGCATCATCATGTCGGCGCACATGCGGGTCATCTCGGAGCAGTCCATGAGCGCGCGCATGATCTGCATCTGCGCCTGGCCGCCCATCTGCATGCAGGAGCTCATGGCCTCCTCGCACACGGTGTGGCAGGCCATGCACGCCTCGACGCAGTCCTGCATCTCCTTGCTCATGGGGGTCATCATTCTGGGCTGGGTCATGGCTCCTCCTGGGGGACGACAGGGCGCCGGGGCGGGCCCCGTGTACTTCCGTCGTACGCCCGACCGGCGTCCCGCGCCATCGGGCGGACGGGAACAATCCGGAACAGATGCCTCACCGTGCCCGGCTCCCGGGCCCGTCTGCGGAGATCGGGCCGCAGGTCCGTTGGAGTTACGGCTTTCTGCCGACACCGCCGAAGTGGGTGACGTCCACGATCGCCGTGTCCGTGTCGTCGGGGCGCCAGCGGGAGCAGGAGACGATGCCGGGTTCGAGGACCTCGACCCGGTCGAAGAGCCGGACGAGCTCGGCGCGGCTGCGCAGGGTCATCTGCGCCGACCCCTGGCCGTTCCAGTACTCCACCGCCTGGGTCATCGCCTCGCCGTCGACCTCCGTGGTGGGGTGGGAGACGACGAGGTGGCTGCCGGAGGGTACGGCGTCCAGGAGCCGGTGCACGATGGAGACGGCCTCGTCGGTGTCCAGGACGAAGTTCAGGATGCCCAGCATGGTGATCGCGACCGGCCGCCCGAAGTCCAGCGTCCGGGCGGCACCCCTCAGGATCGCCTCGGGGTCGTGCACGTCCGCGTCGATGTAGTCGGTGGCCCCTTCGGGTGTGCTGGTGAGCAGGGCGCTGGCATGCGCGAGCACGAGGGGGTCGTTGTCGACGTAGACGATCCGGCAGGACGCATCGACGCGCTGGGCGACCTCGTGGGTGTTGTCGGCGGTCGGCAGTCCGGTGCCGATGTCCAGGAACTGCCGCACCCCGGCCTCCCCGGCGAGGAACCGCACCGCGCGTGCCAGGAAACGCCGGTCCGCGACCGCCGAGCGGGGCAGCTCCGGCACGAAGGAGAGGATCTGGTCGCCGACCTGCTGATCGACCGGGTAGTTGTCCTTGCCGCCCAGCCAGTAGTTCCAGATCCGGGCCGAGTGCGACACGTCGCTCCGCAGCCGTGCCGTGCGCGCGACTCCTTCGTCCCGCGATTCCGAGAGGTCGGACATGGCGTCTGGTCTCCTTCGGGCAGCACTGATCAGGTGCGCACCAACCTAGACACACGTCACCCACCCTGCCTGACACTTGGCCAACTCCACGGCCGGGCAACCGCAAACCGTACGAACGCCGGGCAACCGCAAACCGTACGAACACAGCCCCCGGCGTCCACCGGGGGCTGCGCAGGCCGACCGCTTACGGCTTACGGCTCACGGCTTACGGCTTACCGCTTACCGCTTACCGCTTACCGCTTACCGCTTACGGCAGGTTGCGGGCCATCACGATCCGCTGGACCTGGTTCGTTCCTTCATAAATCTGCGTAATCTTGGCGTCGCGCATCATGCGCTCGACCGGGTAGTCGCGGGTGTAGCCGTAGCCGCCGAGGAGCTGGACCGCGTCCGTGGTGACCTCCATGGCGACGTCCGAGGCGAAGCACTTGGCCGCGGCGCCGTGGAAGGTCAGGTCGCTGTCGCCGCGCTCGGACTTGGCGGCCGCCGCGTAGGTCAGCTGGCGGGCGGCCTCGATCTTCATGGCCATGTCGGCGAGCATGAACTGGATGCCCTGGAAGTCGGCGATCGGCTTGCCGAACTGCTTGCGCTCCTGGACGTAGCCCTTGGCGTAGTCGAGGGCACCCTGGGCGATGCCGAGGGCCTGGGCGGCGATGGTGATGCGGGTGTGGTCCAGCGTCTTCATCGCCGTCGCGAAGCCGGTGCCCTCCTCGCCGATCATGCGGTCGGCAGGGATGCGGACGTTGTCCAGGTAGACCTCGCGGGTCGGGGAGCCCTTGATGCCGAGCTTCTTCTCGGGGGCGCCGAAGGAGACGCCCTCGTCCGACTTCTCGACGACGAAGGCGGAGATGCCCTTGGAGCGCTTCTCGGGGTCGGTGACCGCCATCACCGTGTAGTACTCGGAGACGCCCGCGTTGGTGATCCAGCGCTTGACGCCGTTGAGGACCCAGTGGTCGCCGTCGCGGACCGCGCGGGTCTTCATGCCGGCCGCGTCCGAGCCGGCCTCCGGCTCGGAGAGGCAGTACGAGAACATCCCGTCGCCCTTGGCGAGCGGGGTCATGTACTTCTTCTTCAGCTCCTCGGAGCCGGAGAGGATCACCGGGAGCGAGCCCAGCTTGTTCACGGCGGGGATGAGGGAGGAGCTCGCGCAGACGCGGGCGACCTCCTCGATCACGATCACCGTGGCCAGCGCGTCCGCGCCCGCGCCGCCGTACTCCTCGGGTACGTGCACGGCGTGCAGGTCGTTGGCGACCAGGGCGTCGAGCGCCTCCTGCGGGAAGCGGGCCTCCTCGTCCACCGCGGCGGCGTACGGCGCGATCTTCGCCTCGGCCAGCGAGCGGACGGCGTCGCGGAGCATGTCGTGCTCCTCGGACGGGCGGTACAGGTCGAAGTCAGCCGATCCGGCCAAGGTCTCTCACGCTCCAAAGACGACCACTGATGACGCTAATTACCGTTAAGTAACTCAAATTTTAGGGGCCTGCCTACGCCAGTGATACGTGAGCTTGGCGACAGCGGGGACATTGCCCGGCGAAGGCCTTGTGCATGCCCCGGATATGCTCAGGCACCGCATTACCATCGTCCCTCCTGGAGCACCCATGAGCCTGAAGATCACCGTGATCGGCACCGGCTATCTCGGCGCCACGCACGCCGCGGCCATGGCCGAGCTGGGGTTCGAGGTGCTGGGGCTGGACGTCGTCCCCGAGAAGATCGAGATGCTTCAGCGGGGCGAGGTCCCGATGTACGAGCCCGGCCTGGAGGAGCTGCTGCGCAGGCACGTGGCCGGCATCGAGGGCTCCACCGGGCGGCTGCGCTTCACGATGGACTGGGCGGAGGTGGCCGCGTTCGGCGACATCCATTTCATCTGCGTGAACACTCCGCAGAAGCACGGCGAGTACGCCTGCGACATGTCGTACGTCGACTCTGCGGTCACCTCGCTCGCCCCGCACCTGACCGGCCCCGCCCTCGTCGTCGGCAAGTCGACCGTGCCGGTCGGCTCCGCGGACCGCCTGGCCCGGACGATCGTCGAGCTCGCGCCCGCCGGCGAGGACGCCGAGCTGGCCTGGAACCCGGAGTTCCTGCGCGAGGGCTTCGCGGTCGAGGACACGCTGCACCCGGACCGGATCGTGGTCGGCGTGCGCAGCGAGCGGGCAGAGAAGCTGCTGCGCGAGGTGTACGCGACGCCGATCTCCGAGGGCACCCCCTTCGTCGTCACCGACTTCCCGACCGCGGAGCTGGTGAAGACCTCAGCGAACTCCTTCCTCGCCACCAAGATCTCCTTCATCAACGCGATGGCGGAGGTGTGCGAGGCCGCGGGCGGGGACGTCGCCAAGCTGGCGGAGGCGATCGGGTACGACGACCGGATCGGCAAGAAGTTCCTGCGGGCCGGGATCGGCTTCGGCGGCGGCTGCCTGCCCAAGGACATCCGTGCCTTCATGGCGCGCGCCGGTGAGCTGGGCGCGGACCAGGCGCTGACCTTCCTGCGCGAGATCGACTCCATCAACATGCGCCAGCGCGGGCAGATGGTGGAGCTCGCGCGGCAGGCGCTGGGCGGCGGGCCGTTCCTCGGCAAGCGGGTCGCGGTGCTCGGCGCCACGTTCAAGCCCGACTCGGACGACGTGCGCGACTCGCCCGCCCTCAACGTCGCCGGCCAGATACATCTGCAGGGCGGCCAGGTGACGGTGTACGACCCCAAGGGCATGGACAACGCCCGCCGGATCTTCCCGACGCTCGGCTACGCCGACTCCGCGCTGGAGGCCGTCCGGGGCGCCGATGTCGTCCTGCACCTGACCGAGTGGCGGGAGTTCCGCGAGCTGGACCCGGCCGAGCTCGGCGAGGTCGTGGCGGCCCGGGTCGTCCTCGACGGGCGCAACGCCCTGGACCCGGAGCTGTGGCGACGGGCCGGGTGGACGTACCGGGCGATGGGGCGTCCGACCGCCTGAGCCGGGCCGTCCCGCCTTGAGTACCGGGTGACGCCGGTTCGGCCGAGGCTCAGTCGGCCGAACCGGCGTCTTGTTGCATTCTGCACCACATGGCCACCGCGTGGCCCATGAACTCCCTGTGGATCACGGCGCCTTCGCCCGGTACCGGCGCATCTTCGCGCGCGCCCCGCACACCTGCATCGAGCACCAGCGGCCGCGGCCGGCCGGGCTGCGGTCGTAGTACGCCCAGTGGCAGGTCACCGCCTCGCAGGCCTTCAGCCGGCTCCAGGTGCCCGCGACGAGCGCCTCGGCGACGGCCGCCGCGACGCGGGACAGCAGGGGGCCGGCCTCGGCGGGGGCGAGGGTCGCGGAGCCGTCCCGCTCGTCGACCGACACCAGCAGCGGAGCCCGCGCCAGCAGCTCGCCCAGCGGCGTCACCGCGCGGTGCGGCGGATGGCCGGCGTGGGCGAGCAGCGCGGCGCGCAGTGACTCGCGCAGCTCGCGCGCCTGTGGCAGCTCCTCCTCCGGGATCCCGAAGCGCGCCCGGCCGTCCGCCGTCTCGAGCGAGTCCGTGCCCGTCTCGACGTCCAGCGTGTTCACCAGGGACTCGACCAGAGCCAGGCCCCCCGGCGCGGGCGATCTCTCACTCATGCCAGCGACGGTACCTCGCCCATCCGGTTGCGGCGTTACCCCCAATGGGTAAGCATGCAGTAACCGTAACCGTTACGGGTTACCCGCCTCTATGGGTAACCGCCTGTCTCTGGAGGAAGTCATGGCTCTCGCCAAGCTGGGTGTCGTCGTCCTGGACTGCCCCGACCCGCGCGCACTCGCCGGTTTCTACGCCGAGGTGCTCGGCGGGACCGTCGAGGGCGAGGGCGACTGGGTGGACCTGAAGGTGCCGGGCGGGCAGTCGCTGGCCTTCCAGGCCGCCCCCGGCTTCGTGCCGCCGAAGTGGCCCGCGCCGGACCACTCGCAGCAGTTCCACCTGGACCTCACCGTCGACGACCTCGACGCGGCGGAGCAGGGGGTGCTGGCGCTGGGGGCGAGGCCCCTGGACGCGGAGGACCGCTCGCGCAGCTTCCGGGTTTACGCGGATCCGGCCGGGCACCCGTTCTGTCTCTGCGCCTGCTGACGACGCGTCCTTTTCGCCTGCTGAGACACTTCCTCTCGCCTGCTGAGGCACGTCCTCTCGCCTTCTGAGGCACCTGCTGGCCCGCGTCTCTCCACCTGCTGACATCGGGAGGCCCCATGCCTGCTGTGGCACGTTTCCGTTCCGTCGTGATCGACTGCCCCGACCCCCGCGCGCTCGCCGGCTTCTACGCGCGCGTCGGCGGTGGCACGCCCCGCGCCGAGGACGACGACTGGGTCGTCCTGCAGGTCCCCGACGGGCCGCGGCTCGCCTTCCAGCGGGCGCCCGGATACGCCCCGCCGGAGTGGCCGCGGGCGGACCGGAACTCGCAGCAGTTCCACATCGACTTCGACGCCGGGTCGACCTGGGAGGAGATGGACGCGGCGCACGAGAAGGTGCTGGCGCTGGGCGCGCGCCCGCTGGACCTGGAGGACAGCGAGAAGAAGGACTTCCGCGTGTACGCCGATCCGGCGGGGCATCCGTTCTGCCTGTGCCGGATCGAGCGCCCCTAGCCGAACGCCCGAGCACCCGCGCTACCCGTCCAGCTCGGCGATCCTCGCCGTCGACGGCTCGCGCCGCTGCTGGGCGGCGCGAGCCGTGAAGTCGGCGCCGCGCAGGACGCGCTGGACATTGCCCCAGGTGAGCAGCGCGAGGTCGGACTCCGGCCAGCCGCGGCGCAGCAGTTCGGCGATCAGGTGCGGGTAGCCGGAGGCGTCGCGGAGCTCGAGCGGGTGCGCGGTCCCGGCGTCGTACGTGCCGGACAGCGCGACGCACTCGGGGCCGGCGAGCGCGCGCACGTGGTCGAGGTGGTCGGCGACGTCCCGGACGGAGGGGCCGGTCTGCTCGGCGGTGAGCGGCACCATGCACAGGCCCTTGGCGGCGCCCAGCTCGGCGAGCAGGTCGTCGGGCAGGTTGGCCGGGTGGGGGCGCAGGGCGAGGGCGGCGGAGCGGGTGCACACCACCGGCGCCTTGGAGGCCGCGAAGGCGCGGCGCGTGGTCTCCGCGGAGGCGCCGGAGAGGTCGGCGAGGACGCCGAGCCGGTTCATCTCCCGGATCACCTCCTCGCCGAACCGGGTCAGCCCCACCTCGCTGGCCCAGGAGGCACCGGACAGCGTCAGGACGCGCAGGCCGAGGGCGTGCAGGGAGCGCAGGATGCCCAGCGAGTCGCCGAGCGCGGCGGCTCCGGCGGGGCCGAGCAGCACGGCGACGCGGCCGCAGTGGCGCACATCGGCGACCTCCCCGGCGGTGTGCGCCAGCCGCAGGCCTTCGGGGTGCGCGTCGACCACCGTCTTCACCAGGTCCAGCTGCTCCAGGGTCGCGCCCACGGCCCGGTCGCCGGCCAGCCCCTCCGGCAGGTGGGCGGACCAGAACACTGCGCCGACGTGGCCCTCGCGCAGCCGGGGCACGTCCGTTTCGAGGGCGCTCTCGCCCAGCTCCAGGTCGTACCAGGCAAGGTGCCGCAGCGCCCATGGCAGGCCGCAGTAGCCGTCCGCGACGGGGTGGGCGGCAAGCAGGGCGTGGGCCTGCTCCAGGGGTTCGGCATGGGGGTCGGTGACGGGGGTGTACGGCTCCGCCGGGAAGGGCCCCTCGATCAGGGCGTCGAGTTCGTCGACCTCGGTCGGCGCGTGCAGTTGATCCTGGAGGTCGGCCATGGCACTCCGTACGTCGGGACCACGTCGTGATCGCAGTGGTGAGCGCGGTACGGTCACCGTCGCACGGAGCCGAGGGGGCTTCCTGGTGGGTGGGGCGTTCGGGGGTACGGCCCGAAGGGCCGGGGTCAGCGCTCCTGTGCCGCCTCGATCACTTCGTCCAGGGTGTCGCGGGAGCGGACCAGGTCGGCGATCATCCGGTCGATGCGGTCGCGCTCCGCGCCGAGGTCCTCGACCAGCTTCGGCGTGGCGATGGCGGACGGTCCCCCGTCTGCGTCCCGCATGCACGGCAGCAGTTGCGCGATCTTCGTGCTGTGCAGCCCGGCCGCGAACAGTTCCTGGATCCGGACGACCCGGTCGACGGCCGCCTCCGGGTACTCGCGGTGCCCGCCGGGCGTGCGCTCGCTCGTCAGCAGCCCCTGGGTCTCGTAGTACCGCAGCGACCGCTCGCTCACTCCGGTGCGCCGGGCCAGTTCACCGATCCGCATGCCCACCCCGCTCAAGGCCGTCGGGACTTGATTCTGACATCAGTGTCAGGTTCTAGCGTACGGGCATGACGACCACGACAGCACTCTTCGAGCCCGCCCGTGTCAGCCCCGTGGACCTGCCCAACCGTCTGGTGACGGCCCCGCTGACGAGGAACCGGGCGGCGGCGGACGGCACCCCGACCCCGATCATGGCCACCTACTACGCCCAGCGCGCCTCGGCGGGACTGATCATCGCCGAGGCCTCGACGCCGAACGCGGTCGGACAGACGTATCCGAACATCACCGCGATCCACTCCCCGGCCCACGTGGCCGGCTGGCGGCGCGTCACCGACGCCGTGCGGGCCGCCGGAGGCCGGATGTTCCTGCAACTCCAGCACGGCGGACGGGTCGGCCACCCCGCCACCAGCGGACTGGTCCCGCTCGCCCCCTCGCCCGTGCCGCTCCCGGAGACGATCTTCACGCCCGGGGGACACCGGCCCGCCGTCGTGCCCCGCGAGATGACGACCGATCAGATCCGGTCCACCGTCGCCGACTTCGCGGCCGCGGCGCGCAAGGCCCGCGACGCCGGGTTCGAAGGTGTGGAGGTGCACGCCGCCAACGGGCACCTCCTGCACCAGTTCCTGGCCCGCGGCACCAACCGGCGCACGGACGCCTACGGCGGACCGGTCAGCGGCCGGATCCGGTTCGTGGTCGAGGTGACCGAGGCCGTCGCCGCGGCGATCGGGCCCGAGCAGGTGGGCGTGCGCATCTCCCCCGGCAGCACCGTCAACGGCATCGAGGAGGGCGACACCGACGCGATCCACGCGACGCTGGTCGCGGCGCTCGGCGGGCTGGGACTCGCGTACCTGCACATCGTGCACGCCGATCCGGAGGCCGCCCTGTTCCGCCGGATCCGCGCGGACTGGCCGGGCACACTGATCGCCAACCCCGTGCTGCCCGAGATCTCCACGGAGGCCGTGGGCCGCGAGTCCGCCCGCCTCCTGGCGGCGGGGGCCGACCTGATCGCCCTCGGCCGACCGTTCCTCGCCAACCCCGACCTGGTCGCCCGGCTGCGCCTGGGCGCTCCGCTCAACCAGGTGCGGGACCGGTACCTGATGTACGTGGGCGGGGCGACCGGGTACACCGACTACCCAGCCCTCGGCGATCAGCCGTCGAGCTCCTCGATGGTGGCGTTGGACGGGCCGCGCGTGGCCTGAAGGCCGCGGGCCACGTCCTCGGCCGCGCCCAGCACCCGGACCGCGTTCTGCCAGGTCAGCTTGGCCAGGTCGGCCCGGGACCAGCCGCGGTCCATGAGCTCGGCGATCAGGTTCGGGTAGCCGGAGACGTCGTTCAGGCCGTCGGGGGTGAAGGCCGTGCCGTCGTAGTCGCCGCCGATGCCGAGGTGGTCGACGCCCGCGACCTCGCGCATGTGGTCGAGGTGGTCCGCCACCGTGGCCACCGTGGCGACCGGGCGCGGGTTGCGCTCCTCGAAGGCGCGGTGCACCTTCATCGCCTCCGGGGTGGTGTCGAGGTGGTGGAAGCCGTGCGCGCGCATGTTCTCGTCCGCGGCGGCCGTCCAGTCGACGGCGGCCTGGAGCACGAACTTCGGCACGAACGTCACCATCGCCACACCGCCGTTGGCGGGCAGGCGCTCCAGCACGTCGTCCGGGATGTTGCGCGGGTGGTCGCACACCGCCCGCGACGACGAGTGGGAGAAGATCACCGGCGCGCTCGTCGTGTCCAGCGCGTCCCGCATGGTCGTCGCCGCCACGTGGGACAGGTCGACCAGCATGCCGAGGCGGTTCATCTCCCGGACCACCTCACGGCCGAAGGCCGACAGTCCGCCGACGCCCGGCTCGTCGGTCGCCGAGTCCGCCCACGCCACGTTGTCGTTGTGGGTGAGGGTCATGTAGCGGACGCCGAGCGCGTACAACCCGCGCAGCGTGCCGAGGGAGTCGGCGATGGAATGGCCGCCCTCGGCGCCCATGAGCGAGGCGATACGGCCCTCCGCGCGCGCGGCCTCCATGTCGGCGGCCGTCAGGGCGGGCCTGAGGTCCTGCGGGTGGCGGGCGACCAACTGCCGTACGCAGTCGATCTGTTCCAGCGTCGCCGGCACCGGGTCGGGCAGGTCCGCGCGGACGTACACCGACCAGTACTGCGCGCCGACGCCGCCCGCGCGCAGGCGCGGGATGTCGGTGTGCAGGTGGGCGTTCTGGTGGGTGGCGATGTCGCGGGAGTCGAGGTCGTAGCGGACCTGCTCGCGCAGCGCCCAGGGCAGGTCGTTGTGGCCGTCGACGACCGGGAACTCGCGCAGGAGTTCGCGGGCTGCCTCCAGGGAGCTCACCGCGGTCACTTCCCCGTGCCGAAGCCGAAGCCGGCCGCCGCGCCCTCGGCCTTGGCGCGCAGCCGCTTGCCCTTCTCGGTGGCCTGGTCGTTGAGGTCCTGCTGGAACTCCCGCATCCGGCCGAGGAGTTCCTCGTCGTGCGCGGCGAGGATGCGGGCCGCGAGCAGACCGGCGTTGCGGGCACCGCCGATGGACACGGTCGCCACGGGAACACCGGCCGGCATCTGCACGATCGACAGCAGCGAGTCCATGCCGTCGAGGTACTTCAGCGGCACCGGGACGCCGATGACGGGCAGCGGGGTGACGGAGGCGAGCATGCCGGGCAGGTGGGCGGCGCCCCCGGCCCCGGCGATGATCACCTTCAGTCCGCGGTCCGCGGCCTGCTCGCCGTACGTGATCATCTCGCGCGGCATGCGGTGCGCGGAGACGACGTCGACCGCGTACGCGATCTCGAACTCGTCGAGTGCCTTGGCGGCGGCCTCCATGACGGGCCAGTCGGAGTCCGACCCCATGACGATGCCGACCAAGGGGAAGGGGCGCGCGTCAGCGCTCGTCGAGGGGTGGCGGTCGGGCGACGGGTGGGCGGGGCTCATTCGGTGATGGTGCCTCTCAGGTAGCCGGCAGCGTGACGGGCGCGCTCCAGCACGTCGTCCAGGTCGTCGCCGTAGGTGTTGACGTGACCGACCTTGCGGCCGGGCTTCACGTCCTTGCCGTACATGTGGATCTTGAGCTGGGGGTCGCGGGCCATGCAGTGCAGGTACGCGGAGTACATGTCCGGGTAGTCGCCGCCGAGGACGTTCACCATGACCGTCCACTTCGCGCGCGGGCGCGGGTCACCGAGCGGCAGGTCGAGGACCGCGCGGACGTGGTTGGCGAACTGGGAGGTGATCGCACCGTCCTGGGTCCAGTGGCCCGAGTTGTGCGGGCGCATCGCGAGCTCGTTGACGAGGATGCGGCCGTCGCGGGTCTGGAACAGCTCGACGGCGAGGTGACCGACGACGCCGAGCTCCTTGGCGATGGTCAGGGCCAGCTGCTCGGCCTGGAGGGCGAGCTCCTCGTCCAGGTCGGGGGCCGGGGCGATCACGGTGTCGCAGACGCCGTTCACCTGCCGGGACTCCACGACCGGGTACGCCACCGCCTGGCCGTGCGGCGACCGGACGACATTGGCGGCCAGCTCCCGGACAAAGTCGACCTTCTCCTCAGCGAGAACAGGGACGCCGGCGCGGAAGGGGTCGGCTGCCTCCTCGGCGGAGTCGACCACCCACACGCCCTTGCCGTCGTAGCCGCCGCGGACGGTCTTGAGGACCACTGGGAATCCATCGCCCTCCGCGGCGAAGGCGGCCACGTCCTCGGGATCGGAGACGATCCGGTGCCGCGGGCACGGCACGCCGATCGCGTCCAGCTTCGCGCGCATCACGCCCTTGTCCTGGGCGTGCACGAGCGCGTCCGGGCCCGGGCGCACGGGGATGCCGTCCGCCTCCAGGGCCCGCAGGTGCTCGGTGGGGACGTGCTCGTGATCGAAGGTGATCACGTCGCAGCCCCGTGCGAAGGCACGCAGCGTCTCCAGGTCGCGGTAGTCGCCGATGACGACGTCGTTCACGACCTGCGCTGCGGAGTCCTGAGGGGTGTCACTGAGGAGCTTGAACCTGATGCCCAACGGGATGCCCGCCTCGTGTGTCATACGAGCGAGCTGGCCCCCGCCGACCATACCGACTACCGGGAACGTCACGCTCCCAGAGTATCGGCCGCGCCACGGCGGCTGGATTCCACGTGTCCCACCAGGGCTCTTACCGACCGTTTTGGCATCTCTTTCCTGCCTTTTCCTGGACTCTTTCCGACCCGTTCCCAAGCTGTGAGCCCGTCCGCGGGCGCGAGCGCGGGCCGCTGGTTAGCATGGCTGGGTTGACGAAAGCTGGGTTGACGAAACCTACGGACGGGGGCCTTCACCGCCATGGGACGTGGTTCCGCAGGGCTTCATTCGGCGCCCCCGGCGCCCCGCAGCGCGCTGCGCCGGCGCGTCGACCGGCTGTGGCGCGAGGTCGCCAAGTTCGGCGCCGTGGGCGGAGCGGGGCTCCTGGTCAACCTGCTCGTGTTCAACCTGGTACGGCATGTGACCCACCTCCAGGTCGTGCGGGCGAGCGTGATCGCGACCGTCGTCGCGATCATCTTCAACTACATCGGCTTCCGCTACTTCACGTACCGGGACCGTGACAAGAGCGGCCGCACCAAGGAACTCACCCTGTTCCTGCTGTTCAGCGTGGTCGGGCTCGTGATCGAGAACGGCGTGCTGTACCTGGCGACGTACGGCTTCGGCTGGGACAACCCGCTGCAGAGCAACATCTTCAAGTTCCTCGGCATCGGCGTCGCGACCCTCTTCCGCTTCTGGTCGTACCGCACCTGGGTCTTCCGCACCCTGCCGGCCCGGGAGGCGGTGGCGAAGGCGGAGTCGATCCTGGCGGCGGAGTCGAAGAAGCCGAGGCCGAAGGTCTTCCGCTAGCTTTCCCCACCTGTTTGCTGCCCGGCCGTCTTTTCCCGCATGCGCTTCCCCGCCGCGCTCCCCGGCCGTCTACCGAACCGTCGGTGCGTCGTCCGTCGCCTTCTTCGGCGGGGGCGTGCGCGACAGGAACAGGCCGAAGACCGGCGGCTGGGCCTGGAGCAGCTCCAGACGGCCCCCGTCGGCCTCCGCGAGGTCACGGGCGACCGCGAGGCCGATGCCCGTGGAGTTGCGGCCGCTGATGGTGCGCTCGAAGATGCGCGCGCCCAGGTCGGCGGGGACACCGGGACCCTCGTCCGTCACCTCGACGACCGCCTGGTTGCCGGTCACACGGGTGCGCAGCGCCACCGTGCCGCCGCCGTGCATGAGGGAGTTCTCGATCAGCGCGGCCAGCACCTGCGCGACCGCGCCCGGCGTGCCCACGGCCTGCAGGTGCTGCTTGCCGGAGCTGACGATCGCCCGGCCCGCGCTGCGGTAGGCGGGGCGCCACTCGGCGATCTGCTGCTGGATGACCTCGTCGAGGTCGAAGGAGACGGCGGAGCCGGTGCGCGGGTCGCGGGAGTTCGTCAGCAGCCGCTCCACCACGTCCGTCAGGCGCTCCACCTGCGTCAGCCCGATGGTCGCCTCCTCCTTCACCGTGTCCAGGTCGTCGGTGAGGGTGATCTCCTCCAGCCGCATGGACAGGGCCGTCAGCGGCGTACGCAGCTGGTGGGAGGCGTCGGCGGCGAGGCGCCGCTCGGCAGTCAGCATGCGGGCGATGCGCTCGGCGGAGGAGTCGAGGACGTCGGCGACCCGGTCCAGTTCCGGCACGCCGTATCGCTTGTGGCGGGGGCGCGGGTCGCCGGAGCCGAGGCGTTCGGCGGTCTCGGCGAGGTCGGTCAGCGGGGACGCGAGCCGGTTGGCCTGACGGATCGCGAGAAGCACCGCGGCCACCACGGCCAGCAGCGCCACCAGCCCGATGATCAGCAGCGTCCGGCCGACCTCGCGGGTCACCGAGGAGCGCGGCTCCTCGACGGTGACCGTCTCGCCCTCCTCCCCGTTGGTGGTGGAGCGGATCACGTCACCGGCCGGCTTGGTGCCGATCTCGATCCTGCGCTCCCCGGGGATCCGGACCACGGCGTAGCGGCTCTCGGTGACTTGCTCCTTGAGGATCTCCCCGTTGACGGTCTCCGCGCCGAGCAGCCGGCTGTCCACGATGCTGGCCAGCCGCAGCGCCTCGGAGTCCACCCGTTCTTGGGCGCTGTTGCTGATCGTGCGGGTCTCGACGATCACCAGGGAGACGCCGAAGACGGCGATCACGACGAGCACCACGGCGAGCGTGGACTGGATCAGTCGACGGCGCATGACCTCTTACCTGCCGAAGCCCGGGAGACGGGAGACGGGCTCAGCTCTTCTCGAAGCGGAAGCCGACGCCTCGTACGGTCGCGATGTAACGGGGGTTCGCCGCGTCGTCGCCGAGCTTCTTGCGCAGCCAGGAGATGTGCATGTCGAGGGTCTTGGTCGACGACCACCACGTGGTGTCCCAGACCTCGCGCATCAGCTGGTCGCGGGTGACGACCCGGCCCGCGTCCCGCACGAGCACCCGCAGCAGGTCGAACTCCTTGGCGGTGAGCTGGAGTTCCTCGTCGCCCATCCACGCGCGGTGCGACTCGACGTCGATGCGCACGCCGTGCGTGGCGGGCGGCTGCTGCGGCTCGGCGGCGCCACGCCGCAGCAGGGCCCGGACGCGGGCGAGCAGTTCGGCGAGGCGGAAGGGCTTGGTGACGTAGTCGTCGGCGCCCGCGTCCAGGCCGACGACGGTGTCCACCTCGTCGGCGCGCGCGGTCAGGATCAGGATGGGCACGGTGTGGCCGTCGGCACGCAGCCGGCGGGCGACCTCCAGGCCGTCCATGCCGGGCAGGCCGAGGTCCAGCACGACCAGGTCGACGCCGCCCTGCATTCCGGCGTCGAGCGCGGTGGGTCCGTCCTCACGCACCTCGACCTCGTAACCTTCCCGGCGCAGTGCGCGGGCCAGCGGCTCCGAGATGGACGCGTCGTCCTCGGCGAGCAGTACACGGGTCATGAGGTGATGGTAGTCCGCCCGTGCCGCGTGCCGGGGTGCTGCCGCGGTGTGATCGAAGCCCGGCGTTCTTACCTTCGGGCGCGGTGGTACGAACCAATGACCGCGGGATGCGATCCTTGAGTACACCTTCGAAAGGGCGTGCGCGGTTCCCCTGTTCCCTGTGATCCGTGTCTCAAGTCCTTCCATATCCGGCAGTGTCCTGCCGTATGGTGAGTTGAACGCCTCTTTAACACACCGAGGACCTTTGGCGCTCGTCTTGACGCTGAGGGTCTCTTTTGTGTGCCGGGCCGGTTCAGGCCGGCCCGGAATGGAATGACCTAGGGCCGGGCCTCGTCCACGCATCGATGCGTGTAGAGGCATGGATCCCGGTGGCCGTCGTCCGCCGCTCCGTGACCCGGAGCGGACTCCCCCTGGGCGTGGGGTGGACGACCGGTCCTGCCGGTGCCGGCCCCCCCACCGGGCGCTTGCCCTCCCCCAAGCTCTCGGCTTCGCTCGAGCAGGGGGGAGCCCCACCCGCAACGCGCCCCGACCAGCAAGGAACGACCATGGCGTCCAGCCTGACGAAGGACTCGGTCCATCCGGGCACCCCCGGTTCCGAGAAAACCTTCTTCGGCCACCCCCGCGGCCTGGCCACCCTCTTCATGACCGAGATGTGGGAGCGTTTCTCCTACTACGGCATGAAGGCCCTGCTCCCGCTGTACCTGGTGGCACCGGGCGGCCTGCACATGAACGCGGCCACCGCGACCGCGATCTACTCGGTGTACCTGTCGCTCGTGTACCTGCTCGCCCTGCCGGGCGGCTGGTTCGCGGACCGTGTCCTCGGCCCCCGCAAGACGGTCGCCGTCGCCGGCACGATCATCATGCTCGGCCACCTCACGCTGGCCCTGCCCAGCGCCGGCACCTTCTTCGCGGGCCTCGGCCTGGTCGCGATCGGCTCCGGTCTGCTGAAGGCCAACATCTCCACGATGGTCGGCCACCTCTACGACGGCCCGGACGACCCGCGCCGCGACGGTGGCTTCACGATCTTCTACATCGGCATCAACCTCGGTGCCTTCGCCGCGCCGCTGGTCATCGGCACCGTCGGTGAGAACGTCAACTGGCACTTCGGCTTCGCGCTCGCCGCGCTCGGCATGGCGCTGGGCCTGGCCCAGTTCCTGCTCGGCACCCGCCACCTGAGCTCCCGCTCGGACATCGTGCCGACCCGGCTGTCGGCCGAGGAGAAGAAGGCCACCCTGGCCAAGGCCGCCCTGTGGGCGGGCGTCGCGGTCGTCTTCTACGCGATCGTCGGCTTCTCCGGCGTCTACACGCTGAACTGGCTGCTGGTCCCGATCACGCTCGCCGGTCTGGTCATCCCTGTGGTGGTCATCGCCCGCATCAAGCGGGACAGGGAGCTGGACCACGCCGAGCAGTCCAAGATGACCGCGTACATCTGGTTCTTCGTCGCCGCGGCCGTGTTCTGGATGATCTACGACCAGGGTGGCTCGACGGTGTCGCTGTTCGCCGACTCCTCGGCGCAGAACACGATCTTCGGCTGGAACTTCCCGGTCTCCTGGTACCAGTCGGTCAACCCGGTCATGATCATGGCGTTCGCCCCGGTCTTCGCCTGGATGTGGCTGGCGCTCGCCCGGCGCGGCAAGGAGCCGAGCACCGCGGTGAAGTTCGCGATGGGTCTGGTCCTGATCGGCGCCTCCTTCCTCCTCTTCCTCGCCCCGCTGGCGATCGCCAACGGCGGTCACAAGGCGGCCGCGCTGTGGCTGGTGGCGATCTACTTCGTGCAGACCGTCGGTGAGCTGACCCTGTCCCCGGTGGGTCTGTCGGTGACGACGAAGATGGCGCCCGCCAAGTACGCCTCCCAGATGATGGGCGTCTGGTTCCTGGCCGTCACCGCCGGTGACGCCACGACCGGTCTGCTCTCCATCGCCGGCGTCGACCTCAACAAGACGGGCATCGTGGCTCTGGAGGCCGTCCTCGCCGTGATCGCGGGTGCGGCGGTGTGGATGTACCGCAGGAAGGTCAAGGAGCTCATGGGCGACGTCCACTGACGTACGTTTCGCAGGCGGCGTCCGAAGGGCCACCGCATCCCCAGGGATCCAGGGATCCAGGGATCCAGGGATCCAGGGATCCAGGGATGCGGTGGCCCTTCGGATTTCCGGGAGTCCGTCAGCGCGTCCGGCGGCCCGGCATCAGCGTGAACACCGTGCCGCCCAGCAGGATCGCCGTGCCCGCGACCAGGCCCAGGGCCTTCAGGGCGCCGTGGTCGTCGGCGCCCGTCTGGGCCAGGCCGCCGCTCGACGCCGTACCACCACCCGACGTCGTACCGCCGCCGGACGTGGACGTGGAGCCGCCGCCCGAGGCGCCGTTCGCCTGCTGGGTGGTGTCCAGGGTGAGGGAGACCTCCGTCCTGGCCGGGGTGCACGTGGTGGTGGTGCCGAGGGCGTTGATCGTCAGGACGCCCGGAGACAACGTCGACTTGCCGCCGGTGCCCGGTTTGTAGGTGCCCGTCAGGTCCGGGATCTCGATGGGGTCGCCCGACTTGATGTCGTTCGCGTTCGTCGGCCCCTCCACATGCACCGTGCCCTTGTCCGCGCCGCCGAGGACGACCTCCATCGACGGCTTGACGGAGCCCTTGGGGTTGTCCGCTGGGCTGTCCATCACCGACTTCTTGAACTGCACGGTGAGGTCGAAACTCCCGCCGTCCTTCTTCGCGTTGATCTGCACGGGCGAGGTCGCGCTCTTGTCGCCGATGGGCGTCTTGCACTGGTACGGCACCTGGACCTCCTTGCCGGTGAAGTCGGTCCGGCCACCGCCACCCGTGTCGCCGCCGGTGTCCACCGGTGCCGGTCCCGCCGCTGTCGCCGGACGTCTCGCTCGCGCTCGGCGCAGGCGTCGGTGCCGGTGTCGGTGTCGGTGTCGGTGTCGCCGACCCGGTCGGCTGGCCGCCCGACGTACCACCGCCGGAACTCCCGCCCCCGTCCGTCACCTTGATCGTCGCAGCGGGCTGCACCGTCTCCTTCGGAGAGCACTGGGTGTCCGTCGAGATCGGCTTGTTGACGTTGATGTTGTACGCGGCCGGCGTCAGCGTCACCTCGCCCGCCGCCGTCAGCTTCACCTTCCCCGTCATGTCGGACAGCTTCATGTCGCTGTTCTTCGGGATGGCGGGGTTGGACCTCGGGCCCTCCATCGCGATGTCCGCCGTCTGCGCACCGGCCGCCTTGAGGGTGCCGGTCGGCTTGACGGTGTCCTTGTCGAGGTCGAGGACGTCGGGGTTCTTGGACGCGGCCTGGAGGAACTTCCAGGTGATCTGGATTTCGTCGCCGACCTTGGCCTCGGCGGGCGCGGTGATCTCCACCTTGGTGGTGCCCTCGACCGGCGGCAGCCCGGAGATGGCCGGCGCGAGCACTCGGTCCTGTAGGACACCTCGGCGGCCCGGGCAGGCCCGGCCGTCAGGCCGAGCAGGACGCCCGCGCCGCCGAGCGCCAGCGCGACGCCCGCCGCGCCCGCTCCGCGTCGTCCGCCGCCCGGTGTGACTCTCCTTCGCATGCTCACGTGGGTCCCTTCCTGGTCGGAGTCGTAGGACTCGTCGGGCTGTCGTCGTGCGGTGCGGAGAGCCGACCGGCCGCGCCCGGATCGGAGTCCGGGGTGAACCACGGCAGGGTCGAAGTCGTCGTGGCGGTGCTGTCGGTGGTGCCGAACCTCGGCAGGTGCAGGGCGAGGCCGGGCAGGCGCAGCCCGCGGTGCCGTACGCCGCCGGGGCGCCGTGGGCGTACCCGGTCCACCAGGGCCATCCCGGCGCGGAACACGGCGGCCGGCACGACCAGGGCCACCAGGATCCAGAACAGGGTCACGCCCCAGGGGCGGCCCACGCCCCACGGCTGCTCGGCGAGGACTTTGCCGCCGTACTTGAGGGAGACGGTGTAGTCGCCGTTGTAGTCGCCGTGCGCCCCGGCGGCCAGTTCGACGGGGAGTCCGATCTCGGCCTTCCGGCCGGGCGCGATCGTGCCGCGCCACTGCTGGTCGTCCCACTGCGGGGCGAACACGCCGTGGGAGGTGCCGACCTGGAAGACGGGGTTCTTGACGGTTTCGGAGCCGACGTTGCCGACGGTGAAGACGAGCGTGCGGGCGGGCGGCGCCCCGAACCAGGTCAGCAGTCCGCCGGCGCCGTCGAGGTGGGTGTCGGTGAGGACGGACAGCCGTCCGCCGGCCGGCTCGGCGGGCAGCGGTTCGACGGCGTGCCCGGCGACCTGGAAGATGGCGTCCGCGTCGGCCTTGGCGCCGGTCACCGTGGCCACGTGCACCACGCACGGGCACGGCGCCGGTGGCTCGGCGACGGGCAGCTTCCGGCTGAAGCGGCCCCTGGCGTCGGTGGTGACGGCCCTCCCGTCCCCGTTGGCGCAGGAGTTGGTGCCGCCGATGACACCCCGGGACGGCACGGACTGCCCGCAGATCAGCAGCATCAGCAGGGTGTGCGGCCGCCAGCCGGTGCCGGTCACGGTGATCGAACCGCCGGTCCCCGCCTGCGACGTGGAGAGCTTCACGCCCGGCCCGTCGGCCGCCGCGGTGCCCGCCAGGGGCATCAGGAGCAGCGCGAGCACCGTCACCAGCGCCGGTATCCGCACCTTGCCGCTCACGTCACCGCTCCCGTCAACTCGACCTGCTCGTACGGTCCTTCGCCGACGTCGCCGCTGTTCGTCGTACGACGCCTGCGCCGCCGTACGACGGACAGGGCCCCGCCTGCCGCCGCCGCACCCGCCGCGCCCGCGCCCGTGGCCACCGAGCCCCAGGGCACGAACCACGCCGACGCGTCCGCCGTGTCGTGCGCCCCGCCCACGGCCGTCACCGTCAGCCGTACGGCGACCGCGTCCAGCGCGGGCCGGTCGGGCCACGGCTCGCTGAGCTGGATGCGGCGGCCCGGGGACAGGACGACGGACAGGGGGCGCGGGGCACGGT
Organism: Streptomyces sp. NPDC005202; assembly: GCF_040608235.1. Lineage (NCBI taxonomy): Bacteria > Bacillati > Actinomycetota > Actinomycetes > Kitasatosporales > Streptomycetaceae > Streptomyces > Streptomyces sp. NPDC005202. The sequence continues at coordinate 112,935 of NZ_JBEXHW010000017.1, read as the reverse complement.
CGAGGACCGTGCCGAAGACGCCCTCCGCGTGCACGGCGAGGCGCGGGGCGAGGATCGTGGTGCCGCGGTTGACCAGCTCGTACGTGATGCGGCCGCCGCGCACGGCAACGTGCTCGACGGTCAGCGCGGCCAGCGCCGGTCCGCCGACCCGCAGCCGGAGCCGTACGGTCGCCTCCCGGCCGTCCGTACCGCGCGCGGTGACCGCGCCGGGGCGGTCGCCGGGCGCGGCCGCCGTCGGGACGGTCACCGTGAAAGGAACGTCGGCGCGGGTGCGGGCGGGCACCCGTACCTCGGGCCGGGCGAAGGTGATCGGCACGCCGGTGCCGCGCAGCCGTACGGTGACGGGCTCCGTCCCCCGGTTGGTCACGGACACCGTGTCCTGCAGGACGGTGCCGGGCATGCCCTCGGCGTAGAAGGACGGGCGGCCGCCGCCCGAGGGCGCCACGGACCAGCCGCGCGGGGGTCCGCCCTGCCCGTGCGCAGCCGAGAGTTGGGGGGAGGCGGTCGCGGCCGGAGCGGCGGCCGGCAGGGCGAGAAGGGCGAGGAGGGCGAGGAGGGACAGGCACAGGACGCGGACGGTTGACGGCCCGGGCGGCATGGGCGGCATGGGCGGCTCCAGCGGTCGTACCTACGGCTGTCAGCGGCGGACGCGGGCCGCCTGGTTCCGCCGTGTCAGCCACAGCGCGCCCGCCGCGCCCGCGAGGAGCACGGTGCCGCCGAGCGTGCCGAGGGCGATCGCCGAGTCCTCGGGGCCGGTCTGCGGGAGCTGTCCGCCGGAGCCGGAGCCGGTGCCGCTCTGCGACGAGGACGAGGCCGAGCCCGACGAGCCCCCGCCGCTCGCGGCCGTGACATCGAGGGTGAGCGACGGTCCCGGGCTGTTGGTGGGTATGCATGTGGTCGTCGTACCGAGGGCCTTGATGGTGAGGATGCCCGCCGTGAAGGTGACCTTGCCGGTCTTCCTCGGCTGTACGTGCCGCTCAAGTCGTTGATCTTGATGGGGGTGTTGGCGGGGATCGCGGCCTGGTTGGCCGGGCCCGTCACCGTCGTGGTGCCGCTGTCGGCGCCGCCCAGCTTGATGGTGGCGCTCGGGTTCATCGCGCCCTTGCCCAGCTCGACCGGGCTGGAGGAGACGCCCTTCTGCCAGGACATGGTGATCTTGTAGCCGCTGCCGCTCCTGACGCCCTTGATGTCGATGGGCGAGACGGCGCTCTTGACGCCGATCGGCGTCCGGCACCGGTAGTTGACGTCGACCACGTCGGCCCGCGCAGCGGGGCGGCCAGCAGCACCGCCGAGCCGGCCAGGGCCGCGGCGGACGCGAACGCGGCGGTTCGTTTGTGGTACGACACGGTCCACCCCTCATTCCTGACGGCATATCAGATCGGCCGTCAAGGTACGCCCGGGGCCTTGCCCAGGGAAGACACGACGCGCCCTGGATGTGTGGGATCCGGCACGCAGGACGGGGAGTTCGGAAGGAACGGTGACCCTCGGTAACACGGGAAGGGGAACAGCCACCGCGCAGACCCCCGGCCAAAGGGTCCGCCCTCTCTCTACGCCAGTGCCTCTCTACGCCGGTGTCTCTCCACGCCGCGTCTCTCTACGCCGGCGTCTCTCTACACCGGTGCCCCCAGCTCCGCCCACACCGTCTTGCCGGCGACGCCCGGGGTGCGTACGACGCCCCAGTCGAGGCACAGGCGCTGGACGATGAACATGCCGTGGCCGCCGGGGCGGCCGGCGCGATGGGGGGTGCGCGGGGCCGGCTGGCCGGTGCCGCGGTCGGAGACCTCGATGCGAATCACCTTGTTGTCGCAGGCGATCTCCAGTTCGTCCGGCCCCTCGGCGTGCAGACAGGCGTTGGTGACCAGCTCGGAGACGACGAGCAGCACGTCCTCGGCGGCGGCCCGCCGGTCGGCGCTCGCGGCGGGCAGCCAGCCCCACGCGTACAGCGCCTGGCGAGTGAAGTCGCGGGCGAGCGGCACGACCCCGCTCTCGCCGTCGAAGCTCAGCCTGCGGACCTGACGACCCCCTGACGACACCGTCGGCGCGGCCGCCGCACCCCCTGGGGACGCTCCGGCTGCCGGCATGTCCCCCTCGGACGCCCCGGAAGCGCCGCTGGGCTCCGGGCCACGGTCGCCCGGCGAGAAAGGCCGGGTGGTGCTCATCAGCGCTTCACCTCACCGATTCACCAGTTCACGATTCAGAAGTCACTACACATGGACACAGTGGGTACGCCAGTACACACGCCAGAACGCCGGTCCTCGGCTCCCCGCGGACCGCCGACAGGTTCAGGATGTCTCCTGCCCGACCGATCGGGCAGAACACCCCCGTTTTCGGCACGAACGGCGTGACGTCCGGAACGTGCCGGTCGCAGGGGGCGGGAGAGGCACGTCGGCGGCTCCGGCGACAGCTCAGCCGGCCTCGTCGGCCAGGGCGTCCTCGAGCGTGTCGTGCACGGTGAAGACGGCGTCCGCCCCCGTGATCTCGAACACGCGCGCGACCACCGGCAGCATCCCGGCGAGATGTACGCCACCCCCGGCGGCCTCCGCCTTCAGGCGGGCGCCGAGCAGCACATTCAGCCCCGTGGAGTCGCAGAACTCCAGGCGCGAGCAGTCCACGACGAGCCGCGAGTGCCCCTTGTCCAGGCAGTCCTCGAGGGGCTCGCGCAACAGGTCGGCGGTGTGATGGTCGAGCTCACCCGCCGGTGTCACGACGGCACTGGAACCCTCTTGCCGCACCTCCACCAGAAGCCGGCCCGACTGTGCGCTGCCGACCGTCCCGCGGTCCATGCCGTCTCTCTCCCGAGGTCTTGGCTGCTGACTGACGCCCTCGAACACTACGCCTTCCTCACACACTCCGACACCCGAACAAGCGCACACACTCAGACATACCTACACAGAACGCACTTGCGGTGGCCTTGGGAAAGCGGGTAGGGCTAGTAGAGACACGTACCCGACACGGCCGGCTTTGGAGGCGCCGCACACCGCAGTGCACGAACTGGCTTCGGCAGCCATATGCCGAGAACGATGGAGGACATCATGTCACCCCGGCTCGACGCATCGCATACCCAGAGGGCGACGTCGGCATCCCCTCCGGACCACCTGGATCCCATCGAGCTTCATCCCCTGAGCGCCGAGCGGGCCGATGAGGACGGCGCGCTGGCCGGACTTCCGGACATCCCCCCGTACGACGAAGTGGCGCCGGACGACGCCCGGGCCCTGTCCAAGACCCTCTTCGAGCGGCTGGAATCCCTCGAGGAAGGCACCCACGAGTACTCCTACGTCCGCAACACCCTCGTCGAACTCAACCTCGCCCTGGTCAAGTTCGCCGCCTCCCGCTTCCGCTCCCGCAGCGAGCCGATGGAGGACATCATCCAGGTCGGCACCATCGGCCTGATCAAGGCGATCGACCGCTTCGAACTCTCTCGCGGCGTCGAGTTCCCCACGTTCGCGATGCCCACCATCATCGGCGAGATCAAGCGCTTCTTCCGCGACACCTCGTGGTCCGTGCGCGTACCGCGCCGGCTGCAGGAGCTCCGGCTCGACCTGGCCAAGGCCGGGGACGAACTGGCCCAGCAGCTCGACCGCGCCCCGACGGTGGCGGAGCTCGCCGAGCGCCTCGGCATCTCCAACGACGAGGTCGTGGAGGGCATGGCGGCGTCGAACGCGTACACCGCTTCGTCGCTGGACGCACAGCCGGAGGAGGACGACTCCGAGGGCGCACTCGCCGACCGCATCGGCTACGAGGACCACGGGCTCGAAGGCATCGAGTACGTCGAGTCGTTGAAGCCGCTGATCGCCGAACTCCCCTCCCGGGACCGGAAGATCCTGTCCCTGCGGTTCGTCGCGAACATGACCCAGTCGGAGATCGGCGAGGAGCTCGGCATCTCGCAGATGCACGTCTCACGGCTGCTGTCGCGGACGCTGGTGCGACTGCGCAAGGGCCTGACGGTCGAGGAGTGACGGTCGCGACGGTCGAGGAATGACGGTCGCGACGGCCGTGACGTGACGGTCTCCGACCGCGTCCCAGCCCGGGCCGGCCGTCGTCGTGACGTGAGGGTCGCGACGGCCGAGAAGTGACGGTGTCCGTCCGGTGCCGTGCGCGGCGCCGGACGGCCGTCGGCAGGACACCCTCAGGAGTTCTGCCGCATCCTCAGGAAGCTCACCTGCGCGCCCTTTGGTTACTTGTGGGAACCTCTTTCCCCCAAGGGCCTCATCCATCACTATGGTCACCCGCAAACTGGCCGGTACGTCAGGGCTCCGGGGCCGGCCGCCGCGAACACGCGGCAGCCGCACCGGGGTGCGAGGAGGCAGGTGGATGGCTCGGGCCGACGGGACCGACAACGACGTCGAGACCGGGGACGCGGGCGGCGGGGTGCATGCGGGCGCGTCCGACGCGCAGCTCACCGAGCTGCTGCGCGCGAACACGCCGACCGTCTATCCGGCGTTGCAGGAACTGCGCGCCCGCCACCGCCCCTCGGTCCTCGCCTACGCGCGTCAGTGCACGGCGAGCGAGTCGGCGGCCCGGCAGCTCGCGGCGCAGGCGTTCACCCTGGCGGCCCGCGAGACGGCCCGGGGCGCGGACCCGGGCGTTCCGCTGCGGCTGCACCTCCTGCTGCTGACCGGCCGGTTGGCCGCCTCCTGGGCGCGCGACGAGCGGTCCGGCGGCCTGGATGCCGGGCTGCTGCTGGTGCTGAACACGGCGGGCCCCGAAGGCCCCGTCCCGCCCCTGCTCGCGGCGTTCCACACCCTGCCGACCCGTGCCCAGGGCCTGGTCTGGTACGGGATCGTGGAGCAGGAGCCCGAGGAGCGCACGGCCGCCTTCCTCGGCCTCACCCGCGAGGACGTGGTGTACGGCACTCCCCAGGCGCTCCAGGCCATGGCCCAGGCGTGTCTGAGGTCCCGCCTCGCCGCGTCCGACGACCCACGCTGCGGAGACTTCCGCCGGCTGATCGAGGAGTCGGTACGGCCGGACAACCCGCGTCACAGCGCCGACCTTCAGGCCCACATGGCGCACTGCGCCCACTGCACGGCCGCGTTCGAGGAGCAGACCGCCCTGCGCGACACCCCGCGCACCGTACTGGCCGAGGGCCTGCTGCCGTGCGGCGGCACGGCGTACGTGACGCGGCGCCCGACCGCGCCGCGCGCCAGGGCCGTCACGCGGAGCGCCACGTGGCCGCCGCCCCGCCGCTACGTCCTCGCCTCGGCCGCGCTCGGCGTGGCCCTGGCACCCCTGCTCCTCTTCCTCCTGACCTCGGGCGGCGGCGGCTCGCAGCACCAGCGCTCGGCCGGCTCGGTGACCACACCCACGCCGCCTCCGCAGGTCACGGTGACCGCGACGGTGTCGGCGCCCCCGCCGACGCCCTCGCCCTCTCCGACCTCCAGGAAGCCGTCGGCGAAGCCCAGTCCGCGCCCCTCCCGGACGGTCCGCCCGAAGCCGACCCCGACCCCCTCCCCCACATACCCGCCGAGCGCCGCCTACGCCCAGGTGGTCAACGTCGCCTCGGGCCGCTGCCTGGACGTGGCCGGTGACTTCGACAACGGCACGGACGTCGTCACGGCGCCCTGCAACTCCTCCCGCACCCAGCGCTGGCGGGTCGACTCCGCGCGCGGCGTCCTGCAGTCGTACGCCGACCCCGACTTCTGCCTCGACAGCCGCGGCTCCGTGGACAACGGCGTCGGCATCTGGGGGTGCGACTCGGTCGACGGCGACCACGGCCAGAACCTGAGGTTCACCGTGGATCCGGACGGCGTGATCCGCCCGGCCATCGCCATCGAGACCGCCCTCACCCCGAACGGCGACGGCGAACTGTCCCTGGACCCGCTGTCCGGCGGCCCGGAGCAGCGGTGGCGGGCGGGGGCCTCCTGATCAGGCCTCGCGCCGCACAGGTGCCCCTGCCGCCACGCTCAGACCACGCGCCGCACAGGTGCCCCTGCTGCCTCGCGTCGACGCGGCTTGCCGCCTCGCTCAGACCACGCGCACCCCTCGTCGCCACACGCCCGTGACCAGGGGGACGCCCGGACGGTAGGCCAGGTGGACGTGGCTGGGGGCGTCGAGGAGGGCCAGGTCGGCGTAGGCGCAGGGGGCGAGGCGGCCGATGTCGGTGCGGCGGAGGGCCGTGGCTCCGCCGGCCGTGGCCGACCAGAGCGCCTCGTCCGGGGTCATGCCCATGTCGCGGACGGCGAGGGCGATGCAGAAGGGGACGGAGGAGGTGAAGGACGAGCCCGGGTTGCAGTCCGTGGACAGGGCGACCGTGACGCCGGCGTCCAGGAGGCGGCGGGCGTCGGGCCACTGGGCGCGGGTGGAGAACTCGGCGCCGGGGAGCAGGGTGGCGACGGTACGGCTGTTCGCGAGCGCGTCGACGTCCGCGTCCGTCAGGTGGGTGCAGTGGTCGGCGCTGGCCGCGTCGACCTCGACGGCGAGCTGGACGCCGGGGCCGTAGGAGAGCTGGTTGGCGTGGATGCGCGGGTGCAGGCCCTTGGCCTTCCCTGCGGTGAGGATCGCGCGGGCCTGCTCGCCGTCGAAGGCACCCTTCTCGCAGAAGACGTCGATCCAGCGGGCGTGCGGGGCGCAGGCGTCGAGCATCTCGCCGGTGACGAGGGCGACATAGCCGGCCGGGTCCTCGGCGTAGTCCGGGGAGACGATGTGGGCGCCGAGGTAGGTGACCTCGTCGGTGTGGCGGGCGGCGATGCGCAGGGCGCGGGCCTCGTCCTCGACGGTCAGGCCGTAGCCGGACTTCGTCTCGAGCGTGGTCGTGCCCTGGCGCAGGGCCTCGGCGAGGTAACGCGTGAGGTTGGCCTCCAGTTCCTCGTCGGTCGCGGCGCGGGTGGCGGCGACCGTCGTGCGGATGCCGCCCGCGCTGTAGGCCCGGCCCGACATGCGGGCGTTGAACTCCTCGGTGCGGTCGCCCGCGAAGACCAGGTGGGAGTGGGAGTCGACGAAGCCCGGGATCACCGCCCGGCCGCCGGCGTCGACCCGATTGTCAGTGGCGGGTGCTTTGCTGGATTCACCGGTCCACGCGATGCGGTCGCCGTCGATGACCACGGCCGCGTCCCGGATCAGGCCGAGCGCGGATCCGTCACCGAGGGAGGGGTCGTTGGTGACCAGCGTGGCGATGTTGGTGATGACGGTGGTCGTGCCGTTGCTGCCGGTCGTGCTGCTCATGACGTCCTCGTGGGCGGGGGCGGGGGTGTCGGTGCGGGGGCGGGGGTCGGTGCGAGGGCGGGGGTCGGTGCGAGGGCGGGAGCCGGTGCGGGGGCGGTCAGCCGCGCAGGGCTTCGACGGCGGCCGCGAGGGCCTGCGGCACGTCGGGAACGAGGGTGTGCGCCCCGTCGCGTACGACGTGACGTCCTGCGACGACGGTGTGGCGTACGTCCGCTGCCGTCGCCGCGAATACGGCCGTCTCGGCGGCGAGCCTGGGCAGCGTCCCCGCTGTTCTGACCGAGTCCAGCACGATCGTCGTGAAGTCGGCGAGGGCGCCGGGGGCGAGGCTGCCCGCGTCGCTCCAGCCGAGGGCCGCGTGGCCGTCGGCGGTGGCGGCCCGCAGCAGGGCGGCAGCGGTCCAGTGGCCGCGGATGCGGGTGCGCAGCCGCTCGTTCAGCTCCATCGCGCGTGCCTCTTCGAGCAGGTCGATGACGGCGTGGCTGTCGGAGCCGAGGGAGAGCGGCGAGCCGGCCTTCTGCAGGGCGACGGCGGGTCCGATGCCGTCGGCCAGGTCCCGCTCGGTGGTCGGGCACATGCAGGTGCCGGTGCCGGAGCCGCCGAGGAGGGCGATGTCCTCGTCGGTGAGGTGCGTGTTGTGCACGCCGGTGGTGCGCGGGCCGAGGACGCCGTGGTCGGCGAGGAGCCGGGTCGGAGTGCACCCGTGGGCGGCTCGGCAGGCGTCGTTCTCGGCGGTCTGCTCGGACAGGTGCACATGGAGCGGTGCCCGCCGCTCCTCCGCCCACCGCGCCACCGTCGCGAGCTCCCGCGCGGGCACGGCCCGTACGGAGTGGACGGCGGCCCCGATCCGCGCGTGGTCCCGTTCCTTGAGAACTGAACAGCGTTCGGCCCAGGCCTCGGCCGTTCCGTCGGAGAAGCGGAGCTGGTGCGCGGTGGGCGGCTGTCCGAAGCCGGAGGAGAGGTAGCAGGTGTCGAGTAGGGTGATGCGGATGCCGGCTTCGGCGGCGGCCTCGACCAGGGCCGCGCCCATGGCGTTCGGATCGGCGTACGGCCTGCCGCCCGGGGCGTGGTGGACGTAGTGGAACTCGCCTACGGCGGTGATGCCGGCCAGGGCCATCTCGGCGTACACGGCGCGGGCGAGCGCGTGGTACGTCTCGGGGGTGAGCCGGTCGGCCGTGGTGTACATGACCTCGCGCCAGGTCCAGAAGGTCCCGGAGCCAACCTGAACGGTGCCGCGCAGGGCCCGGTGGAAGGCATGGCTGTGGGTGTTGGCGAGCCCCGGCAGGGTGAGGCCGCGCAGCACCTCGGCGCCCTGCGGCGGGGCGGGGACGTCCGTCCGCAAGGCCGCGATACGGCCGTCCCGTACGTCGAGTGCCACGCCCGGCTCGACGTGGGTGCCGAGCCAGGCATGCTCCAGCCAGTACGTCTGCGTCACCTGCAGGCCAGCCCTTCCAGTACGTCGGCGAGTGCGCGCACCCCGGCCACGCAGTCGTCCTCGGCCGCGAACTCGGCCGGGGAGTGCGAGACGCCGGTGGGGTTGCGCACGAACAGCATGGCGGTCGGGATGCTCCCGGAGAGGATCCCGGCGTCGTGTCCGGCGCCCGTGCCGAGGACGGGCACCTTCAGGTCGGTGTCCTTGCCCAGGATGCGGGCCAGTTCGTCGCGCAGGGCGTGGTCGAACTCGACGACGGGTGTGAACGACTCGCGGACGACGTCGAGGTCGACGCCGTGGACCGCGGCGTACTCGCGGGCCGCCTTCTCGATACCGGTGACCACGGTGTCGAGGGTGTCCTGGTCGGCGGCGCGGGAGTCGAGCCAGCCGCGCACCAGGGAGGGGATCGCGTTGACGCCGTTCGGTTCGACGGCGATCTTGCCGAAGGTGGCTACGGCACCGGCGAGCTGCGCCTCGCGCCGGGCGGCGAGCACGGTCCCGGCGTACGACAGCATCGGGTCGCGCCGGTCGACGAGCCGGGTCGTGCCGGCGTGGTTGGCCTCGCCCCGGAAGTCGAACCGCCACCGCCCGTGCGGCCAGATCGCGCCGGCCACGCCCACGGCGTCTCCGGTGAGGTCGAGGGCCCGCCCCTGCTCGACATGCAGCTCGACGAACGCCCCGATGCGGGCGAGCCGCTCCGGGTCGGGCCCGATGGCATCCGGGTCGTATCCGGCGGCCTCCATGGCCTGCGGCAGCGTGACCCCGTCCCCGTCGGTCAGCCGGTGTGCCTGCTCGACGGTGAGCCGCCCGGCGGTCAGCCGCGATCCGACACACGCCAGCCCGAACCGGGCACCCTCTTCATCGCCGAAGTTGACGATGGCGAGGGGCCTGGTGAACTGCGCTCCCCGGTCGCGCAGTTCGTCGAGCGCAGCGAACGCCGACACGACCCCGAGGGGCCCGTCGAAGGCCCCGCCGTCGGGCACGGAGTCGAGGTGCGACCCGGTGACGACGGCATCCCCTTGGGCGGGGTCGCCGAGCCAGGCCCACTGATTCCCGTTCCGGTCGACTTCGTGGACGAGCCCACGGGCCTCGGCCTGCTCCTGGAACCAGGCCCGGCACTCGGCATCGGCACCGGTCCAGGCGAATCGGCGGTAGCCGCCGGAGGCGGAGCTACGGCCGATCGGCAGCAGCTCCGCCCACATGCTGTGGAAGGTCACGCCTGGTCACCTTCACGCATCGGGACGCGGACGCCCCGCTCGCTCGCCACCGACTCAGCGATGTCGTATCCGGCGTCCACGTGCCGGATCACGCCCATCCCGGGGTCGTTGGTCAGCACCCGCCGGATCTTCTCCCCGGCGAGCTTCGTGCCGTCGGCCACGGTGACCTGGCCGGCGTGGATGGACCGCCCCATGCCGACGCCGCCGCCGTGGTGGATGGAGACCCAGGACGCGCCGGAGGCCACGTTGACCATGGCGTTGAGCAGCGGCCAGTCGGCGATCGCGTCGGAGCCGTCGAGCATGGCCTCGGTCTCGCGGTAGGGGGAGGCGACGGAGCCGCAGTCGAGGTGGTCGCGGCCGATGACGATCGGCGCGGCGAGCTCGCCGCTCGCGACCATGTCGTTGAAGCGCTCACCGGCTTTGTCGCGTTCGCCGTAGCCGAGCCAGCAGATGCGCGCGGGCAGGCCCTGGAAGTGGACCCGTTCCCCGGCCATCCTGATCCAGCGGGCCAGGGACTCGTTCTCGGGGAAGAGCTCCAGGATCGCCTTGTCGGTGCTGGCGATGTCGGAGGCCTCACCGGACAGAGCGGCCCACCGGAAGGGGCCCTTGCCCTCGCAGAACAGCGGCCGGATGTAGGCGGGGACGAAGCCGGGGAAGGCGAACGCCCGGTCGTACCCGGCCAGTTGCGCCTCGCCGCGGATGGAGTTGCCGTAGTCGAAGACCTCGGCACCGGCGTCCATGAAGCCGACCATCGCCTCGACGTGCCTGGCCATGGACTCGCGGGCCCGGGTGGTGAAGCCGGCCGGGTCCTTGGCGGCGTAGGAGGCCATGTCGTCGAAGTCGACGCCGAGCGGCAGGTACGCCAGCGGGTCGTGGGCGGAGGTCTGGTCGGTGACGATGTCGATCGGGGCGCCCATGGCGAGCAGTTGGGGGACGAGCTCGGCGGCGTTGCCGAGGACGCCGATGGACAGCGGGCGGCGGGCGTCGCGGGCCTCGACGGCCAGTTGGAGGGCGTGGTCGAGGGAGTCGGCCCTGACGTCGAGGTAGCGGTGCTCGATGCGGCGCTCGATGGCACGCGGGTCGCAGTCGATGCAGATCGCCACGCCGTCGTTCATCGTCACCGCGAGCGGCTGGGCGCCGCCCATGCCGCCGAGGCCGGCGGTCAGGGTGATGGTCCCGGCGAGCGAGCCGCCGAACTTCTTCGCGGCGACGGCGGCGAAGGTCTCGTAGGTGCCCTGGAGGATGCCCTGGGTGCCGATGTAGATCCAGGAGCCGGCGGTCATCTGGCCGTACATGGTCAGACCGAGGGCCTCCAGGCGGCGGAACTCCTCCCAGTTGGCCCAGTCGCCGACGAGGTTGGAGTTGGCAAGGAGCACGCGCGGGGCCCACTCGTGGGTCTGCATGACGCCGACGGGACGGCCGGACTGGACGAGCATGGTCTCGTCGGCCTTGAGGGTCTTCAGCGTGCGGACCATGGCGTCGAAGGAGCGCCAGTCCCGGGCCGCCTTGCCGGTGCCGCCGTAGACGACGAGTTTGTCGGGGTGCTCGGCGACCTCGGGGTCGAGGTTGTTCTGGAGCATCCGCAGGGCGGCTTCCTGCTGCCATCCCAGGGCGCTCAGTTCCCTACCGCGCGGCGCTCGTACGGGGCGGGGTCCTGACATGGTCTGCCTCCTAGCGGATTGCTCCCGGCGAATTGTTGCTGTGACTATTCACATCCTGTCCTTCTGAATAGAACTAGTCAATACGTTGGTGGGCCGACGCGGGTGCACCCTGGATGATGGCTGGATGTAGGAACGCCGACAGCGACAGGACGGGGGACGGCATGGACAACGGTTACGGCGACGGGGTGAGCGAGGCGGACGGCGAGCGGGCCGCCCGGCGGGACGAGGCGGTGCGGGCCGCGGTGGAGCAGGGGCTGGTCGGACCGGACACCCCCATCGTCGGTCTGCTCGACGTCACGGGCATCCGGGAGTCGGCGGCGGCACTGCGGGCGGCGTTCGACGCGGTGGTGGCGCCGGGGACGCCGGTGCTGCACGCCTTCGCGGTGAAGGCGACCCCGCTCGTGCCGGTGCTGCGGCTGCTGCGGGAGGAGGGCATCGGCGCCGAGGTGGCGAGCCCGGGCGAGCTGGCGCTGGCGCGGGCGGCCGGGATCCCGCCCGCCCGCACCGTCCTCGACTCGCCCGCGAAGACGCCGGCCGAGCTGCGCGAGGCGCTGGCGCTCGGCATCGCCGTCAACGCGGACAACCCGCAGGAGCTGAACCGCATCGACGCCCTGGCTCGGTCGGGCCCCACCCGCTCCCCGCTCGGCATCCGCGTGAACCCGCAGGTCGGCGGGGGCTCCATCGAGGCGCTGTCGACGGCGACGGCGACCTCGAAGTTCGGGGTGGCGCTGCGCGACGAAGGGGCGCGCGAGTGGGTGGTGCGCGCATGCCTGGACCGCCCGTGGCTGACCCGGCTGCACGCCCACACCGGCTCCCAGGGCATCCCGCTCTCCCTTATGGCACAGGGCGTGGCGGAGACGTACGCGCTCGCCGAGGAGATCAACGCGCGCGCCGGGCGGCGGCAGATCGACACCCTCGACATCGGTGGCGGACTGCCGGTGAACTTCAGCTCGGAGGCGACGACACCGACGTACGCGCAGTACGCGCGGCTGCTGAGCGAGGCGGTGCCGGGGCTGTTCGACGGGCGGTACGGCCTGGTGACCGAGTTCGGGCGGTCACTGCTGGCCAAGCACGGCACGGTGGTGGCGCGGGTGGAGTACACCAAGAGCGCCGGCGGGCGGCCGGTCGCCGTCACGCACGCGGGCGTGCAGGTCGCGACGCGGACGGTGTACGCGCCGGCGGCGTGGCCGCTGCGCATCGCCGCGTACGACGCGAAGGGGCGGCCCAAGTCGGGGCCCGAGGTGGTGCAGGACGTCGCCGGGCCCGCCTGCTTCGCGGGCGACCTGCTCGCCGAGGGGCGCGCGCTGCCGCTGCTGGAACAGGGCGACTACGCGGCGGCGCTGGACACCGGCGCGTACTACTTCGCGCACCACTACGCCTACAACTCCCTCGCCCGGCCCGGCATCCACGGCTTCGCCCCGGACGCCTCCGGCGGTGTCGCCTTCGCGACCGTACGGGAGCCACAGGCGCTCGACGAGATTGTGGCCGAGTCGGGAGGGGCGCACGCGAGCGCCCTCACCACGCTTCCCGTGCCCGGGCGCCCTTGACGCCCCCCGGTGGACGCGCCGTTCAACTGGTCCGGAAACGAGCTCAGTTGACCCACCTTAGCCGCCTGGCGCATGTTCCACCGGAAAATGCCAGAACCCTCACCCCTCGCACACACGGTGCGTAGCGTCGGTGTCACTCAGCCGAACGCCAGGCGGGAGGGGAGCCACGGTGCCCGGAATCGACGAGTGCCTGCTGGAAGCCATGCGACTGCCCGGTGCCCGGGGTGCCGCGCTGGTCGACTGGACCAGCGGACTGGCCCTGGGCACCGTCGGTGAGTCGCCGGGCGGCGACCACGAGGCGACCGCGGCGGAGGCCGCCGAGCTGGCCCGGCTGGCCGCCGAGCACGGCGCCTTCACGCCCGCCGACGGCACCGACGACGCCGACCCTCCGGTCGAGGACCTGATCATCAGCAACCGCGACAGCTACCACCTGCCGCGGTTCGTGCGGACGTCCTTCGACAGCAGCGTCTTCCTGCACCTGTGGCTGACCCGCGCGGAGGGCAACCTCGCGCTGGCCCGCATCCGGCTGGGCGAGATGGCCGGACGGCTGGTGCTGGGATGACCGTGGTCAAGGCGACTCCACCGCCGCCCCTGCCGGTGCGGGACAGGGCCGCGGCCCGCGAGCGGCCCTGGGGCGGCGTCTCACCCATGCTGACCCGGCTCGCCGCCGAGCAGGCCACCGGCGTCCTGGGCCGCGAGCGCGGCACGCTTCACCTCGCCGAGGGCCAAGTGGTGCACGCCGAGACCCGTTCGCCCCGGGCCTCGGCGTGCTCCTCACGGCCCACGGTACCCTCGACGCCGAGGCCTGGCAGGAGGCGGTGGCCCGCGCCGACGACGACCACCCGGCCGGCCGCATCCTGGTGGACGCCGGCCGCCTCACCGAGGGCGAGCTGGAGCTGTGCCACCTGGGCGCCCTGTACGACGCGGCGTTCTTCGCCCTGGCCCCCAGCAGCACACCGGGCCGTTTCCGCACCTCGGGCTCAGGGGCCAGATCGAGGACATCCTGATCACACTGTCCGACCAGTACCACCTGCTCCGCCTGATCAGCGGGCGCGGCGGCAACGGCCTCTTCCTCTACCTCGTCCTGGACGCCAAGCGGGCCAACCTGGCGATGGCCCGCCACCAGCTGAAGAAGATCGAGGAGGACCTGGAGGTCTGACCCCCGACCCCTGCTAGACGAGCGCCGCGGTGCGGCGGCGCGCCCCGCCCGGGGCCGCGTCGCCCGCCGCGATGCCCGTGCTGCGGTAGGCCTTGACCGCCTTGCCCGCGGGGCGTCCGCCGCGCTTGTCGAGCCAGTCGACGCGCACCCACAGCAGCGTCTCTCCGGCCCGCTCCCGCCGCCCGAGCCACGCGGCCTTCAGCCGCAGCCCGGTCCCGGCACCGGCCAGCAGCATCCCGCCCGCCGCGGGTACGGCGAACGCGCTGCCCAGCGCGGCCACGAAGGCGAGCAGCAGCCACCAGCGGTGCCCCCGGCGCCAGTTGCGGATACTGACGGCGCGGTCCTGGAGCACGTCGTGCCGTCCGGCGCGGGCGGCGCCGCGCGCGAGGGTGGCGTAGCGCCGACGGCGGACGCACGCCACGACGGCCGCGGTCACGAGGAACAGCGCGGCCCCTGCCATGACACCGATCCGACGCCCGGTCAGCCCCGGCACCAGCAGACCGATCCCCGTCGCGCACACCCCGAGCCACCACAGCGGTGCCGCTCCGGCCCGTACGACGACGGCCACCCGAGCCAGTCCCTGACCTCCGCGTGCCACGTGCTGCCTCCTCATCGTCCTTGTCGTCCCGGCACACTCCGTTCGGGCGGGCAGGTTAGCGAGGATTGGTGAGACGAATCTGAGAGCGCGCCGCAGCGTTCCCGGCAGCTTCTCACTCCACGAACAGCCCCCGCGCCGCCGCCTTCGCGTCGAACTCCTCCAGGCGTGCCTGCGCGTCCGGCAGGTCGTCGCACATGGCCTCCAGCAGGACCCGGCCGAGCAGCATCGGCGCGCACGCGGTGTCGAAAGCGAGCGCGGTGCCGACGGCGGCGGGCAGCAGGAGGTCGGAGTGCTTCGCGACCGGTGCGAAGGCCGAGTCCGCGACCGTGACGACGGTCAGCCCCGCGTCCTTGGCGTAGGCGAGGGTGTCGACGACCTCGCGCGGGTGCCGCGGCAGCGCGAAGCACAGCAGCGCCGAGGCACCCGCCCGTACCGCACCGTCGATGCGGTCGTGGATCATCGTGCCGCCCTCGTTGAGCAGCCGTACGTCCGGGTGCACCTTGGCGGCGAAGTATGCGAAGCCGTACGCCTGGGAGGCCGCGGCCCTGAGGCCGAGGACGGGCAGCGGGCGCGAGGCGGCGAGGACCCGTCCCGCCTTCTGCACCGGCCGCGGATCGGCCAGCGCCTCCGACAGGTGCTTCAGGTTCTCGATCTCGGCCGCGACGGCCTGCTGGTATTCGTTGTACGACGCCGACTCCGCCGCCGGTTCGGCGGGCGCCACCTCGCGCAGGTGCCGGCGCAGTGCCGGGTAGCCGTCGAAGCCGAGGGCGACGGCGAAGCGGGTCACGGACGGCTGGCTGACCCCGGCCAGTTCCGCCAGCTCGACGCTGGACAGGAAGGGCACGTCGGCGGCCCGCCGCACCATGCTGTGCGCGATGCGCCGCTGGGTCGGCGTGAGCCGGTGCCCCTCGAAGAGCGCCTGCAGCCGTGCGGCAGGGCTGTCGGTCACGCTCATGACGTGCTCTCCCCCTCCAGATGTCCTCGACGCCCCGGGAGAGTACTCCCCGACCACTACCTATTCAGACACCAAGAACTCTGCATGAGGTCATACAGGGCGGGCAAGGGATCGACCAAGTGTCGTTAAACGGGCACTCACCGTGACACCCCGTGCGCTTACCGTGAGCAGGCGCTACACGCACGACTCCTGAGGAAGCGTCATGGCCTCCAACCGCAGGGCTTTTCTGACGGCCACCGCCGTCGGCGCACTGGCCGCAGCCCCCGCGACGGCGGCGGGCGGCCATGCGCCGACCGTCGCCGACAGCCCTTCCCGCCCGCCGCCCGCCGCCCACGAGGCGCTCGACGAACTGCTCGCGGGCAACCGGCGGTACGCCACCGGCCGCCCCCGGCACCCTCACGAGGGGAGCCGGCGGCGACATCTGCTGGCCACCGGGCAGCATCCCTTCGCGGTGGTCGTCGGGTGCGTCGACTCCCGGGTGCCGCCGGAGCTGGTCTTCGACCAGGGGCTCGGGGACCTGCTGTGCATAAGGACCGCCGGGCAGGTCCTGGACGAGGCGGTGCTCGGTTCCATCCAGTACGGGGTTGAGGAGCTGCGCATCCCGCTGGTGCTGGTGCTGGGGCACGAGCGGTGCGGGGCGGTCGCGGCGACGCTGGAGCACCTGCGGACGGGGGCCCCGGTGCCCGGCCATCTGGTCCTGCTGGTGGACGAGATCATCCCCGCCGCCCACCGGACGCGGGCGCTGCCCGGCGACTGGGCCGAACACACCATGCGGGCCCACACGGCCTGGGTCCGCGACGCGATCCGCGCCGACCCCGCCTTCACGTCGGCGCACGTCGCGGCGGCTCGCTTCGACCTCGACACGGGGCTCGTCTCCTTGCTGCCCTGAGCTGCCCCGACCTCTCCCCCTCCCTCCCTCACGCGAAGAAGACATGAACCTCACCCGCGCTCTGTCCGTCCTGCCCTCCCCCGCCGACCTCCGCTCCATGACCCGCACGCCCCGGCGCGACCTCATGTGCGGACTCACCGTCGCCGTCGTCGCCCTCCCCCTCGCCCTGGGTTTCGGGGTCACCTCCGGGCTCGGTGCCGCCTCGGGCCTCGCCACCGCGATCGTCGCCGGAGCCCTCGCCGCGCTCTTCGGCGGTTCCGCGCGCCAGGTCAGCGGACCCACCGGCGCGATGACGGTGGTCCTCGTGCCGATCGTGCACCGGTACGGCGCCGCGGGCGTCCTCACCGTCGGTCTGATCGCCGGGGTGATGCTGCTGGCGCTGGCCTTCGCGCGGGCGGGAGCGGCGATGGCGTACGTGCCCGCACCGGTGATCGCCGGTTTCACCATCGGGATCGCCTGTGTGATCGCCCTGCAGCAGGTGCCGGCGGCGCTCGGTGTGCCCACGCCGCCCGGTGAGCAGGTCGCCGTCGTCGCGGCGCGGGCGGCCGAGGGGTTCGGGCGGGCTCAGCAGTGGCCGGCCCCGCTCCTCGCCCTCGGATCGGCCGCGCTGATGCTCGCGGGCGCCCGCTGGAAGCCGGCCGTGCCCTTCTCCCTCGTGGCCGTCGCCGCCGCGACCGCCGTCGCCGAGGCCCTGCACCTGCACGTCACCCGCATCGGCACGCTCCCCGCGTCCCTCCCGGCCCCCTCCCTGGCCTTCCTGGACGTGTCCCGCGTCCCCTCCCTCCTCGCGCCCGCCGCCGCGGTCGCCGCCCTGGCCGCTCTGGAGTCGCTGCTGTCCGCCTCCGTGGCGGACGGCATGCGCCCCGGCGAACGCCACGACCCCGGCAAGGAGCTCTTCGGCCAGGGCATCGCCAACCTCGCGGCCCCGCTCTTCGGCGGCGTCCCGGCGACGGGCGCGATCGCCCGCACGGCGGTCAACGTCCGCACCGGCGCCGCCTCCCGCCTGGCCGCCCTCTCCCACGCGCTGATCCTCGCCGGGATCGTGGCGGTGGCGGCCCCGCTGGTGGGCCATATCCCGCTGGCCTCGCTGGCCGGGGTGCTGCTCGCCACGGCCGTACGGATGGTGGAGACGGACACGGTCCGCGCGATGGCGCGGGCCACCCGCGGGGACGCCCTGGTCCTCGGCCTGACCGCTGCCTCCACCCTCGCCCTCGACCTGGTGCGCGCGGTGCTGATCGGCCTCGGCGTCTCGGTGCTGCTGGCGCTGCGCGCGGCGGTGCGCGGCACCCGGCTCACCCCGGCCGCCGCCGACGAACTGCCCGGCGGCGCGGGCACGGTGACATACCGCTTCGACGGCCCGCTGCTGTTCGCCGGCGCCCACCGCCTGCGCCGCAGCCTCGGCGACGTGCACGACGGCGTCTCGGCCGTCGACCTGCGGCTGTCGGGCCTGACCGCGGTCGACGCCACCGGCGCGCTGGCGCTGAAGGACGCGGTCGGCGAGCTGCGCGGCCGGGGCATCGAGGTCCGCATCACCGGCGTCGACCACAGCCACCGCAAGGCGCTGGAGTCCCTCGGCGTCCTCCCTGCGGGCCCTACGCCGAACAGGGGGGCTATCCCTACTGTGGCGGGCGTCCCGGCTCCCTGACGTGGACCGCATGACCGGAATGGACACGCGGGACGCCGACCTGAAGAAGGAACTCAACGCCACCCTGCAGGCCCGCAGGGAACTGGGCGAGGAGTACGAGTCCGCGCTGGTCGACTCGTTCCTGGAGAAGGTCGACCAGCGCATCGACGGCGCAGTCGAGCGCCGGGTGCGCCGACAGCTCGCCGAGCAGCAGATGACGGTGGCCCGGGACTCCCGGTCGCCGAAGGCCACCGACTCCTGGGGCGAGCGCTTCGGCTTCGGCATCGTCTCGCTGGTGCTGGCGGTCCCGCTGTCCGCGATCGGCGCCGGCACCGCCCCACCTCCCCGGCCTCATCGGCGCCTGGTTCGGCATCGTCGGCGTCAACGCCGTCCAGGCCGCGCGGAGCAACCCCGGCCTTCGGCGGCCGGCGCCGCGGGTCCTCCCAGGACGACGGCTGGGAGGACTGACCGTCCTCCCCCCCGCTGCGCGTGCCGGGTGGCAGCACCCTGATCTGCCGCAGGTAGACGTGCCGGGGCCGGCTGGTGTCGTACGCGACGACGGCCGCACAAAGACATGCGCGGGGACCGCCGCACAAAAACATGCGCGGGGACCGCCGCACCCCCGTTGCCGGGGGGCGGGACGACGGCGGTCCCCGCGAGGGACGCGGGCCGGGTCAGGGCCGGGCTTGCGCGTCCGTGGCGTCCATGGAGGTCCGGGAGCCGCTCCGGAGGTCCTTGGCGCCGTTTCGGTCGCCGGCCGGGGCGCGGAGCCTCCCCCAGTGCTCAACACCTGGGAGGTACCCCCACCGCCCTGCCGGCACCCACTAATCTGCCGGACCCGTGTTAAGCGGGTGCTGCGTGAACGTGACACGCTCGTACCACTTCCGCGACTTCCTCTCAGCCGGAGGTCACC
Organism: Streptomyces sp. NPDC005202; assembly: GCF_040608235.1. Classification (NCBI taxonomy): domain Bacteria; kingdom Bacillati; phylum Actinomycetota; class Actinomycetes; order Kitasatosporales; family Streptomycetaceae; genus Streptomyces; species Streptomyces sp. NPDC005202. Next base: position 93,785 of record NZ_JBEXHW010000017.1, on the reverse strand, counting down.
GCACGTTCCCCGCCGACACGCCCGGTTCACCGGACGTTCGCTACTGCTTTCCGCCCTTGGCCAGGAAGGCCAGCAGGTCCTGCCGGCTGACCACACCGGTCGGCTTGCCCTCGACCAGCACGATCGCCGCGTCCGCCGCACCGAGCACGGACATCAGGTCGGCGACCGGCTCGCCGGAGCCGACCTGCGGCAGCGGGGCGGACATGTGCTTCTCCAGCGGGTCCTCCAGCGACGCCCGCTGGGTGAACAGCGCATCGAGCAACTCCCGCTCCACCACGGACCCCACGACCTCCGCCGCCATGACGTCCGGGTGACCGGCGCCCGGCTTCACGATCGGCATCTGCGAGACGCCGTACTCGCGCAGCACCTCGATGGCCTGACCGACGGTCTCGTCGGGGTGCATGTGGACCAGGGAGGGGATGGAGCCGCCCTCCTTGTCGTTGAGGACGTCGCCGACGCGCGCGCTCGGACCCTCGTCCTCCAGGAAGCCGTAGTCGGCCATCCACTCGTCGTTGAAGATCTTGCTGAGGTAGCCGCGCCCGCTGTCGGGCAGGAGGACGACCACGACGTCGTCCGGGCCCAGCCGCTCGGCGACCCGCAGGGCAGCCACGACGGCCATGCCGCAGGAGCCGCCGACCAGCAGGCCCTCCTCTTTGGCCAGCCGCCGGGTCATCTGGAAGGAGTCCTTGTCGGACACGGCGACGATCTCGTCGGCGACGGTCCGGTCGTAGGCGGTGGGCCAGAAGTCCTCACCGACGCCCTCGACGAGGTACGGCCGCCCGGAACCGCCGGAGTACACCGAGCCCTCGGGGTCGGCGCCGATGACCTTGACGCGGCCGTCGCTGACGTCCTTCAGGTAGCGCCCGGTCCCGGAGATGGTGCCGCCGGTGCCGACGCCGGCCACGAAGTGGGTGATCTTTCCCTCCGTCTGCTCCCACAGCTCGGGGCCGGTGGAGTGATAGTGCGACAGGGGGTTGTTGGGGTTGGAGTACTGGTCGGGCTTCCAGGCGCCGGGGGTCTCGCGCACCAGCCGGTCGGAGACGTTGTAGTAGGAGTCCGGGTGCTCCGGCGCCACGGCGGTCGGGCAGACGACCACTTCGGCCCCGTACGCGCGCAGCACGTTGATCTTGTCGGTGGAGACCTTGTCCGGGCACACGAATATGCACCTGTAGCCCTTCTGCTGGGCCACGATGGCAAGCCCCACACCGGTGTTCCCGCTGGTCGGCTCGACGATCGTCCCGCCGGGCTTGAGCTCGCCGCTCTGCTCGGCCGCCTCGATCATGCGCAGGGCGATGCGGTCCTTCACGGAGCCGCCCGGGTTGAAGTACTCGACCTTCGCCAGGACGGTCGCCCGAATGCCCTTGGTGACGTTGTTGAGCCTCACCAGCGGGGTGTTGCCGACGAGGCTGATCATCGAGTCGTGGAATTGCACCGTTGTCTCCGGTTGCTGCAAAAGATGTGGTCGTAGTGGTTCCGCCAGCCTAAGGCCCGGGGCGGCCGCAAGGACGTGCGTTCACTCCCCGTCGAGATTGGGCGACGGTATGTACGGGGCAAGGAGTGGATGTACGGCTACAAGGAGGTGGCGGCGACGCATGACGAGCATGTCGAGGGCGAGGGTGGCCCGGCGCATCGCGGCCGGCGCCGCATACGGGGGCGGCGGGGTCGGCGTGGTCGGGGCGGCCGCCGTGGGTCTGCTGCTGGCCGAGGTGCAGATGGCCAAGCGTCATGTGGGCAACGGCTCGGACAACCACGTGCCGGTGGCGGACGGGCTGTACGGCCATGTCTACGACACCCCCGGCGAACCGCCTCTGAAGCTGGCCATGCTCGGCGACTCCACGGCCGCGGGGCAGGGCGTCCACCGGGCCGGGCAGACGCCGGGCGCGCTGCTGGCCTCGGGCCTGTCGGCGGTGGCGGAGCGTCCGGTGGAGCTGCGGAACGTGGCCCTTCCGGGTGCCCAGTCGGACGACCTGGACCGCCAGGTGGCGCTGGTGCTCGCCGATCCGGCCCAGCTGCTCGACATCTGCGTCATCATGATCGGCGCGAACGACGTGACGCACCGGATGCCGCCGACGCGCTCGGTGCGGCACTTGTCGGCTGCGGTACGCCGTCTGCGCACGGCAGGCGCGGAAGTGGTCGTCGGCACCTGCCCCGACCTGGGCACCATCGAGCCGGTCCAGCAGCCGCTGCGCTGGGTGGCCCGCCGGGCCTCCCGGCAGCTGGCGGCGGCTCAGACGATCGGGGCGGTGGAGCAGGGGGGCCGCACCGTGTCGCTGGGCGACCTGCTGGGCCCCGAGTTCGCGGCGAACCCGCGGGAGCTGTTCGGCCCCGACAACTACCACCCCTCTGCCGAGGGGTATGCCACCGCCGCCATGGCGGTCCTGCCAACGGTCTGCGCGGCACTGGGCATGTGGCCTGCGGAGGAGGAGCGTCCGGACGCGTCGCGGCGTGAGGGCTTCCTGCCGGTGGCCCGGGCGGCGGCCGAGGCGGCGTCCGAGGCGGGCACGGAGGTCACGGCAGCGATGCCGACGGGACCGCGCGGGCCGTGGGCCCTGTTGAAGCGCCGTCGCCGTCGCCGGGTGCCGGAGCCACGACCGGCGCCTGCGACTCCTTCGGCGTAACGGTGGTGGGCGGCAGTTCCCAGCGCCCCACCTGCCCACCCCCACCTGCCCGCGCCCTCACCGTACCCGCGCCCTCTGCGCCCCCAGTCGCCGAAGGCCAAAGCAAGCGCTTAGAAAGTTGCGGCCAGGATCACACCCCAGCACCCGTGACCCCGCCCATACGTACGGGTAACTTCCCAGACAGCCCTGCCCGCCCTCCGTACTTCCCGTACGCACGTACCGCCAATGGAGCCGTGATGCCCGAAGCCGTCATCGTCTCGACTGCCCGCTCCCCCATCGGCCGCGCTTTCAAGGGCTCCCTCAAGGACCTGCGCCCGGACGACCTCGCCGCCACGATCATCCAGGCCGCCCTCGCCAAGGTCCCGGAACTGGACCCCAGGGACATCGACGACCTGATGCTCGGCTGCGGCCTCCCCGGCGGCGAGCAGGGCAACAACCTCGGCCGGATCGTCGCCGTGCAGATGGGCATGGACCACCTGCCGGGCTGCACGATCACCCGCTACTGCTCCTCCTCCCTCCAGACCTCCCGGATGGCCCTGCACGCCATCAAGGCCGGCGAGGGCGACGTGTTCATCTCGGCCGGCGTGGAGATGGTCTCCCGCTACACCAAGGGCAACTCCGACAGCCTCCCGGACACGCACAACCCGCTCTTCGCCGAGGCCGAGGCGCGCACCGCCGCCGTCGCCGAGCAGGAGGGCACCACCTGGCACGACCCGCGCGAGGACGGGCTGCTGCCCGACCCCTACATCGCGATGGGCCAGACCGCGGAGAACCTCGCCCGCTGGAAGGGCATCACCCGCGAGGAGATGGACGAGTTCGGAGTCCGCTCGCAGAACCTCGCAGAGAAGGCCATCAACAACGGCTTCTGGGAGCGCGAGATCACCCCGGTGACCCTCCCCGACGGCACGGTCGTCTCCAAGGACGACGGCCCGCGGCCCGGCGTGACCATGGAGGGCGTGGCCGGGCTCAAGCCCGTCTTCCGCCCCGACGGCCTCGTCACCGCCGGCAACTGCTGCCCCCTCAACGACGGCGCCGCCGCGGTCGTCATCATGTCCGACACCAAGGCCCGCGAGCTGGGCCTCACCCCACTCGCCCGCATCGTCTCCACCGGTGTCTCCGGCCTCTCCCCGGAGATCATGGGCCTCGGCCCGGTCGAGGCCTCGCAGCAGGCGCTGCGGCGGGCCGGCCTGACCATCGACGACATCGACCTGGTCGAGATCAACGAGGCCTTCGCCGCCCAGGTGATCCCCTCCTACCGCGACCTCGGCATCGACCTCGACAAGCTGAACGTCAACGGCGGCGCCATCGCCGTCGGCCACCCCTTCGGCATGACCGGCGCCCGCATCACCGGCACGCTCATCAACTCCCTCCAGTGGCACGACAAGCAGTTCGGCCTGGAGACGATGTGCGTCGGCGGCGGGCAGGGCATGGCGATGGTCATCGAGCGCCTCAGCTGACCCACCTCCTCCACTGAGAGACCGTCAGTGGCCGTATTACCACCCAGCGTGAGCGAACGGCCCGGAATCCAAGAAACCATGGGGTTCCGGGCCGTTTTGTGATCCAATCTCCCCCAGGATGTAACCTATCTCCTTCCACTGAGGTATTTACGCAGGTCAGCGCCGTTTCGCCAGTAAACATCGGGGTGGAAATCCTGTCCGTTTCGTGACGTTACGCACTGACAGCTGGTTAGTCCGCCCTTCAAGCTGATGTAGGAAGTCGGGGGTCGACCTTGAACCCGGGAGTACGTCAGTGAGCGCCATGCCGATCGCCCTGCTGCTCACCACGGCCGCCACCGGCGCCGTGGGCGTCGCCGTCCTGCGCACCCTCCTGGTGCTGCGCCGCCAGGTCGCGGCCCTGCAGAGGCAGCTGGCCGAGAACCACGCCGCCACCGCGCGCGCCCTGCTGCCCGCCGCGCGCAGCCACACCGACGCCGAGCAGATACGCGCCGCCGTGACCCAGGCGCTCGCCGAGGAGCGGGAGCGGGAACTGGCCGAGGCGCGGGCGTTCTGGGCCGCCCAGGAGGCCCGTGACGCCGGAGACGCGCCCTCCCTGCTCGGACTGCCGGACAGCGAGCTGTTCCTGCCGCGCCAGGCCGACTTCGCGAGCCTGGAGCCGCTGGAGCCGGTGACCGAGACCGGCACGGACGCCGACGAGTTCTCCGGGGAGTCCCCGGAGCTGGCCGCGGCCCGCCGCCGCCACCCCTCGCACCCGGACTTCACCCCGTCCCCGTCACCGGTCGTGGGCGACCACGAGCGCACGGTCGCCGCGCTGGAGGAGCTCGCCGAGTCCCGCGTGGAGCTGACCGACGTCCGCCCGGGCCCGCTGGGCACCCTCGACGTCTACGTCTTCGCGGACGGCACGACCCTGTGCATGACTCCGGGCCACCGCGAGACGGCGGAGCGCCTCGCCGCCGCCCTGCGCGCGGGCCGGGCCCCGGTCCTGCTCGGCGGCTCGGGCGTCTCGGGCGCGTACACCCTGACCTTCGCCTGCGGCGAGGAGAACGTGTACATCCTGGCGGACCGGGTCATCGCCTCGCTGTAGGAACGCCGGGCGGAGATCGCCGCAGGAACGCCGGGCGGAGCAGCGTACCGGCCGGCTGTCACACCCCCGCCCGTTTCTGCGCCTCCTTCACCAACCGCACCGCCTCGGCGACCTCATCCTCGTTCTTCAGTACGAGCGCGAGATCGTGCCCGGCAACGGTGATCTGGTCGGCGGCAGCAAACATCCCGGCGTCGGGCATCTCGCGGAGCTCGGTGCCGGGCTCCTCCAGCAACTGCGCCCGCCGTGCCAACTCCCTGGCCAGCGCCAGCGCTTCAGCGGCAGCGCTCCGCTGCAGGCGACTCTGCGGAGCCGCCCTCAGCCGGTCGGCGAAGTGATCCACTGCACGGGTCAGAGGTGTCGTGTCAACCACGCCGCGAGAGTACGCGTCGCACCAGGACTGTTGCCAATACGCCAACGCTCAGGCACGGTGACGTGAAGGACCGGCTTCATCGAATGCGTCCGGAGGCGCCGATGTCCCAAGTCTTCTCCGAGGAGACCCATCGCAATCTGCTCGCCCGCATCCCCCACTGCACCGGTCGTGAAGTCGCCGACTGGTTGCGCACCGTCGAAGAAGGCCCCTCTCTCTTCCGCTTCGAGGAGAAAGTCAGCTGGCTCCGCGCCGAGCACAACCTCGCGTACGGCCACGCCAAAGCGATCATCCATGAGTACGACCTGAGGAGGGCCGCGCGCAAACTGCTCTAGGCGCGCATCGGCACGGCGCCGGATCCGGGCGCCGACACGACGAGCCGACACGGCGAAGGGCCCCGGGGAGACCCCGGGGCCCTTGCGTTCGGCCGCCGTCCGGCGGACCGGCGCATGTCCGGCCGTTAGTCGTTCTGGTTGAGGATCGCGATGATCCGCAGGAACTCCAAGTAGATCCACACCAGCGTCAGCGTGAGGCCGAAGGCCGCCAGCCAGGCCTCCTCGCGCGGGGCGCCGTAGGCGATGCCGTCCTCGACCTGCTTGAAGTCCAGGGCGAGGAAGCAGGCACCGAGGATGATGCCGATGACGCCGAAGAAGATGCCGAGGCCGCCGCTGCGGAAGCCGAGGCCGTCACCGCCGCCGAACACCGCGAACAGCAGGTTCACCACCATCAGCAGCACGAAGCCGAGCGCGGCCGCCATCACGAAGCCGTAGAACCGGCGGTTGACGCGGATCCAGCCCGCCTTGTACGCCACCAGCACACCGGCGAAGACCGCCATCGTGCCGATCACGGCCTGCATGGCCGCGCCGCTGGCGATGCGGTTGTCGACGACGCTGGAGACGACGCCGAGGAAGACGCCCTCGAACGCCGCGTACGTCAGGATCAGCGCGGGCGAGGGCCGACGCTTGAAGGACTGCACGAACGCCAGGACCATGCCGACCAGCGCGGCGCCGATCCCGATGCCGTACGACCGGCTGATGTGGGCGTCGTCGACCGGCAGCAGCGCCCAGGCGAGCGCGGCCGTGACGATCAGGACGCCGAGCGTGGACGCCGTGCGCATGACGACGTCGTCCATCGTCATCCGGCCGGTGGTGGCCGGGGCCTGCGGCGGCGCGCCGTACTGCAGGTCCTGCTGGGCGTAGGGATTCTGAGCGTAAGGGTTCTGCGCGTAAGGGTTACCGCTCGGCTGGGCATACGGGTTGCCCTGAGCGTACGGATTGCCCTGCGTGCCGACAGCGGGGCCCCCGGCCTGCGGCGCGGTGTTGAAGCCCGCGTAGCCGTTGTCGCGGCTGAACCCCCGTCGCGAGAAGACCGGGTTTCTGCTCCTCATCTCACTCCTCCATGGCCACACTGCATGACCTTGGCTCAAGAGTAATGGAAAGGTAAAGGGTCGACCCTAATACCTGGGAAGGATCTTTCCCTCGTCCTGCTGCGGAACACGCTACGCGGGCGGGTGATTCCCGGCCACGGACGGCCTCATTCATGACCAACCTGCGACACGTCCGGAATCGGCCGGAGATCACCGGGCCCGTCTGTCGAGGGGGAACCCGGTGTAGGCCTCGGCGAGGTCGGTCTCGGCGGCGCGGCAGGAGGTGATCCGCTCCAGGCGGGCCAGGTGCAGGCGGTCCTCGAAAGGGGTGGCGTCGGGGGCCCGGTGCAGCATCGTCGTCATGTCATAGCTGAACCGCTCGGCCTGCCAGATCCGGCGCAAACAAGTCGCCGAGTAGGCGTCGAGGAGCTCGGCGGACCCCGTCTCCCTCTCGTACGTCAGCGCCCGCGCGAAGGTGACGACGTCGCCGACGGCGAGATTCAGCCCCTTGGCCCCGGTCGGCGGCACGATGTGCGCGGCGTCGCCGGCGAGGAAGAGACGGCCGTGACGCATGGGCTCGTGGACGTAGCTGCGCATCGGCGTCACGGATTTCTGCGTGATGGGCCCGCGCTCGAGCTTCCAGCCGTCGGCGGTCTCGAACCGCCGCTCCAGTTCGTCCCAGATTTCCTCGTCGGCCCATGTCTCCGCATCGGTGTCCGCGGGCACCTGGAGGTAGAGGCGGGAGACGGACGGGGAGCGCATGGACAGCAGGGCGAAGCCGCGGTCGTGGCGGGCATAGACGAGTTCGTCGTGGGAGGGGGCTACGTCGGCGAGGATGCCGAGCCAGCCGAACGGGTACGTGCGCTCGAAGACCCGGGCGAGCGAGGCGGGGACCGCCTTCCGCGACACCCCCCAGAACCCGTCGCACCCGACGACGTACTCGCACTCCAGCACGTCCCCCTCGCCCGCGTACCGGAACCGCACGCGCGGGCGGTCGCTCTCCGCTCCCTCGACGGCCAGCGCCTCGGCCTGGAACAGCAGCGGTCCGCCCTCCTCGAGCTGAAGGGCGATGAGGTCCTTGCAGACCTCCGTCTGGGCGTAAACCATCACGGACCGGCCGCCGGTGAGGGAGGGGAAGTCGACACGGTGACGGGTCTTCGCGAACCGCAGCTCGATCCCGTCGTGCCGCAGCCCCTCCCGGTCCATCCGCTCCCCGGCTCCCGCCGCACGCAGCACGTCCACGGTCCCCTGCTCCAGGATCCCGGCCCGCTGCCGCTGCTCGACGTAGGCACGGTCGCGGCTCTCCAGGACGACCGAGTCGATCCCGGCGTTGTGGAGCAGCCGGGCGAGGAGCAGGCCGGCGGGGCCGGCTCCGATGATGCCGACGGTGGTGCGCATCGGTCGTTCCCTTCGGGTGGGCGTTGTTGCCGGGGTGCGGGGTGCGTTCGCCTAGTGAACTTCTCTTCACTAGGTTCCCTGCCTGAGTTTCCGACCGAGCTCACCCCGATGTCAATGGTGTCCGTGGCCGCACGCGACCGACCGCCGTGTCCGCGCGATCAGGTCGCGGACACGGCGGTCGGCCCGGGGAGCGGCGTACGCCGCGGTCAGCGGCCCGGCCAGCCGTCCAGGTGGCGGTGCAGGGTCACGGCGGGCTGCGCATCGCCGTTCGGGGCGTGCGCGACCGCGTCGTGGAGGACACCGGTGACCTCGGTGGCGAGGCCGTCGACCTGCGACTTCAGGTCGGCGGCGGGGAGTGAGAACCGGGTCAGCGCGTCCAGTCGGCGGTGAATGTCGGCGAGTTGCCCCTGGGCGGTGTCGTCGAGAGTGAACGGCGTGGGCGTGGACACGACGAACTGGTAGGCCCCGGCGAGGGCCTGACAGCCCGTGCACTTCTTGTTCGCGGCGTCGCTGAGGTTCACCGCGTTCAGGTGCGTGCCCTCCCCCGCGATCGTGACGATCCGGAAGGACACCGCCACGGAACGGCAGTCGTCGTCGGCCGAGCAGCCGGCGGAGACGGCGTTGGCCTGATTGCGCACGGCGGCGGCGTTCACCGTGCCGAACTGGCGGATGGTGAACGAGTCCTTGGCCTGCGTGTGGTGCGCCAGACGTTGCGCAGCAACGGCATGCGGGCGGCACGCCGGATCGAGGTCGACGGCGCCGTACTGACCGTCTACGAAGGCTGACGGCGCGCGGGGGCACGACTTTTCGAAGGGTGAAGACAGGGGGTGAAGCACGCGAGCGCCGCCGATGGGGACGGAGGCGCCGCGCAGTCGGAGGTGCCCGGAACCGGACTTGAACCGGTACGCCCGCAAGGGGCAGCGAGGTTTAAGCTCGCCGTGTCTGCATTCCACCATCCGGGCAGGCCATGGACTCCGCATCGAGGTTCCGAGCCTATCGGGACGCATCCCCCGAACAGCGGACGGGCGGACCGATGTTGTCTTATTTTATTGACGTCTGAGGGTGCATCAGTACTCGGAACAGGCCATCCGCACTTGCCAATACCCTTGCGCGAGGCAGGCGACCGCGCATGCGAAATGACGGAATTTCACCGTCCGAACGAGGGGGCTCCACCTGTTCTCGATGCCCTCTTCTCAGGGACGGCCGTCATCCCCAGGTATGACACGGACGGGTGCGGTCCGACCCGAGTCGCTCCCCGGAACCGGAACAGCGGCTGACTACACGGGCACGATCGGCGACCACGATGGATGGAGTCTTCACGAACCGTCGTCGTCCCGTCAGGAGCACCCACCCGTGACCACCGCACCCACCGCCGGCCGGACCACCGCCGTGGCCGCGCGCGCCACGGATCTGTCGAAAATCTACGGACAGGGCGAGACCCAGGTGGTCGCCCTCGACCGGGTCTCCATCGACTTCCGGCAGGCGGAGTTCACCGCGATCATGGGCCCGTCCGGGTCCGGCAAGTCCACGCTGATGCACTGCGTGGCCGGCCTGGACACCTTCTCCTCCGGTTCCGTACGCATCGGCGACACCGAGCTGGGCTCCCTGAAGGACAAGCAGCTCACCAAGCTGCGCCGGGACAAGATCGGCTTCATCTTCCAGGCGTTCAACCTGCTGCCGACGCTGACGGCCCTGGAGAACATCACCCTTCCGATGGACATCGCCGGCCGCAAGCCGGACAAACAGTGGCTGGACTCCGTGATCCGGATGGTCGGGCTCGCCGACCGGCTCAGCCACCGCCCCTCCCAGCTGTCCGGCGGTCAGCAGCAGCGCGTCGCCGTCGCCCGGGCGCTGGCCTCCAGGCCCGACATCATCTTCGGTGACGAGCCCACCGGAAACCTCGACTCGCGCTCGGGCGCAGAGGTGCTCGGCTTCCTGCGCAACTCCGTACGGGAGCTGGGCCAGACGGTGGTGATGGTGACCCACGACCCGGTGGCGGCGGCGTACGCGGACCGTGTGGTGTTCCTCGCGGACGGCCGGATCGTCGACGAGGTGTACGGGCCGACGGCGGAGTCGGTCCTGGACCGCATGCGGCATCTTCCTGGGGGAAACCCCCAGACCCCCGAGTTCGACGCCAAGGGCCGTACCAGCTGACGTCCCCGTCCACCCTCGTACCCCTGGACTGAGAAAACCCATGTTCCGCACTGCCTTGCGCAACGTATTCGCGCACAAGGCCCGGCTCCTCATGACCGTGCTCGCCGTGATGCTCGGCGTCGCGTTCGTGTCGGGGACCCTGGTCTTCACCAACACCATCTCCGACGCGTACCAGAAGAGCTCCGCCAAGGGCTTCGACCAGGTCGACGTGGCCGTGCAGGCCAAGGCCCAGGAGGACAAGGGCGACCGGATCGGCAGGACCCCCGAACTGACCGGGGCGCTGCTGGAAAAGAGCGCTCACGTGCCGGGGGCCGCCTCCGCCATCGGCGTCGTCAACGGCTTCACCGCGATCGCCGACAAGGACGGCAAGCTGATTGGCGGCGGATTCCGGTCGGAGGGCGGCAACTACTGGGGCGCCAAGGACCCCCGCTACCCGCTGAAGTCCGGCACCGCACCGCACGGCAAGGACGAGGTGCTCATCGACTCCGAGACCGCCAGGCGGGCCGGCTACGAGGTCGGCGACACCGTGCGCATCTCGGTCGACGGCCCCGTCCTGACACCGAGGATCACCGGCATCTTCACCACCGACGACGGCAACGTCGCCGCCGGCGGCAGCCTCGCCCTCTTCGACACGGCGACCGCCCAGCAGCTGTTCGGCAAGCCGGGCACGTACGACGAGATCGACGTGAAGGCGAAGGCGGGCACCAGCCAGTCGGCGCTCAAGGCGCAGCTGGATCGGGCGCTGCCCAAGGGGAAGACGGAGACCACCACCGGGCAGCAACTCGCCGACGACCAGGCGCAGATGATCTCGTCGTCGATGAGCGGCCTGCGCCAGGGCCTGCTGGTCTTCGCCGGCATCGCGCTGTTCGTGGGCACCTTCATCATCGCCAACACCTTCACCATGCTGGTCGCCCAGCGCACCAAGGAGCTCGCGCTGCTGCGCGCGGTCGGCGCCTCCCGCCGCCAGGTCACCCGGTCCGTGCTGATCGAGGCGTTCGTGGTGGGTGCGGTGGCCGCCGTGACCGGTCTGGTCGCCGGCATCGGGATCGGCGCCGGGCTGCGCTCGCTCATGGGCTCGCTGGGTGCGACCGTCCCCGACGGGCCGCTGGTCATCACGCCCGCAACGGTCGGCGCCGCCCTCGCGGTCGGCATCCTGGTGACCATGCTGGCCGCCTGGCTCCCGGGCCGCCGGGCCGCGAAGATCCCGCCGGTCGCGGCGATGAGCAGCGTGCACGCGAAGGCGACCACCAAGTCACTGGTGCTGCGCAACACGATCGGCGCCCTGTTCTCGGCCGCGGGCGTCGCGGTGGTCCTGGCGGCCACGTCGATGAACGGCACGGACGGCCAGGCCCCCATGGGCTTCGGCGCGGTGCTGCTGATCATCGGCGTGTTCATCCTGACCCCGCTGCTGTCCCGCCCGATGATCGCGGCCGCGGCCCCCCTCATGCGCGCCTTCGGCGTCTCGGGCAAGCTGGCCCGGCAGAACTCGGTGCGCAACCCGCGCCGTACGGCGGCCACCGCGTCCGCGCTGATGATCGGCCTGACCCTCATCACCGGCATGACGGTGATGGCGGGCAGCCTGCAGAAGTCGATCGACAAGATGGCGTCGTCCGCGATCCGGGCGGACTACGTGGTGTCGATGGCGAACGGCAACTCCCTCTCCCCGGACGTCGACAAGAAGCTGAGGGCCACCGACGGCGTGACGGCCACCAGCCCGCTGCGCAACGCGCCCTCCCGCATCGAGGGCCAGACCGAGTACCTGACCGGCGTCACCGGCAGCGCGATCGGCAAGCTGACCGACCTCAAGGTCGACGAGGGCTCTTTCACGGTCGGCGGCACGCAGGTCGTCGTCGACGACAACACCGCCAAGTCGTACGGCTGGAAGGCCGGTTCGAGCTTCACGGTCGCCTTCGAGGACGGCGGGAAGCAGCGCCTCACGGTCGCCGGGGTCTACGAGGGCAACGACATGATCCGCGGCATCATGCTCGACAACGCGGTCCTCTCCCCGCACCAGTCGGACCCGACCGACATGCAGGTCATGGTCAAGACGGCCGACGGCGCCTCCGGCGCGACCAAGGACCGGCTGGTGAAGGCCCTAGGCTCCAACCCGGCGATCAAGGTCCAGGACAAGAAGGACATCTCCAACGACATCGCGCGGATGTTCACGTTGATACTGAACATGCTCTACGGCCTGCTGGCCATGGCGGTGATCGTGGCGGTCCTCGGCGTCATCAACACCCTGGCGATGTCGGTCTTCGAACGCTCCCAGGAGATCGGCATGCTCCGCGCGATCGGCCTGGACCGCAAGGGCATCAAGCGGATGGTCCGCCTGGAGTCCCTGGTGATCTCCCTCTTCGGCGGCGTGCTCGGCATCGGCCTGGGCGTGTTCTTCGGCTGGGCGGCCGGTGAGCTGCTCGGTACGAAGATGGCGACGTACGAACTGGTCCTGCCCTGGGCGAGGATGGCCGCCTTCCTGCTGCTGGCCGCGACGGTCGGCGTCCTGGCGGCGCTGTGGCCGGCCCGGCGGGCGGCGCGGCTGAACATGCTGCAGGCGATCAAGGCGGAGTGACGGTACGAGCGTCGGGGCCCCGTTCCGGTGCGGAACGGGGCCCTTCGCCGTACGCGCCACGGCTGTCTACGGCTGTCCCGTCCCCCATGTACGGGAACGCAACGGCATACCGGAGTCACCGGATTCGGGGGTCTTCACGGCGAGCACCTGGTTGACGCCGATGCGGTTGCGCTCGAAGGCGAGCGCGGAGGCCGCCATGTACAGGCGCCAGACGCGGGCGCGGCCGGGGCTGGTGAGCTCCACCGCGCGGGCCCAGTTCGCCTCCAGGTTGGCGACCCAGCAGCGCAGGGTGAGCGCGTAGTGCTCGCGGATCGACTCCACGTCGCGCACCTCGAACCCGGCGCGTTCCAGCTGGGTGACCGTGCTGCCGATGGGGGCGAGCTCGCCGTCCGGGAAGACGTAGGCGTCGATGAACTCGTCCACGTGGTACGTCGACTCGTCCCGTTGCGGGCGGCGGGCGATCTGGTGGTTGAGGAGCCGTCCACCCGGCTTGAGCAGGGCCTGCAGAACGCTCGCGTACTCCAGGTAGCGGGCGGCGCCGACGTGTTCGGCCATGCCGATGGAGGAGATGGCGTCGAAGGGGCCGTCGACGATGTCCCGGTAGTCCTGGACGCGGATCTCCACCTTGTCGGTGAGCCCCTCGTCGGCGACGCGCTTGCGGGCGTACGCCGCCTGCTCCTGGGACAGGGTGACGCCGACGACGCTCACACCGTGCTCGCGGGCCGCGTGGATCGCCATGGAGCCCCAGCCGCAGCCGACGTCGAGGAGCCGCCGACCGGGCTTCAAGCCCAGTTTGAGGCAGATGAGTTCGAGCTTGTCGCGCTGGGCCTCTTCGAGCGTGGCGTCGGGTTCCGGGGCCGGCCAGTAGGCGCAGGAGTACACCATGGAGGGGCCGAGGACGAGTTCGTAGAAGTCGTTGCCGACGTCGTAGTGGTGGCTGATGGCGCGTCTGTCGGTGCGCTTGGTGTGGAGGTGGCCGCGGCGCCGGCGGACCTCCTCGCGGGGCGGCGCGGGTGGCAGCGGGAGGCCGGCGAGCTTCACGAGACCACGGACGGCGGCCCGGACCTCCGGGTCGCGCAGCGCCTCGGTGAGGCTGCGGGCGTCCTCCCCGCGCTCCCAGATCAGCCCCGACATCAGGGCGAGGGCGGTGTACAGATCTCCCTCGACACCGAGGTCACCGGCGACCCAGGCGCGGGCCAGGCCCAGTTCGCCCGGCTTCCACAGCAGCCGGCGCAGGGCGCGGCGATTGCATGCGACCAGCATCGGCGCGTCGGGCGGCCCCGCCTGTGAACCGTCCCAGGCGCGGATGCGCACCGGGAGCGGCGCCCCCAGCAACTGTTCGAGCAGACTCTTGAGCCGCAGCGCGGCTTCGGCCATGGCGCACACCTCCGTGACGACGAACCCCGGAACGTCCTCCACCACGTAAACACCAGCGTGCCCTAAGCGCAGTCCCGCAATGGAGTTACGGCTGGGCAAATCAGATGTAGCCACCACGTATATTGCGCCGGAAACGCCGAAGGACCTCCCGCACCACGGATGGCAGGAGGTCCTTCGGTTGGTTCGGTGACCGGAGGTCAGGAGGCCTTGGCCCGCTCCTCGGTCTTCGGGGCGGCGGCGACCGGCGTCGGCTTGGCGGCCTCGTAGAACTCCTCACGGGGGTTCTCCATGGCGCCCAGCGACACGACCTCGCGCTTGAGGAACATGCCGAGGGTCCAGTCGGCGAAGACGCGGATCTTGCGGTTCCAGGTCGGCATGGCCAGACCGTGGTAGCCGCGGTGCATGTACCAGGCCAGGCGGCCCTTGAGCTTGATCTTCATCTTCCCCATGACGATCATCGCCACGCCCTTGTGCAGGCCGAGGCCCGCCACCGCGCCCTTGTTGGCGTGGCTGTACTCCTTCTGCGGGAAGCCCCGCATGCCGGAGATCACGTTGTCACCGAGGACCTTGGCCTGGCGCAGCGCGTGCTGGGCGTTCGGCGGGCACCAGGCGTTCTCCACGCCGGCCTTGCGGGCGGCGAGGTCGGGCACCTGGGCGTTGTCACCGGCGGCCCAGATGTAGTCCGTGCCCTTGACCTGGAGCGTCGGCTCGCAGTCGATGTGGCCGCGGGGGCCGAGCGGCAGGCCGAAGCGGGACAGCGCCGGGTTCGGCTTGACGCCGGCCGTCCACACGATCGTGTTGGAGTCGACCTCGAGCCCGTTCTTGAGCACCACGTGGCCGTCGACGCAGGACTCCATGGAGGTGGAGAGGTAGACCTCGACGCCGCGGCCCTCGAGGTGCTCCTTGCCGTACTTGCCGAGCTTGGGACCGACCTCGGGGAGGATCTTGTCGGCGGCGTCGACGAGGATGAAGCGCATGTCCTCGCGGGACACGTTCTTGTAGTACTTGGCCGCGTCCCGGGCCATGTCCTCGACCTCGCCGATGGTCTCCGCACCGGCGAAGCCGCCGCCGACGAAGACGAAGGTGAGCGCCTTGCGGCGGATGTCCTCGTCGGTGGTGGAGTCGGCCTTGTCGAGCTGCTCGAGGACGTGGTTGCGCAGGCCGATGGCCTCCTCGATGCTCTTCATGCCGATGCCCTGCTCGGCGAGGCCGGGGATCGGGAAGGTACGGGAGACCGCGCCCATCGCGATGACCAGGTAGTCGAAGGGCAGTTCGTATGCCTCGCCGACCAGCGGGGCGACCGTGGCGACCTTGCGGTCCTGGTCGATGGTGGTGACCCGGCCGGTGAGGACCTCCGCCTTCGGGAGCACGCGTCGCAGCGGGACGACGACGTGACGCGGGGAGATGCTGCCGGCGGCGGCTTCGGGGAGGAAGGGCTGGTAGGTCATGTACGACCGGGGGTCGACGACCGTGACGGTCGCCTCGCCGTAGCGCATCTTCTTCAGGATGCGCCGAGCTGCGTACAGGCCTACGTACCCACCGCCTACTACGAGGATCCTGGGACGCTCCGTGGTGCTCATGGCATTGAGTATCCACCCGCCCCAGGGGGGTAGCTCGTGCGCCCCTTCACAAGCTTGGGCAGGGCCTGTGCTAAACTCCGCGGCCCGCCTGACGGAGGTCATGGCGGCGGAAGGGAACCGCCGGGTGGCGCGGGCCGTTGCCAATGCCGCGTGAGCTGCCCCTCCGGGTCAGGAGAGGCCCTGTGCCGACCCTCCGCCCCACCCTTGCGGAGGCCCTGCCCAACGCACTCCCGAGGAGGCTTTCACGCCTGCTGAGCCCCCGGAAGGGCCCATCAGGCCCTCTTCACGCTCCCGCAGGCCCGAATTCCTTGTGAAGAACTTCACGAAGTTTTCCGACGGGGTGTCGCCGAGGGGCACATCAGGGCCCCCGAACCCGCTCATACGTTATCCGACCTGCTCAGCCGTAGGCTACTGATCGGTAGCAAACGAGACCCACACCACCGGTCCCGGGAGACCTACGCCACCGACCACGCGATGCCGTCGAGGATGTCGTGCTCGCTGACGACGACCTCCTCCGCGCCGATCCGCTCCATGATCGCCAGCAGGATCAGGGCACCCGCGCCGATCACGTCGACGCGGCCCGGGTGCATGGCGCCGATCGCCGCACGCTCGGCGTGCGTGGCGTGCAGCAGCCGCTCGGTGATCTCGTGGACCCGGTCGTGGGAGATGCGGGAGTGGTGGATGGCGGCGGAGTCGTACTCGGGCAGGTCCTGCGCGATCGCCGACACGGTCGTCACCGACCCGGCCAGGCCCACCAGCGTGCGCGCCTCGCGCAGCGGCACCGTCTCCTCGGCGAGGTCCAGGGCGGCCTCGACGTCGGCCCTTATCGCGGCGATCTGCTCCTCGGTGGGCGGGTCGGTGACGACCCCGTCCCGGACGAGGTGACGCTCGGTCATACGGACGCAGCCGATGTCGACGGAGCGCGCCGCGCGCACATGGTCGTCGCCGACGACGAACTCGGTCGAACCGCCGCCGATGTCCACGACCAGGAAGGGCCTGGCGAGGTCTGCACGTCCCGCCAGCTCCTTCGTCGCCCCGGTGAAGGAGAACTCCGCCTCCTGGTCGCCGGAGATCACCTCGGGCTCCACGCCGAGGATGTCCAGCACCCCGCGCACGAACTCGTCCCGGTTCTCGGCGTCCCGGGAGGCGGAGGTGGCGACGAAGCGCAGCCGCTCGGCGCCGTGCTCCTTGATGATCCCGGCGTACTCGCGGCAGGCCGCGAAGGTCCGCTCCAGCGCCTCGGGAGCGAGCCGCCCGGTGCGGTCGACGCCCTGCCCGAGCCGCACGATGGTCATGCGCCGGTCGAGGTCGACGAGTTCGCCCGTCTTCGGGTTCGCGTCGGCGACGAGCAGACGGATGGAATTCGTACCGCAGTCGATGGCGGCGACGCGGGTCACTTCTGGCCCTCCCTGGAGGCTTCGTCGGTGTCGGCGTCCTGCTCCGGGACCGTCACGCACGGGCCCTTCCGCCACCACTCCGGCAGCATCGCGAGCGCCTCGTCGCCGAGGGGGTTCACCCCCGGCCCGGCGGCCAGCGAGTGGGCGACCAGGACGTGCAGGCACTTGACCCGGTCCGGCATGCCGCCCGCGCTCGGGAAGCCCTTCAGCTCCTCGATCTCGTCCCGGCGCCGGATATAGTCCTCGTGCGCGGCGCGGTACGCGGCCGCGAGCTCCGGGTCGGACGCCAGCCGCTCCGTCATCTCCTTCATCACGCCGTTGGCCTCGAGCGTGCCGATCGCGCTCGCGGCGCGCGGGCACGTCAGGTAGTACAGCGTCGGGAAGGGCGTGCCGTCGGGCAGCCGTGGGGCCGTCTCGACAACGTCCGGCTGGCCGCAGGGGCACCGGTGCGCGATCGCGCGCAGCCCGCGCGGCGGCCGCCCGAGCTGCTGCTTGAAGGCCTCGACGTCCGCCTCGGTGGGTTCGGTGCGGGGGGTCGGCGGCGGGGGGGTTTCCATGCCTTACGAAAGTCTCTCTGTCGGTTCACTGGGCGGAGGCATCGGACTTGTCGACCCCGTCCCAGACGTTCCAGTACCAGGGACGGCGGGCCGCCACCAGGTCGAGGCGCGACCGCTTGGCCGCGCCCGGGTCGATCACGACGTAACCGGTCTCACCGGGCATCACGTAGTGCAGCCGCTGCCGGATCTGCTGCTCCGCGTACGCGTCGTCCTGCCAGCGTGCCTTGAGGTCGCGCAGCTGCTCCACCCGCTCCTTGGCCTGCTGCTTCTGCCGCTGCAGGTCGGCGATCTCGGCGCGCTGGGAGACGTACTGCCGCATCGGGTACGCCAGGGCGACCACCAGCGAGCACACGACGAGCGCGAGCAGCGCCGCGCGCCCGGTCAGCCGGGAGCGGCGGGCCTGCCGCCGGGTCTGGGAGCGGTAGACGCGGGCCGCGGTCTGCTCGCCGAGCAGCCTGAGCCTGGTCGTGGTGGAGAACCGGTCCCGGTCCTTCACGGCCATCGTCCCGCCTCCCGTTCGTCCACTTTCACACGTGCGTACGTCCCCGAACACGGTACGGGACCGAGTACGGGGACGTACGTACGACTGGCTGAGCCTTGACCCTTTGCGGCCCAGCCCTTGCTGTGCCCGCTGGTCCGCTGAGCGGAACTGCGGGAAGGCTCAGCCCTTGAAGCGCGGGAAGGCCGAGCGGCCGGCGTACACCGCGGCGTCGTCGAGGATCTCCTCGATGCGCAGCAGCTGGTTGTACTTGGCGACGCGCTCGGAACGGGCCGGGGCGCCGGTCTTGATCTGGCCGCAGTTGGTGGCGACGGCCAGGTCGGCGATGGTGACGTCCTCGGTCTCGCCGGAGCGGTGGGACATCATGCACTTGAAGCCGTTGCGCTGGGCCAGCTCGACGGCGTCCAGGGTCTCGGTCAGGGAGCCGATCTGGTTGACCTTGACCAGCAGGGCGTTGGCGGCGCCCTCCTCGATGCCGCGGGCCAGGCGCTCCGGGTTGGTGACGAACAGGTCGTCGCCGACCAGCTGGACCTTGTCGCCGAGCTTGTCGGTGATGACCTTCCAGCCGGCCCAGTCGTCCTCGAACAGCGGGTCCTCGATGGAGACCAGCGGGTAGGCGGCGACGAGCTCCTCGTAGTACTCCGTCATCTCCGCGGCGGAGCGCTCCTTGCCCTCGAAGAGGTACTTGCCGTCCTTGTAGAACTCGGAGGCGGCGACGTCGAGGGCGAGGGCGATCTGCTGGCCGGGGGCGTAGCCGGCCTCCTTGATGGCCTCCAGGATGAGGTCGAGGGCCTCGCGGTTGGAGCCGAGGTTCGGGGCGAAGCCGCCCTCGTCACCGAGGCCGGTGGACAGGCCCTTGCCCTTCAGGACCTTCTTCAGGGTGTGGTAGACCTCGGCACCCCAGCGCAGCGCCTCGGAGAAGGACTCCGCGCCGATCGGGGCGATCATGAACTCCTGGATGTCCACGTTGGAGTCGGCGTGCGAGCCGCCGTTGAGGATGTTCATCATCGGCACCGGCAGCAGGTGCGCGTTCGGGCCGCCCAGGTAGCGGAAGAGGGGGAGGTCGCTGGCCTCGGAGGCGGCGTGGGCGACGGCGAGGGAGACGCCGAGGATGGCGTTGGCGCCGAGGGAGCCCTTGTTGTCGGTGGCGTCCAGGTCGAACATCGCCTGGTCGATCAGGCGCTGCTCGGTGGCGTCGTAGCCGACCAGCTCCGGGCCGATCTGCTCGATGACGGCCAGGACGGCCTTCTCGACGCCCTTGCCCTGGTAGCGGTTGGGGTCGCCGTCGCGGAGCTCGATGGCCTCGAAGGCGCCGGTGGAAGCGCCGGACGGGACGGCGGCACGACCCGTGCTGCCGTCGTCGAGGCCGACCTCGACCTCGACCGTGGGGTTGCCTCGGGAGTCCAGGATTTCCCGGGCTACGACGACGTCGATGGACGGCACGAGCATCTCCTTCTTGGATGTGACGCTGGAAGTGCGGGGCTGGTGTGCCTTGCGACTAGAGCCTAACCGCCCGGAGCCATCGGCCAGCCGACCGACCGTCCCGTGGACAGGGTGACCGTACACTTTGTTTCCACACGAAACAAAGGGGCCTGGAGAAGCCGGGATGAAGACCGGGAGAAGAAAAGCCCCGCCCCGGTGCGTACGGGGGAACACGCACCGGGGCGGGGAGCCCGTCGGGGACGGGCGGCGAGCCCCACGTGACCTCCACTGTGCGACCTCCACTGTGGAGGCCACGCGCACGAGGGACCTGTGGCTCGGCTACCGGCCGGCTGTCACTTCAGGTGCAGCTGGCCGACCGGCTGTCACTTCAGGTGCAGCTGGCCGACCGGCTGTCACTTCAGGTGCAGCTGCTGGCCCGGGTAGATGAGGTTGGCGTCCTCGACGATGTCCTTGTTCAGTTCGAACAGCTTCTGCCAGCCACCCTGGACGCGGTGCTTCTCGGCGATCGAGCTGAGGGTGTCGCCCGCGACCACCTTGTACTCGCCGTCGCCCTTCTTGACCTTCTTGCCGGTCGGGGTGGTGACGGTCTTCTTGGCGGCCGGACGCTGCGCGGAGCGGTTGGCGGCCTGCTGCTCGGTGGAGCGGGTGGTGGTGCTGCTCTTCGTGGAGCTGCCGGAGCCGTTGCTCGACGAGGAGCCCGTGCTGCCGGTGTAGGCGGCGCTGGACAGGCCCTTGCCGCAGACCGGCCAGGCGCCCTTGCCCTGGCCCGCGAGGACCTTCTCGGCGATGGCTATCTGCTGCGCCTTGGTGGCCAGGTCGGCACGCGGGGCGTAGGCGGTGCCGCCGTAGGCGGCCCAGGTGGAGTTGGTGAACTGCAGACCGCCGTAGAAGCCGTTGCCGGTGTTGATGGACCAGTTGCCGCCGGACTCGCACTGGGCGACCGCGTCCCACTCGGAAGCGGTGGCGGCGGAGGCGTTGCCGGCCGCCATCAGCGGGGCGGCGACGGCGGCACCGGTGACACCGGCGAGCGCGATGGCACGGGTTGCCTTGGACGGACGACGGTGCTTGCCCTTGCCGGAAAACAGCATGGATGGATCCCCTCACCGACGCCTGCGAGGTGAGCTGTCGGGTTCGGGCCGGTTGAGTTGCCCGGCCGCGCCCCTTGCGAGGCACGGCTTCACCCCCAGCCGCTCCGGTCAACTGCCCGGCGCGGCACTTACCTTGGGTCCCCCGCTCCTGCCTACGGCGCTTGACGCGACGACTGTTCCCGGGCAGCCGCTGGCAGGATTCGGCGTTGCGGCAGCCGGGGCTCGCGATGGCGAGCGGTCATGACCGTAGACACGCGATCCGCCGAATTTCAAAGACGATCAGGGCTTCTGAGACTCATCCCACACTTTCATTGCACCGGACATTCGGCGCGAAGTATGACGTGAACTCCCGCTACTTTTGGGCCGTTTCGGCAGGAACTTCAAGGGTCTGACCGGCAACGAGGTGGTCCGGGTCGGCGCCGATCTCGTCCTTGTTCGCGGCATAGAGCGCGCGCCACCCGCCCGGGAGGTCAAGGGAGTCGGCGATGGACGCGAGGGATTCGCCGGAGCGGACGGTGTACGAGTCGTCGACGGTGGCGCGTGCACCGCTGTCGCCGCGTGAGGCGTGACGACCAGAGGCGGCGGCCGTACGGTTGTCGGCCGGATCCTCGGCGGCACTGTCGCCACGGTGGCGGCCGGTACCGAGCGCCCCGGTGTCGACCAGGGCCGAAGAGCCGCCGGTCTGCCCGGAGTTGTCCGAGTCGCCGAACTCGGGAGCCGCCGTGGGTGAGCTGCCGAAGCCCCGCGAGTCGCTCGCATCGGATTCAGTGGATGTGTCGGACTTGGGGGAGTTGTCCACCTTGGTAGGCGAAGAAGGTGAAGAGGAAGGCTTCGTAGCGGATTCGACCGACGAGCCGGAGGGGCCCGTCGACGAGTCGGACAGACCATGGTCGGTCGACTCGGACGAGTCGGAGGATCCGGACGAGTCGGAAGCCGAGGACGAGCCGCTCCCCACGCCGGTGTCGATGTTCGCCTCACCGGAGTCCTTGGTGAGACCGGAGAGCAGCCCGCAGGTGGGCCAGGCACCGGGGCCCCGGTCGGCGAGGATCTTCTCGGCGACCGCTATCTGCTGGGACCGGCTGGCCTGGTCGGCGCTCGGGGCGTAGGCGAGGCCGCCGTACTTCTCCCAGTCGTCCTGGGTCAACTGCAGGCCGCCGTAGTAGCCGTTGCCGTTGTCGGCGCTCCAGGAGCCGCCGCTCTCGCACTCGGCCACCTTGTCCCACGTGGTGCCGTCGGCCGCGCTCGCGCCGGTGGCGCCGAGGAGCGGGATGGCGATGGCGGAACCGGTCACTCCGGCCGCAACAAGGAGAGCCGGAGCCTGACGGGGGCGACGGTGACGACCGTTCCCGGAGAGCATGCGGAAACCTTTCGTGCGACAGCAGTGACCGGCGCGGCGGATGCTGCTCGGCGCCGCGCTGATGCGTGAACGTATCGGGTGACGATCACTTGTCACAAGTTAATGCCGCGCAGATCACGTGAAGATCACATAGTTGAACGTGTGTCATCTTTGCCCTCGTCAGCGGGCCGGTGCAGGGCCCTTTTCGCCCCGTGTCCGACTTACCGGACCGGCGTGAAGCGGACGGGCAGTGTCCGCAGTCCGCGCATGATGAGCCCGCCACGCCAGCGCAAGTCGGCCGGATCGGCGTCGAGTTGGAGATCGGGGAGCCGGGTGAGGAGGGTGGCGAGCGCGGTCTGGCCCTCCAGCCGGGCGAGCGGGGCGCCGAGGCAGTAGTGGATGCCGTGGCCGTACCCGAGGTGCTGGTTGTCACGTCGGCCGAGGTCGAGAACGTCGGGGTCGGCGAACCGCGCCGGATCCCGGTCGGCGGCGGCGAGGACGACGAGGACCGGGTCGCCGGGTGCGATGTCCTGCCCGCCGATGGTGAGCGGCCGGGTGGCGAACCGCCAGGTGGCGAGCTCCACGGGACCGTCGTAGCGCAGGAGTTCCTCGACGCCGGTCTCCAGCAGGCCGCTTTCGCCGCTCTCCAGGGACTTCTGGAGCCGGTCCCGCTGCTCGGGGTGGGTGAGGAGGGCGTACGTGCCGTTGCCGATGAGGTTGACGGTGGTCTCGAAGCCGGCGAAGAGGAGGATGAAGGCCATGGCGGCGGCCTCGTTCTCGGTGAGGTGCTCGCCGTGGTCGGAGGCGCGGATGAGGCCGGAGATGAGGTCCTCGGCCGGGCCGGGCTCGGCCGGGAGCGCCGCGCGCTTGCGGTGGATCAGGTCGGCGAGATAGCCGCGCATCTTCTTCACCGACCGCGCGACACCGCCGCGCGGCCCTCCCCCGTGCCGGATCATCATGCCCGCCCAGTCCCGGAAGTCGTCCTGGTCCTCGCGCGGGACGCCGAGCATGTCGCAGATGGCGTAGATGGGCAGGGGGAAGGCGAACTCGTGGATGAGGTCGGCCGTGCCCCGGTCCGCGAACCGGTCAATGAGGTCGTCGGCCAGCTCCTGCACCCGGGGCGCGAACTCGGCGACGCGGCGGGGCGTGAACGCCTTGCTGACCAGCCGGCGCAGCCGGGTGTGGTCCGGCGGGTCGATGTTGAGCAGGTGCGTCATCAGCTCGGCCTTGCGCTCGCCGGGGATACCGGTCTTGCCCTTGGCGTGCGCGGGCTCGTCGTGGTGCGCCGGGTTCTTGCTCAGCCGCTGGTCGGCCAGGGCCTGCTTGGCGTCGGCGTACCGCGTGACCAGCCAGGCCTCGACCCCACTGGGCAGCCGCGTGCGGTGCACGGGGGCGTGCTCGCGCAGCCAGGCGTACGCCGGGTACGGGTCGGCGGCGAACTCCCAGGTGAAGAGGTCGGGGGCGGGGCTGTCGGGCGTGGGCTGATCGGTCACTCTCCGACGGTATCCGGCCGTGTGCCCGTCGCCTCCCCCTCCGTCTCCCTGATCGCGTCCCGGTACGCGCGCGCCGCCACCCGCAGCGCCGCCTCCGGGTCGACGCCCTCCGCCTCGGCACGCACCGCCAGGGCGAGCAGTTCGTAGCCGATGCCCGCACCCTTCGGCAGGGGCACCTCGAGGCCCGCCGTGCGCACCCGGGACGCCAGCTTCGCCGCGAGCGCCAGGCCGGGCTGGCCGAGGGGGATGCCCTCCGTCACGGAGCTGCGCTGCTTCTCCTGTGCCTTCGTGCGCAGCCAGTGCTCCTTGACCTCCTCGGGGGTGGCGGCCGTCTCCTCTCCGAAGACGTGCGGATGGCGGTGGATCAGCTTGGCGACGATACCGCCGGCCACGTCGTCGATGGAGAAGGGCGCCTCGGGGTCCTCCTCGGCGATGCGGGCGTGGAAGACGACCTGGAGCAGGACGTCGCCCAGCTCCTCGCGCAGCTCCTCCCGGTCGCCGTCCTCGATCGCCTCGACCAGCTCGTACGCCTCCTCGATGCCGTACTTCGCCAGGCCCTTGTGGGTCTGCCGGGAGGACCAGGGGCACTCGGCGCGGATGCGGTCCATGACCTGGACGAGGTCGAGCAGGCGGGCGCCCGGCAGGTCGTAGGAGGCGGGGAGCAGCTCCAGCTCCGGCATGCGGACACGGCCGGTGCCGGCGAGGCGGGCCAGGCCGTCGGTCAGGGCCGGCTCGCCCTCGCCGGTCGCCACGACCACGACCGTGCGGCCTCCGGCGCAGGCGTCGAGGAGCTCCTCGGCGCTTGGCGCCGCCTCGTCCACGGTTATGCCCGCCTCGCGCAGATACGGCAGCTGCGGGTGTGCCCCGTCCGCGCACAGCACCCGGTCGGCCGCACGCAGCGCCTGCCAGGCGGGCCAGGACATGAGGCCGGGGGCGACGCGGTGGCTGGTGGTGAGCAGGACGATGCGGCCGGGGGCGTCGGTCGCGTCCGGGTTCCGGTCCTGGCCTGGGGCGTCTTCGAAGCTGGTGGTGTTCACGCTCCGAACGTAACGCACGGGACCGACGGCCCCACGAGTTGTCCACAGGCACGCGTCCCGAGTTGTCCACAGGGACGCTTCCCCGACTTGTTCACAGGGTGGGCCGCCGTACCGTTCCGCCAGTCACGCCATCTGCTGCGTCCCCGGCGTCGAGACCTCCCTGACCCAGGGCGTGGTGGCGTCCACGCGGCTGCTCTTCTGGACGTCCCAGGTGCCGTAGCGCGGATTGAGGTCGACGTGGAGTTCGCCGGAGGCGGTGGACAGGGCCTTCCAGAAGGCCGGCCGGCTGGTGTCGGTGTGGAGCTTGGCCGCGAGCTTCTGGGCCTCGAGCTGGAGGCGGAGGTTGTCGTCGAGGCGCTGCGGCGGCACCCCGTACTGCTGCAGCCACGCCGTCTGGAGCGCCTTGACGCCGCCCGCCTGCTGCTCCAGCGAAGAGCGCATCTGCTGGACCTCCCGGCGGGTGACGGTGATGCCGGCGTCCTGGGCGGCGCGGTCGAGCACCTGGTCGAGCACCATCTGGTGCAGGGTGTCCCGGGCGAGGGTGCCGGTCTGGGCGATGACCTGCTGGTACTGCGTGTCGTCCGGCACCACGGCCCGCTGCGCCCGGCGCACCTCGTCCACCCTGCTCTGCAACTGTGCGACGGTGATCCGCTGCCCGCCGACGACGGCCGCCGCGCCGGGATGCGCATCGTTTCCGCAGGCGGTGAGGAGGGGGGCCACCGCGGCGATCGCGGCGGACAGGACGAGCGCGGTGCGACGGCGGCGGTGCAAGGAAGCCTCCCGAGGAGATTGTGCGACGGTGCACAAAGTCTTGCGGTGATCGATGGTAGGCAGCGGCCGGGCTCTGGCCAACCCATTCGACCAACGATTCACCAGGACTTCGGGCACCGCCGCGCCCCCCTCGGTACGGCGGTCCTCGCTACGGCGGTCCTCAGCACGTGACAGTCGTCGGCGTCAGCCGGTGACAGTCGTCGGCGTCAGCCGGTGACAGTCGTCGGCGTCAGCCGGTGATCGCGACGGGCGCGTCCCAGGCGTCGCGGTCGACGGTGATGGTGTAGCCGTTCCGCGTCTCCTTGCTGTTGACCATGTACTGGTGGGCGCGGCTGTGGCCGGTGTACTGGGTGGAGCCGAACGGCCAGTCCGCGGTCGTGGTGTTCTGCTTGTCCCACAGCGCGTACCACGGGGAGCGACTCGGCGGCGGCGAGGGCCACGCCCCCGCCGCCCGATGCCTGCGGTCCGCCCGACCCCGTGGTCCGGTCCGTGCATCCGGCCACGGCGAGCGCCATCACGGCAGCCGCAAACCGCCCCGCCCCTCAGACGCGTCACGGCGCGTTCCTCCCCTTGCCTCCCCGGTCCCGCCCCTCGTTTCGGCGGCTGTTCCCTGGTTCCCACGGTAGCGGGACAAAGAGACCATATGGGGCTTAAAGAGGCATATAACGCAGGTCGGGCGTATCGTCGTTGCTGAGTCACGTCCGGAAGGAGCTCTGGATGGGCATCTTCGACAAAATCAAGGACATGGCGCAGGGCAAGTCCAAGCACCTGTCCGACGCCGCCGAGAAGAAGGCCAACGAGAAGACGGGCAACAAGTACGAGGACCAGGTCGACGACGCCCAGCAGGACATCGAGGGCAGGATCGGCATGGACCGCGACCGCCGGCCCGACGAACCGTAGGGCCGCAGACTCTCGGAGCAGCACGAGGCCGGCAGGGCGCGGCACACCCCTGGCCCCGGCCCACTGAACGACCACGCACCACAGCCGCCCGCGGAACCCACCCTCCGCGGGCGGTCTCACGCCGTTCCCGCGCGTGCCGCTTGACCCTGCCGCTGGTGTCAGGGTCCGACGATCCCCGCATGAGCACCCCGGACAGCAGCACCCCGAACGGGGACGTCACCGCCGGGCCCGCCTCCGACCGGGCGCTGAAGGTCGCCCGGGAACGCCTCGCCGTCATCGACGAGCGCATCACCGCACCGCTCGTCGTCCGCGCCCGGCCGACGGCGGCGCTGCGGGAGGCCACCGGCGCGCGCGTACGGCCGGCGGCCTGAAGCCCCGCCTCGAAGCCCTCGGTGCTACGACCCCAGGATCGACGTCAGGAACTCCCCGACCCACGCCAGCAGTTCCCGTCCGACCAGTGGCTTGCCGCCGATCTTCGCGGTCTTGGGGCGGGGGACGAGGACCTGGTGGACGGCCGGCTTGATGACCGTGCCGGGGTACAGGCGCTTGACCCTCAGTTCCTGGGACTCGCGCAGGTCCACCGGGGCGAAGCGGATGTTGCTGCCCTGCAGGACGATCTCACCGACGCCGCACGCACGCGCCAGCATGCGCAAGCCCGCCACCAGCAGCAGGTTCTCCACCGGCTCCGGCAACTTGCCGTAGCGATCGGTGAGTTCCTCCCGTACGGACTTGATGTCCTCCTCCGTGTTGGCGGAGGCGATGGCCCGGTAGGCCTGCAGGCGCAGCCGCTCGCCGGGGGCGTAGTCGTGCGGGACGTGCGCGTCGACGGGCAGCTCGACCTTGACCTCGAGCGGCGGCTCCTCCTCGATCTCGTCGGTCTCCAGCTGGCGCCGGTAGTCGGCGACGGCCTCGCCGACCATGCGGACGTACAGGTCGAAGCCGACGCCCGCGATGTGGCCGGACTGCTCGCCGCCGAGGAGGTTGCCGGCGCCGCGGATCTCCAGGTCCTTCATCGCCACATACATGCCCGCGCCCATCTCGGAGTGCTGGGCGATCGTCGCCAGGCGCTCGTGGGCCGTCTCCGTCAGCGGCTTCTCCGGCGGGTACAGGAAGTACGCGTAGCCGCGCTCGCGGCCACGGCCGACGCGACCGCGCAGCTGGTGCAGCTGGGACAGGCCGAAGGTGTCGCTTCGCTCCACGATCAGGGTGTTGGCGTTGGAGATGTCGATGCCGGACTCGACGATCGTCGTGGAGACGAGCACGTCGAACTTCTTCTCCCAGAAGTCGACGACGACCTGTTCCAGCGCCGCCTCCGGCATCTGGCCGTGGGCCGTGGCGATGCGCGCCTCGGGGACGATCTCGCGCAGTCTCGCGGCCGCCCGGTCGATCGACTCCACGCGGTTGTGGATGTAGAAGACCTGGCCCTCGCGCAGCAGCTCGCGGCGGATCGCGGCGCCGATCTGCTTCTCCTCGTAGGGGCCGACGAAGGTCAGCACCGGGTGGCGCTCCTCCGGCGGGGTGGTGATCGTGGACATCTCGCGGATGCCCGTCACCGCCATCTCCAGCGTGCGCGGGATCGGGGTCGCGGACATCGTCAGTACGTCGACGTTCGCGCGCAGCTTCTTCAGCTGCTCCTTGTGCTCGACGCCGAAGCGCTGCTCCTCGTCGACGATGACCAGGCCCAGGTCCTTGAACTTCGTCTCGGAGGAGAACAGCCGGTGGGTGCCGATGACGACGTCCACCGAGCCCTCCCGCAGCCCGTCCAGGACCGCCTTCGCCTCGGCGTCGGTCTGGAAGCGGGACAGCGCCTTGACGTTCACCGGGAACTGGGAGTACCGCTCGCTGAACGTCGCGAAGTGCTGCTGCACCAGCAGCGTCGTCGGGACGAGGACCGCGGCCTGCTTGCCGTCCTGGACGGCCTTGAAGGCGGCCCGGACCGCGATCTCCGTTTTGCCGTACCCCACGTCGCCGCAGATCAGGCGGTCCATCGGGACCGACTTCTCCATGTCCTCCTTGACCTCGGCGATCGTGGTGAGCTGGTCGGGCGTCTCCGCGTAGGGGAAGGCGTCCTCCAGCTCGCGCTGCCAGGGCGTGTCCGGGGCGAAGGCGTGCCCGGGGGCCGCCATGCGCGCGCTGTACAGCTTGATCAGGTCGGCGGCGATCTCCTTGACCGCCTTCTTGGCGCGCGCCTTGGTCTTCGTCCAGTCGGCGCCGCCCAGCCGGTGCAGCGTCGGGGCCTCGCCGCCGACGTACTTGGTGATCTGCTCCAGCTGGTCGGTGGGGATGTAGAGGCGGTCGCCGGGCTGGCCGCGCTTGGCGGGGGCGTACTCCACCACCAGGTACTCGCGGGTGGCGCCCTGGACCGTCCGCTGCACCATCTCGATGTAGCGGCCGACGCCGTGCTGCTCGTGGACGATGTAGTCGCCCGCCTCCAGCGTCAGCGGGTCGATGGTCTTGCGGCGGCGGGCCGGCATGCGGGCGCCGTCCCGGCCGGCCGCCTTCTGGCCGGACAGGTCGGTCTCCGCGAGCACCGCCAGCTTCAGGGCCGGGTCGACGAAGCCGTGGTCGATCGAGCCGCACGCCACGTGCACGACCGACGGGGACAGCTCCCCGAGGTCGGTGTCCAGGCGGGCGGCGATGCCCTCCCCGCCGAGCACCTCGACGGTGCGGGCCGCCGGGCCGTGGCCCTCGGTGACGAAGACCGTGCGCCAGCCGTCGGCGAGCCAGCCCTTGGTGTCGGCGAGCGCCTTGGCGGTGTCGCCGCGGTAGGTCTCGGGCGCGTGCATGCCGAGCTTGAGAGTGTCCCCGTCCTCGTCGGCGTCGTCCGCCGCGAACGGCGACACCGACCACCACATCATGTCCAGCTCGCGCGCGCGGTCCCGGACGTCGGCGATGGACCACAGGGAGGCCGCGCCGACGTCGATGGGCGCCTCGCCGCCGCCGGCGGTGGCCGCCCAGGAGGCCTGCAGGAACTCCTGCGAGGTCGCCACCAGGTCGGCCGCGCGCGTGCGCACCCGCTCCGGGTCGCACACGACGGCCATGGCGCCCTTGGGCATGACGTCGAGCAGCAGCTCCATGTCGTCGACGAGGACGGGCGCGAGGGACTCCATGCCCTCGACCGCAATGCCCTCGGCGATCTTGCCGAGCAGCTCGCCGAGCTCCGGGTGCTGCTCGGCGAGGGCACGCGCGCGTGCGCGGAGGTCGTCGGTGAGCAGCAGCTCGCGGCAGGGCGGGGCCCACAGGCCGTGCTCGGCGACTTCGAGGGAGCGCTGGTCGGCGACCTTGAAGTAGCGGATCTCCTCGACGTCGTCGCCCCAGAACTCGATGCGCAAGGGGTGTTCCTCGGTGGGCGGGAAGACGTCGAGGATGCCGCCGCGGACGGCGAACTCGCCGCGCTTCTCCACGAGCTCCACGCGGGAGTACGCGGCGGCGGCGAGGGCGTCCACCACGTCGTTCAGGTCGGCGGTCTGGCCCGTCCTCAGAGACACCGGTTCCAGGTCGCCGAGGCCCTTGACCTGCGGCTGGAGGACCGAGCGCACGGGTGCCACGACGACGGAGACCGGTCCGGTCTCGGGGTCGTCGGGGCTCGGGTGGGCCAGGCGGCGCAGCACGGCGAGGCGGCGGCCGACGGTGTCGCTGCGCGGGCTGAGCCGCTCGTGCGGGAGCGTCTCCCAGGAGGGGTACTCCACGACGCCCTCCGGGGGCAGCAGCGAGCGCAGGGCCGCCGCCAGGTCCTCGGCCTCGCGGCCGGTCGCCGTCACCGCGAGCACGGGGCGGCCGGCCTCGCGGGCCAGGGCGGCGACCGCGAAGGGGCGGGCCGCCGGGGGGCCGACGAGGTCGACGTGCATGCGGTTGCCGTCCGCGGCCGCGGTGATCGCTTCCGCTAGGGCGGGGTCCTTGACGACGGCGTCGAGCAGACCGTGCAGGCTCATGGAGGGGGCTTCCGTCCGGTGGTGGGCAACACGAAGGGCCCGACTCGTAAGACGGGCCGGGGGTCTCCAGCGTACGACGGTGTGGTGGGTGCGGTCGGGGCTGTGGACAACGTCCCATCTGCCGCCGGGCGCCCGGCGCCGCGGTTGCCGTCGGGTCCGTCGGGTGGGTCCGCTCGCCCGCGCCGGCGGGCTGTCGCTGCGCCCACCCGTGCCGCCCTGGGGGTGCCCCCAGGGCGTCAAGGCACCTTGGGGGAGACACGACTGCCCGCAGCTACGCGGCTAGACGGCTACGCGGCTACGCGGCTACGCGCGAACGCGGAAGCCCGGTGGCGAAGAGTCCCCACACTCCCCGGCACCGGGTTCCGTCCCCCGTGACCCCCGTCCACGGTGGCCCCAGGACAGCCGCTACTCGGTCGCGATCGCGTTCAGTACGTTCATCCGCCCCGCCCGGAACGCCGGGATCAGCGCCGCGAACAGGCCCACGAAGGCCGAGCCGATGAACACCCCGATGATCGTCGGCCAGGGGATGTCCAGGACGTTCAGGCCCTCCAGGGCGAGGAGCTTCTGGGCGGTCGCGCCCCAGCCCATCCCCAGGCCCAGGCCCAGCAGCGCGCCGAACAGCGCGATCAGCACCGACTCCATGCGGATCATGCGCCGCAGCTGCCTGCGCGACAGGCCGATCGCCCGCAGCAGGCCGATCTCCCGCGTCCGCTCGACCACCGACAGGGCCAGGGTGTTCACCACGCCGAGGACCGCGACGATGATCGCCAGGGCGAGCAGGCCGTAGACCATGTTGAGCAGCTGGCCGACCTGGTTCTTCAGTTCCTTCTTGTAGTCGGTCTGGTCGCGCACCTGGTACTGCGGGTACGGCTGCATCGACTTCTTCAGGGCCGCGTACGCCTGCTTCTCCTGGCCGTCCTTGGCCTCGGCGAACATGATCACGTTCGACGGGATCTTGTTCTTCGGGACGTACTTCTCCACGGTCGCGATGCTGGTGTAGCGCGCACCCTTGTCGAGGGCGGAGTCGTCGCTGGTGATGGCCGCGACCTTGAGCTTCGCCGTCCGGCCACCCTTGAAGGCGACGGTGATGGTGTCGCCGACGTGCACGCCGTGCTTCTTGGCGTAGTCGGAGCCGACCGACATGGCGTCCTTGTCGTAGGCGGCAGTCAGGGTGCCCTCGGTGGTGGTGCGGCGCAGGTCGTCGGCGTACGACGGGTCCGCGGCCGTGATCCCGGTGTCGTCGGTCTTGCCGTCGGGCGAGGTCAGCGTGGCGTCGAGGTCCTTGTAGCGGGTGACGTGGGCCAGGCCCGGCGTGTGCTGCATGGCCTTCTCGGCCTGCGGCACGATCCGCTGGTTGCCCTGGACGATGAAGTCCGCGCCGACCGACTTGTCCAGCTCGTCCGTCGCCGAGGCCACCATCGAGGAGCCGACCACCGACAGGCACGCGACCAGCGCGAGGCCGATCATCAGGGCCGCGCCCGTGGCGCCGGTGCGGCGCGGGTTGCGCAGGGCGTTGCGCTCGGCCATGCGGCCGACGGGGCCGAAGGCCCGCAGCAGCACCGCGCTGATCACCCGGACCACCCAGCCGGCCAGCAGCGGGCCGATCACCACGAAGCCGATCAGGGTCAGCACGACGCCCGCGCCCAGCACCAGCGAGCCGTCGCTGGCCTTCTTCGCGCTCGCCGCCGTGTACAGGGCGGCACCCCCGGCACCCGTGAGCACCAGGCCGATCAGGCCGCGCACCCGGCCCGCCCTGCCGTCGGCCGGGGTACCGGCATCGCGCAGGGCGGCCATCGGGGAGATCTTGCCGGCGCGGCGGGCGGGCAGGTAGGCGGCGAGGACCGTGACGACGACGCCCAGCACCAGACCGGCCACCGGCGTGGTCGCCTTCACCGTCAGGTCCCGCGTCGACAGGTCCATGCCCATCGCGCTCATGAGCTTCATCAGGCCGATCGCGATCCCGACACCGGCGCCGACGCCGAGGATCGAGCCGCCGACACCGAGCAGCAGCGCCTCCACCAGCACCGACCGGTTGACCTGCTTGCGGGACGCGCCGATCGCCCGCATCAGACCGATCTCGCGGGTGCGCTGGGCGACCAGCATCGAGAACGTGTTGATGATCAGGAAGATGCCGACCAGGAACGCGATGCCGGCGAAGCCGAGCATGGCGTACTTGATGACGTTCATGAACTGGCCGACACCCTTGCGGTTCTCGTCGGCGTTCTCCTTCTGCGTCTGGACCTTGTACGGCCCGTTCAGCGCCCGGGAGACGGTCTGCTTGAGCCGCGCGTCGGAGACGCCGGGCGCGGCGGTGACGTTGATCTGGGTGAACCGGCCGGTGGTGCCGAGTAGTTCGCGCTGCGCGGTGGCGGTGTCGAAGTAGACGACGGCGGCACCGGGGTTGGTCACCTTGAAGGTGGCGATGCCGACGATGCGCGCCTTGAAGTCACCGGTGACGGCGATGGTGCGCAGCTCGTCGCCGAGCTTCAGGTGGTGCTTGTCGGCGGTGTCGGCGTCGATCATCACCTCGGTCGGCCCGCGCGGGGCGTGTCCTGAGGTGATCTCCATCGAACGCAAGTCGTTCCTGGTCCAGTTACCGGCGATCGTCGGAGCGCCGTTGCTGGAGCCCATGTTCTTGTTGGCGCTGTTGACGACGGTCACACTCATCGAACTGACCGCGCCCTCGGCGGACTTGACGCCCTTCGCCTTCTTCGCCCGCTCCAGCACGGACGCGGGCAGCGACTCGGGCACGCCGTTCTTCGGCAGTTCGTCGCTCTTCGCGGACTTCGGCGACACCGTCACGTCGGACGCTGTCGCCGCGAACAGCTTGTCGAACGTCGTGTTCATGGTGTCCGTGAACACGAGCGTGCCGCACACGAACGCCACCGACAGCAGCACCGCTGTCGCGGACAGCGCCATGCGGCCCTTGTGCGCGAAGAAGTTGCGCAGGGAGGTCTTCAGGACGGTCATGACGTCCGCCCCCGGGCGTCGAAGTCCTTCATACGGTCCAGGACCTGGTCGGCCGTCGGCTGGTACATCTCGTCGACGATCCGGCCATCGGCGAGATACAGCACGCGGTCGGCGTACGAGGCGGCCACCGGGTCGTGCGTGACCATCACGATGGTCTGGCCCAGCTCGTCGACCGACCGGCGCAGGAAGCCCAGCACCTCGGCACCCGCGCGGGAGTCGAGGTTTCCGGTCGGCTCGTCACCGAAGATGATCTCGGGGCGGGCGGCGAGCGCGCGGGCCACGGCGACGCGCTGCTGCTGGCCGCCGGAGAGCTGGTTCGGCCGGTGCCTGAGCCGCCCGGCGAGGCCGACGGTCTCCACCACCCGGTCCAGCCACGCCTTGTCCGGCTTCCGCCCGGCGATGTCCATGGGCAGCGTGATGTTCTCGATCGCGTTCAGCGTCGGCAGCAGGTTGTACGCCTGGAAGATGAAGCCGATCCGGTCCCGGCGCAGTTGCGTGAGCTTCTTGTCCTTCAGGCCGGTGATCTCGGTCTCGTCCAGGTAGATCTGCCCGCTGGTGACGGTGTCGAGCCCGGCCAGGCAGTGCATCAGCGTGGACTTGCCGGACCCCGAGGGGCCCATGATCGCGGTGAACTGGCCGCGGGCGATGTCCACGTCGACGTGGTCGAGGGCGACGACGCGGGTCTCCCCGGCCCCGTACGCCTTCACGACCTGCCGCGCCCGCGCGGCAACGGCCGTAGGCCCTCCAGTACCCCCGTGCCTGGGAATGGTCACAGCCGATGTCACGGTAAGTCTCCTATATCGTTCAGCAATTGAGTCGTGCGACGTCATCCGGGACGCCATGGGTTCCAGTCGTTGGGTCGTAGCGTCGTAGGGTCGTAGGAAGTGCTGCGCCGACGAGTCTGGTCGGCCAGGGGTCCCGGCGCGCTGGTGCTCAGCGCAGTCTTTGGCTGGGGAAAACCCCACCCCCGTCGGTTCGGTGCGCCGCCCCCCAGCGGCGTAAAGCCAGGTTAAGGACGACTCTCGTGCCGTCTCGTCCTCCGCGGGTACGAACCCTCCCCGAGCCCTGATGCGGAGGTACCCCTAGGGGCTGTCCACCGACGGGTGGACCCCTTCTCGGGGTCGGCTCCACCCTCCGGCCCACTCAGGCTCCACCCTCCCGCAACGTCAGGGTCACGTGGGAAGCTGTCCGTCGGCAGGTAGGTGCAAGGGGAAAGGATCCGGGGTGGGCAGCACCAGACCCGCGATACGCGACACCACGCAGGGCACCACAGCCGACCGGCGGGGCGCGGTCGTTGCCGCCCTCATGCTCGCCATGGCGCTGGCCGCGCTCGACTCCACGATCGTCTCCACCGCCGTCCCGCAGATCGTCGGCGACCTCGGCGGCTTCTCCGTCTTCTCCTGGCTGTTCTCCGGCTACCTGCTCGCGGTGACGGTCACCCTGCCCGTCTACGGCAAGCTCTCCGACACCTTCGGCCGCAAGCCGGTGCTGATCGCGGGCGCCAGCGTCTTCCTGCTCGGCTCCCTGCTGTGCGCCGCCGCCTGGAACATGGGCGCGCTGATCGCCTTCCGCATCGTGCAGGGCCTGGGCGGCGGCGCGCTCCAGGGCACGGTCCAGACGCTCGCCGCCGACCTGTACCCCCTGGAGGAGCGCCCGAAGATCCAGGCGAAGCTGTCCACGGTGTGGGCGGTGTCGGCGATCGCCGGCCCGGCCCTGGGCGGCGTCCTGGCCGCGTACGCCGACTGGCGCTGGATCTTCCTCATCAACCTGCCGATCGGCTCGGTCGCCCTGTGGCTGATCGTCCGCCACCTCCACGAGCCGGACCGTCAGCCGGTGAACCGCCCGCGCATCGACTGGGCCGGCGCGCTCGCGGTGTTCGCCTGCGGCGGCGCGCTGCTCACCGCACTGGTGCAGGGCGGGGTCGCGTGGCCGTGGCTGTCGGCCCCCTCGATCGCCCTGTTCGGTACGGGACTAGCCCTGGCCGCACTCGTCGTCGTGATCGAACGCCGGGCAGCCGAGCCCATCATCCCCGGGTGGGTGTGGCGCCGCCGCACCATCGCCGCCGTCAATCTCGCCCTCGGGGCGCTGGGACTGCTGATGGTGGCCCCGACGGTCTTCCTGCCGACCTACGCCCAGTCCGTCCTCGGCCTCGCCCCCGTGGCCGCCGGATTCGTCCTGTCCGTGTGGACGCTCAGCTGGCCGGTCTCGGCGGCCCTGAGCCAGCACGTCTACCGGCGGATCGGCTTCCGCAACACCGCGATGCTCGGCATCGGCGCGGCGACACTGATCCTGTTCGCGTTCCGGTTCCTGCCGTATCCGGGCGCGGCCTGGCAGCCGACGGCGCTGATGCTCCTGCTCGGCGCCGCCCTCGGCCTGTTCCAACTCCCCCTCATCGTCGGCGTCCAGTCGACCGTCGTCTGGTCGGAACGCGGTACGGCGACCGCCTCCGTCCTCTTCTGCCGCCAAACCGGCCAGACGATCGGCGCGTCCCTCTTCGGCGCGGTCGCCAACGGGGTGCTGTCCGCGCGGCTCGGCGGCGCGAGCGACCTCGACTCGGTGACACGGGCGCTGGACGCGGGGACGGCACCGGAGGTGACACGCCGGGCCATCGCGGACGCGGTCCACGCCGTGTACCTGGGGGCGTCGTGCGCGGCAGCGCTGGCGTTCCTGGTCCTGCTGCTGTTGGCCCCGCGCCGCTTCCCGGTCCTCAAGGACTGAGCCGTACGTATGCTGCGGCCCATGGTGGCCTTGGAACGTCTGCGGGCCGACCACGCGGACGCCCTGCCGGCCTTCGAGCGGGAGAACCGCGGGTACTTCGCGCGCTCGGTGCCGGATCGCGGGGACGCCTACTGCACCGAGTCCGGGTTCGCCGCCCGCCACCAGGCCCTCCTGGCCGAACAGGAGGCGGGCGTCTGCCACTTCCACGTCGTCCTGGACGAGGAAGGGAACCTGATCGGACGCGTCAACCTGGTCGACGTCGAGGACGGTTCCGCAGAACTCGGCTACCGCGTCGGCGAACGGGCGGCGGGCCGGGGCGTGGCGACGGCGGCGGTGGGCGAGCTGTGCCGGGTGGCCGCGACGGCGTACGGGTTGCCATCACTCACGGCGGTCACCACGCTGGACAACCCGGCCTCCATGACTTGGAAGCACGACACTGCGCCTGCGGCGCGGCCCCACGGCAACCCCTCACCCCCCAC
The DNA here is from genome assembly GCF_040608235.1 of Streptomyces sp. NPDC005202. NCBI lineage: Bacteria > Bacillati > Actinomycetota > Actinomycetes > Kitasatosporales > Streptomycetaceae > Streptomyces > Streptomyces sp. NPDC005202. The sequence continues at coordinate 57,195 of NZ_JBEXHW010000017.1, read as the reverse complement.
CCAGACCCACCCAAACCCCCTAGTTCCACACCAAACCGCTCCTGGGTCCACTCCTCGCGGCGTTCGAAGTGACTGCGCGCAAAAAATCTGAGTTAACGCGGGTAACACCCGAGGTCATAACGGTAAGGACCTACCGACCACTCAGTTTGGCGAAAACGTCGCGCATCCCTGCCCCTCCGAGTAGCGTGCGTGACTCGCCCCCACCTCCCTGCGGTCCGCCGCACCGGACCAGAGCCGCCATTCGAGGAGCACCGGGATGTCGTACGAGCCGTCCCCGCCGTACCCGTATTCACCGCACGATGCGTCCCCGCCGTACCCGTATTCACCGCACCATGCGTCCCCGTCGTACGCGACGTATCCCTGGCAGCCGCAGCCGCCCGAACCGGCGCCGCGGCGGCTGCCGCCCCGGGCGGCGCTGGGGCACCACAGCGACCTGCGGGTCCTGCGCAGCGCCTACCGCTGGCAGCGGCGCGTGGCGACGCTCACCGCGCTCGGCTACTTCACGCTGTTTCTCGTGCTGTCGGCGTTCGCGCCGTCCTTCATGACGAGCACCGTCACCGACGGCGTGCCCACCGGACTGCTGCTCGCCCTGGCCCAACTGCCGGTCACGTGGCTGGCGATAGCGCTGTACGAGCACACCGCGCGCCGGTACGTCGACCCGCTCGCGGACCGCATCCGCAAGGAGGCCGAGCTGGACGCGAGGCGGGAGGCGACGCGGTGACGACGCAGTTCAGCGGGTCGGCGCAGACGATGTCCCTGGTGGCGTTCACCACCGTCGCCACGATCACGCTGCTGCTGTGCGTGATGACGGGCCCGGACCGGGACGATCTCGACGAGTTCTACACCGGCTACAGTTCCCTGTCCCCCATGCGCAACGGCCTGGCCATCGCGGGCGACTACATCTCGGCGGCGACCGTGCTGGGCACGGGCGGTGTGATCGCCCTGTGCGGGTACGACGGGATCGTGCTGGCGCTCAGTACGGCGCTGTCGCTGTTGCTGCTGATGTTCCTGCTGGCCGAACCCCTGCGGAACGCCGGCCGGTTCACCATGGGTGACGTGCTGGCGCGGCGGATGCCGGGGCGCAGCGCGCGCATCACGGCGTGCGCGGTGACCATCGCCGCGCTGCTGCCGCTGATGCTGGTGCAGTTGGCGGGCACGGGTCAGTTGCTGGCCTTCATCCTCGGTTTCTCCAACGACTCCCTGAAGACGGGCTGCGTGATCGGCCTGGGCATGCTGATGATCAGCTACGCGGCGATCGGCGGGATGAAGGGCACGGCCCTCATCCAGATGCTGAAGATCGTGATGCTGCTCGGGTCGGGCGCGGTGGTCGCCGTACTCATCCTGCGGCGCTTCGACTGGGACCCGGGCACGCTGTTCGACACGGCGGCGCGGCAGAGCGGGGTCGGGCCGGCCTTCCTGCATTCGGGTCTGGAGTTCGCGGGCGGTGCGAACCCCCGTCTGGACATGATCACGTCGGAGCTGACGATCGTCCTGGGCGGCGCGTGCCTGCCGCACATCACGATGCGCACGTACACCGCCTCCAGCGCGCGTCAGGTGCGGCGTTCGATGTCGTGGGCGGTGTCGAGCGTGGCGCTGTTCGTGCTGGTGATGACGGTCGTCGGATTCGGCGCGACGGCGCTGATCGGGCGGGCGGTGATCGCGCAGGCCGACCCGCAGGGCAACACGGCGTACCTGCTGGGGTCACGGGCGGTGTTCGGGTCGGACGTCTCGGCGGCCGAGAGCTTCCTCTTCACGACGGTCACGACGGCCCTCTTCCTGACGCTGCTCGCCTCGGTCGCCGGGATGATCCTCGCCTGCGCCAACTCCCTCGCCCACGACGTCTTCGCGGCCCGCGTGCAGGAGATGTCGGCGCGCCGCGAGATGACGCTGGCCCGGGTCTCGGCGCTGGCGGTGGGCATCCCGACCATCCTGCTGGCCACGTTGGTCCAGCACAGCAACCTGCAGGCGCTGGTGACCCTGAGCTTCTGCCTGGGCGCCTCCGCCATCGCCCCCGCCCTCGTCTACAGCCTCTTCTGGCGCCGCTACACCCGAACGGGCCTGATGTGCACGTTGATCGGCGGCGCGCTCGCAGTCCTGTTGCTCCTGCCGGGCACGAACCTGGTCTCCGGCTCCCCCACGGCAGTCTTCCCCCACGCCGACTTCAACTACTTCCCGTTCACGACAACGGGCCTGGTCACGATCCCCCTGGGCTTCCTCTTCGGCTGGCTCGGCACATTGGCCTCCGGCCGGCAAAAGGCGGAGGAACAGCGCCACCAGTACGAGGCGGTGGAGGCCTGGATCCTCGCGGGGGCGGTACGGAGAGGGAATTGAAACGAGCGGCGGCACCCGCAGGGGTGCACCGCTCAGCGCCGGGCAGCAGACCCCGTTGCCCGGCTACTCCCCCAACGCCCGCCCCGTGAGCGCCGTAATGCTGTTCTGCACGGTATCCATCTGCGCCCGTACGAAGTCCCACACCTCCCCGTGCTGGCGCAGTACCCGCTCCGTCTCCCCGGCGATCCGTTCCTCCCGGGCGCGCGCCTCGGCCAGCACCTCCACCGCCCGCGCCCGCGCCTCCTCCTGCCCGCGCCGCGCCGACTCCTCCGCGTCGGCGAACGCCTGCTTCGCCTCCGACAGCACCGCCTCGGCGGCCGCGACCCGCTCGGCGTGCTCCGCATCCAGCGCGGCCTCCCGCTCGGCCGCCTCCCGCTCCACCTCGGCCAATTGCTCGGCGTGTTCCCGGGCCTGCTCGGCGAGCATCCCGGAGGTCCGCTGGCGCATCTCCCGCATCGCGGCCAGCGCCTCGCTGCGGCTCTCCTTCACCTCGCGGCGGACCGAGATCCGGATCTCGTCGGCCGCCGCGCGCGCCGCGAGGAGCCGCTGCCGGGCGCGCTCGTCGGCCTCGGCGCCCACGGCGTCGGCGTGCGCCCCCGCGGCTTCCAGCACGGCGTTCGCGCGCGCCTGCGCCTCCTCCACCATGCGCTGCGCCTCCCGCCGAGCACCCTCCCGAACGGCCTGCGCCTCCTCCTGCCCGAGCTGGTGGAGCCGCCAGGCGCGCTCACTGAGCGTGTCGTACGTCTGCGGGGCGAGCCGCGCCACGACCTCCCGCAGGTGGACGGCCTCCGCCTCCATGTTCTTGGCGAGGACGGTGAGCCGCGCGGCGCGCTCCCACGCGGCGTCCCGGTCGTCGGAGAGGGCGTCCGCGTACGCGTCGACCTGGTCGGGAGGGTAGCCCCGCCCCCGTACCAACACGAAGCCGTGGGGAGACACCGATGCGCTGCTCATCCTGGAACCCCTCTCCGACGAGTCTCCGCCGAACGGACGCGAAATGATGATTTTGCGGACATCTTGGGGTATTGAGCGGAAATGTTCATAACGCGACACTCCGGGCGCGCCATACGGTCGGTACGCGAACGCAAAAGGGCCGGGCCCGGTCACGCGACCGGGCCCGGCCCCTTGCCTCACGCCATTCGGACGTCAACTACGACACATCGTGACCGGGCCCGGCCCCTTGCCCCACGCCATTCGGACGTCAACTACGACACATCGTGACCGGGCCCGGCCCCTTGCCCCACGCCATTCGGACGTCAACTACGACACATCAGACGGTCACAGCAGCCCGTCCCACATCTGCTCCAGCAGCACCGACCACCAGCTCTCGGGCGAACCGAGAGCCGCCGGGTCGAGGGCGGCGAGCTGGGCCTGGAAGTCGACGGTCCAGCGGCCCGCCTGCTCCTGATTCAGGCCGAAACGAAGACGCCACATCCGGCCCAGGAGAGCCAGGCAGCGCGCGAACTCCGGCAGACCGGTGTTCACGAACTGCGGCGGTACGGACGTACCGCCCGGCCCCGCCTCCACGGGCACGGCAACGATGTTCGCCGTGCCGTACTGGACGCAGATCGCCTTGCCGAAGTCACTGCCCATGACGAGGTACGAGCCCGCGTCCGGCGCCGGCTGCACCCCGCGCTCGGCCGCCAGCTCCGCCAGCGTCGGCACCGGCCGCCCCGGCTGGGCCTGCGCCCAGAAGAACGGCCCCATGTCCACCGGCAGGCCCGCCACCACCAGCGTGTGCGCCACGACCGGCGGCACGCCCTGCCGGGAGACCGCCGCCTGCTCGAACCGGAAGACCCCCGGCCCGAACGCGCCCGCCAGCTCCTGCGCGATGCCCTCCGGCGGAATCGGCGGCGCGGGCTGCACCGGCGGAATCGGCGCCCGCACCGGGCCGGGCCGCGCGGGGCCGTCGGCCACCTGATGCAACTCGCCCTGGTGGGCCAGCAGTTGCTGCATGCCCTGCTGTCGGCTCGCATGGTCCGTGCCGTACGGAGCGATGGACGTGATCCGAGCCTGCGGCCACTGCTCGCGGATCATCCGCGCGCAGTACGCGCCCGGCAGCTCGCACGACTCCAGCTCCGTGTGCAGCTCCAGGACCTGATCCGGCGGCACGTTCATGGCGCGCAGCTCGTGGAAGATCTGCCACTCCGGGTGCGGCGTGCCCGGCGCCGAACGCCGGATCAGCTGCTGCTCGGAGCCGTCCTGCGCGCGGTAGCGCAGCACGGCCTGGTAACCCGGGCCGACCGTCGGCTGCCCCTGCTGCGGATAGCCGTACGCCGGGGGCTGCTGCCCCGGTACGGCCTGACCGGGCACAGGCGGCTGACCGGGCACGGGCGGCTGACCGGGTACGGGCTGACCGGGCGGCGGCATCGCGCCGGGCGGCATCGGCTGCGGTGCGCCCGGGGGCATGCCCGGGGCGCCCGGAGCGGCGGGCACGCCGGGAGCACCCGGGACACCGGGAGCGCCCGGGGCCTGCGGCGGCGGAGGTGTGCCGGGTGCGCCCGACTGGGGGGTGGCCAGCATGGTCGCCGCGTGGTGCACGGCGCCCTGAGCGCCCCCCGAGGCGCCGGGCGCACCAGGGGCACCCGGCGGCTGCGGTGCGCCGGGAGCACCCGGAACGCCGGGCGGCTTGGGAGCACCCGGAGCACCCGGAGCACCAGGCGGACCCGGCGGCCGCGGCGCACCCCCGCCGACCTGGTGGGGATCGGCGAGCATCGTGGCGGCGTGGTGGACGCCGCCCGGAGGCGTACCGCCGGGCGTGTTCGGCGCACCCGGGGTCCCTGGAGTACCGGGCGGCTGCGGCGCGCCCGGACCGGCCGGCGGCTGCGGGCCGCCCGCGGCACCGCCGGGCCCCTCGGGACCGAGGGACGACACGAGCTGCGTGGGCACGTACCCGCCCGCCGGGGCACCCGGCGCACCGGGCCCGGAGGGTGCGGGCACCCCGCCCGGCCGCGCCCCCGGCGTCCCGGGGGCGCCCGGCGGAGGCGGCGTGGTCGGCCCGCCGCCCCGCCCACGGCGCGGCGGAGGCGCGGCCTTGCTCGTCGCGGCATCGGCGATGTCCCCGGCGTTCGGCGCAAGCGGCCGCCCCGGACCGCCCGGCCCGGCCGGCGGCTGCGGGCCGCCCGCGGCGCCGCCGGGCCCCTGCGGGTAGCCGTAACCGGGCCCACCGGGCGGCGGAGGCGTGCCCTGCGGACCGCCCGGAGGCGGACTGCTCGGCACACCCGGCGTACCCGGAGCACCCGGGACCGGCGGCGGAGGCGGTGTGCCCGGGGCCGCCAGGGCACCCGGACCCTGCGGATAGCCGTACGACGCCCCGCCCGGCGGCGGAGGCGGTGGCGTGCTGCCCTGCGCTGCGCCAGGCGCACCCGGTGCACTCGGCGCACCAGGCACACCCGGCATCCCGGGCGCCCCCGGCGCACCACCGGAGGACGGCGAAGTACCCGGCGCACCAGGCGCGTTGGAGCCGTCGAGCGCCGGTGCCAGCGCCGTGCACGGGAGTTGGCTGCCGCCCGCCATCCGCGCCGTCTTCGCATCCGGCGCGGCGGCAGGCGGCGGAGTGTTGTCGGCGGAGTCACTCAGCGGCGGCGCGAACACGGTCTCGGGCAACGGCACGGAACGGTCGTCACCGGCATCCCCGTTGGTGTCCGTCCCGGCCCACGGGGTCGCCCCGGCAGGCGCACCCTGCACACCGGGCGTACCCGGCGCACCGGCGCTCACGCCCGCGCCGGCTTCCGCGTCCGCGCCCGCGCCCGCGCCCGCGGACGCACCCCCCGGCACACCGGCCTGTGTCTCCGGAAGCGACCCGCCCCCGGCCGACACCGCACCGGCCGCAGCGGCAGCCGCCGCCGAACCCCCGGACGAAGCAGCAGCCCCACCGGCCCCGGAAGCTCCCCTCCGGTCCGGAATCCCCAGCTTGTCCGCCGCCTCCTGCAACCACTCCGGCGGACTCAGCAAGAACGACGTCTGATTCAGATCCACGCGCGCCCCAGCCGCCGGTGACGGCTCCGCGGGCGCGTCCGGACGGCCGTACTCCTCCTCGTACCGGCGGATCACCTCACCCACCGGCAGAGAAGGCCACAGCGTCGCCTCCCCGCTGTCCCTCGCGATCACCAGCCGCTGCGCGCCCCCGTCCGCACGCGGCCCGTCCGGACGGTCCTCCGCCCACACCACGAAGCCGAGTTCGAACTCCCGCACCCGCACCTCACGGTGCTGGTACGACGGCACATCCCCGTTGATCCACTCTTCCGCGCGCTCCTGCGCCTGCGCGAACGTCACCATCGCTCAGCTCACTCCCCCACCGACGACACGGAAGAGACGGGAACGGCGTGTGCGAAACCGCCGTCCACCATCAGGTTCGCCACCGTCTCCAACTCCGGCGGAGAGCCCGCCAGCCGGGACAGGAACGCGTCGAAGTCCTCACCGCACGGCAGCAGCAGCCGCTCCACCCGCTCCGCCTGCGTCCACGCCGGATCCACGTCCCGCGCGTCGTCGTACGCGCAGAACCACACCGAACCGATCCGGTCGCCCTTCACCTTCACGGCCAGCAGCCCGCCCTGCACGAAACCGACCCCCAGGTAGTCCTTCGTCAGATGGTCCCGCAGGCACTTGTTGATGTAGACCAGGTCGTTGACCGCCGCCTCCTCCCGCACCGTGAAGAACGGCTGGTCGATCAGCAGCCCCAACTCTGCATCCAGCGCGGTGCCGACGGGCGCACAGCCACCCGCCGCCTTCAGGAACGACCGGTACGCACCCGGCAGCCGGTACCCCAGGTCCTCCTCGACCCCCTGCACCTGCTGCTCCGACACCGCCACACCCGACTTCGGCAGCCCGAAGTGCGCCGGCCGCGTCTCCTGCAACGGCCGCGTGCCGCGCTTGGTCTGGTCGACGTTCGCGGTCGCGATCCCGCCGTGGTGGCGCAGCAGCGCCTTCACCTCGACCGGGATCAACTCCAGGCGCCGGCTGAACGGCACGTGATGCCACGTCCAGCCGTGCGGAGTCGCCACGTTCGGCACCGTGTCCCACAGGTCGTGGCCCGACGCCGCGAGCGCCGCGTTCGCCGAGACGTAGTCCGTGAGCCGCAACTCGTCGACGCCGAAGCCCTCCGGCGGCTCGGCGATCTCCGCCACCGCCCGCGCATACGGCGAGAAGTCGGGGTAGCCGCGCTCGTCCACCCGCACCCCTCTCGGGTGACGGGCGGCCCGGACCGGGTCCGGAAAGTGCACGACCTGCCCGGCGTAGGCCGCGTTCGGCGGCGCGGCTTGTCCCCCAGCCTGGCGGCCGGGTGGTACCCCCAGCCCGAGCCGACCTGTCGTCATGGCGGTTGCCCCCTGCGGCACTCTGTACGACCCGCGGCGACCGGTTTCCTGCTCCGGCTCACCAAGGCCCGTATCGACTACTTCTCTCCAACGCATTGACCGCACGCATCGCGGTGCCGACAGCCTATGCGGTACGACGACACCGGTCACCGGCCCTCCACTTCCGTGACCAGGCGTCACCCCGCCGTGACGGACCAACCCGACCCGGGCGTGTCGCACCGCCCCAGCTTCCGCACCAGCCACGGCATTTGGCACTCTGTGTCCTTCGGGGGGGATGCTCGGGAGGGATGATGATCATGAGCGCGACGCAGACAGGACCGCACACCAGCGGGTCCGGCGACCCGAGGATCGGCTGGAGCAGCACCGAGACGCCGCACGCACCCACCCTCCGTCACCGCCGCGACGGCATACTCCCCACCGTCGCCGCCGCCCTGTCCGTCCGCGGTGCCACCCTCACCGGGACCGCCGCCCGCGGCGACCAGCCCCCGGCGCTGCACCCCCTCGTCCAGGACTTCCTCGACACCCTCACCAGCGCCCAGCGCGACCGCTTCACCGGCCGCTGCGCGGAAACCATCCTCATCTCCCGGCACATCGCCGCCGCCGACGCCGCCCGCAGCAAACGCGCCTCCCGCAAACCCATGACCAACGGCGAAGCCCGCAAAGCCCTCAAACAGGCCAAGCTCACCGCCCGCCGCATCCGCGAGGACGGCGACCCCCTCCACGGCAGCTTCGCCGCACCCTGCCGCGCCTGCACCGCGCTCAGCGCCCACTTCGGCGTCCGCATCGTCGACCCGACGGCCACCGACGACTGACCGGGCAGACTGCGCAAAATCCCCCAACTCAGCACGACCCACCACCGCACGACCCACCACCGCAGGCCCACCACCGCAGGCCCACCACTGCACGACTCGCTACCGCACGAGCACCGCTCCACGCACCACGGCGGCCACCACCGGCCCCGCGACCTCGACGACCTCGACGACCTCGACGAACGAAGGGCAGATGCACGCCGACCGCTCCTCCACCACACGCTTCGCCGTACCCGTCGACGCCGCCCTGCGCGCCGCCGGCTGGCAACCCGGACGCTGGGACATAAAGCAGGCCGAGGTCTGGGCCGACACCCTCCGCGACCACGTCTCCCCCGCCGGACACCGCCACGCCGTCTTCCCGGCCGCCGTCGAGGCCTGGGCCGAGTTCGGCGGGCTGCACATCACCCCCACCGGCCCCGGCCGCCAGATCGCCCCCGCGACCCTCCACCTCGACCCGCTGCACGGCCTCCACATGGCCCGCACCCTCGGCGACCTCGGCCGCGCCCTCGACACCGAGGTCTGCCCCCTCGGCGCCGAGACCGACACCCAGTCCCTGCTCGCCATCGACACCGAAGGCCGCGTCTACGCCCTCGACCACACCGGCGACTGGTACCTCGGCCCCGACATCGACCAGGCCCTGTCCGCACTGATCTCGGGCATTGAGCCGGTACGCCTGACAGCAGGCTGAACGAACGCCGACCGACACGGCTGACAGCGGACTGAACGGGCGCGGCTGAGCGGACTGAACGGGCGCGGAAAAAACCGAAAGAAAGGACCGGCGCCACCGCTACGACGCCGGAATCACCGCCGACACCCGGAAACCCCCCTCCTCCGTCGGCCCCGACACGAACACGCCGCCCAGTGCCACGACCCGCTCCCTCATCCCGAGCAGACCGTTCCCGCCGGACGGCAACCGCGCCGCCGACGCCGACGCCGGCTCCGGCGGCGGCTCGTTCTCCACCTGCATCGCGATCTCCGACCCCCGGTGTGCCAGCCGCACGTGCGTCTTCGCCCCCGCCGCGTGCTTGTGGACGTTGGTCAACGCCTCCTGCACGACGCGGTACGCGGTCTGCTCGATCTCCGCCGCATACGACCGCGGCTCGCCCTCGACCGACAGATCCACGGCCATCCCCGCGGCCGCCGACTGCCCGATCAACTCGTCCAGTTCCGACAGACAGGGCCCCTCGGCCGCGAACCCCTCGTCGCCGGCGACCCGGGAGGCCGCGGCGGCCGCAGCCGCCCTCACCGCGGCGAGCGGCACCGACGACGACTCACGCCGCTCCTGCCCCTCCGAGCTGCGCAGCACCCCGAGCATCTCCCGCAACTCGGTCAACGCCTGCCGCCCCATGTCCCCGACCAGGGCCGCGTTCTTGACGGCCTTCTCGGGATCCTTCCGCGCCACGGCCTGCAGCGCGGCGGCATGCACGACCATCAGACTCACCCGATGCGCGACGACGTCGTGCATCTCCCGCGCGATCCGGGTCCGCTCCTCGTTACGAGCCCACTCGGCCCGCTCCTCCGCCCGCTCGGCGAGCAGCTGCAACTCCCGCTCGAGACTGTCGGCCCGCTCCCGCAGGCTCTCCATGAGCCGCCGCCGGGCCCCGACATACAACCCCAGGAGAACAGGAGGCGCAGTCAGCCCGAGCGAGGTGGTGACGGCAGCAAAGGGAACGAACCAGTCCCCAAGGGTCAAATCCCCCCGCGCCATGTCCTGACGCACCCGCACGAACGTCACGATCATCGTGCCGACCAGCGACATCCCGGCCAGCGCCACGATGATCCGGCGCGGCAACTCCGCCGCCGCGAGCGTGTACAGGCCGACGATGCCCATCAGGAAGCCCATCTGGGCAGGCGTGATGGCGATCGCCACGAGCACGACGGCAATCGGCCACCGACGCCGGATGAGCAGCATGGAACCGGCCAGCAAACCGAACACGATCCCCACGGACGCCGGAAGCCCCGCGTCCCGGGCGAACGGGATCCCCTCCGCCCCACACTCCAGCGCGGACACCAGCGCGAGGCTCCCGTCGAGCACCGCACTGCGCCACCGCACCCACCACCACGGCCCGGTTACGGCCGCCTCGTGCTCTTCCCCCGTCGTGGTCACACCTCCAGCCTACGGAAGGCGGCCCCGGCTTTTCCGGCGAGTTTCCGGTACTGGCCTACACCACACTCCGTAATCGAATAACAGCAAAACCAGCCCATATCCCTCGAACTGCTGAACCAGACCCTGTTCGACCCCGGAACCCACCATTCCGCCCGGACGGTATGCCCATGGCACATTCCACGAACAACTACGCGGACTTCGAGGGCCTCCGGGAGCGGGCGGTGGCGCTGCGACGGGCGGGGTACAGCCTTCGTCAGATCCGCGACGAGCTGAAGATCTTCAACAACGACATCCTCAACCAACTGGTAAAGGGCGAACCGCCACCAGCATGGATGAAACGCCCGCGCGCAAAGGACGACCTCCGAGCAAGGGCACGGGAGCTGCGGCTCCAGGGCTGGACGTACGACCAGATCGAAGCGGAGCTGGGCTGTTCGCGAAGCTCCGTGTCGCTGTGGGTTCGGAACCTGCCGAAGCCCGAGCGCCGCGACCCGACGGAACAGGCGAAGCTGGCAGCGCGGAAGAGGTGGGAGCACGAGCTGGCGGTTCGGGACGAGGAACGGCGGCGGACCAAGGCGGCCGCCGTGCGTGAGATCGGCGCGATGACCGCCCGCGAGCTGTTCATGACCGGCGCCGCACTCTATTGGGCCGAGGGAGCCAAGGACAAGCCGTACGCGAGGCGCGAGACCGTGCAAAGACCGTGCAAATTCGTGAACAGCGACCCCGACGTAATTCGGATCTACCTGGCCTGGCTCGATCTGCTCGGCGTGGAACGCGAACGCCTGCGGTACCGGGCGTTGATCCACATGACGGCTGACGTCGAGGGCGCCGAGCGATACTGGGCCGACCTGGTCGGTGTCGACGTCTCCACGCTCCAGAGGACGACCATCAAACGGCACAACCCAAGACCGTCCACAAGAAGGTTGGTGAGAACTACCGGGGCTGTCTCGTGATCTGCGTCTTGCAAGGCGCGGACCTGTACCGCCGCATCGAGGGCTGGTGGACAGGAATGGTGGATGCGGTCTCCGGGATCACGGCACCCCTGTCCTCAGGTAAGGTCTGAGGCATCCATCCGCCATGGGGTAACTGGTAGCCCGCGGGCCTTTGAAGCCCTGTAGTGCTGGTTCGAATCCAGCTGGCGGAGCTGCCCGGTTCGGGTCCTGACCTAAAGCGGGTCAGGGCCCGCTCTCATCTCCCCCACGAAACGCCCCGGTATCCTGCGGATGTCCGTCCCCCACTCATCCAAAGCCGAAGGGCAACTCCGTGAGCGCCATTCGCCCGGCAGCCGTCGTCGTTCTCGCAGCGGGTGAGGGCACCCGTATGAAGTCGGCCACACCCAAGGTCCTGCACGAGATCTGTGGCCGTTCCCTGGTTGGTCATGTGCTCGCCGCCGCGCGCGAGTTGGAGCCCGAGAATCTCGTCGTCGTGGTCGGGCACGCCCGGGAGAAGGTCATCGCGCATCTCGCCGAGGTCGACTCCCGGGTCCGCACCGCCGTGCAGGAGAAGCAGAAGGGGACGGGGCACGCCGTCCGTATGGCGTTGGAGGAGCTCGGCGGGACCGTCGACGGGACCGTGGTCGTCGTCTGTGGCGACACTCCTCTCCTGACCGGCGTGACGCTCCAGCGTCTCGCTGCCACCCACCACGAGGACGGCAACGCCGTCACCGTGCTCACCGCGCAGGTGCCGGACGCGACCGGGTATGGCCGGATCGTCCGCGACGGTGCCTCCGGTGCTGTGACCGCGATCGTCGAGCACAAGGACGCGACCGAGTCGCAGCGTGCGATCCGGGAGATCAATTCCGGGGTGTTTGCGTTCGACGGGCAGTTGCTCGCCGACGCGCTCGGGAAGGTGCGGACGGACAACAGCCAGGGTGAGGAGTATCTCACCGACGTCCTCGGCATTCTGCGCGAGGCCGGTCACCGCGTGGGCGCCTGTGTGGCCGCCGATCACCGTGAGATCGCCGGGATCAACAACCGGGTGCAGCTCGCCGAGGCGCGCCGCATTCTCAACGACCGGCTGCTGACGCAGGCGATGCTGGCCGGTGTGACGGTCGTCGACCCGGCGACGACGTGGGTCGATGTCACGGTGACGTTCGAGCAGGATGTGACCGTGCATCCGGGGACGCAGTTGCACGGGACGACCCATCTGGGCGAGGGCTCGGAGGTGGGACCCAACAGCAGGCTGACGAACACGCGGGTCGGTGCGGGTGCGCGCGTCGACAACACGGTCTCCGACGGTGCCGTGGTGGGTCCGCAGGCGTCCGTGGGTCCGTACGCGTATCTCCGGCCGGGCACGCGTCTGGGGCTGAAGTCCAAGGTGGGTACGTACGTCGAGACGAAGAACGCCTCGATCGGCGAGGGGACGAAGGTGCCGCACCTGTCCTATGTCGGTGACGCGACGATCGGTGAGTACACGAACATCGGGGCCGCGAGCGTGTTCGTGAATTATGACGGGCAGGACAAGCATCACACCACGGTGGGGTCGCACTGCCGTACCGGTGCGGACAACATGTTTGTGGCTCCTGTCACGATCGGGGATGGTGCGTACACCGCCGCCGGCTCCGTGATCACGAAGAATGTGCCGCCGGGTTCGCTGGCCGTGGCCCGTGGTCAGCAGCGGAATATCGAGGGTTGGGTGACTCGTAAGCGTCCGGGGAGTGCGGCGGCGAAGGCGGCCGAGGCGGCGTCCCGGGGGCCGGAAGGCGAAGCCTGACCGGAAACAGGTGCGTCTGGAACGGCGTACCGTGATAAGTGCACAACCGCACCCCACCAGCTGAGACGGCCTCTCGCGGACGGCTGACGAGGTCCTCTCGACACCAAGCTGCGAAACACCTCTGAGGAGACAGTGCTGTGACCGGGATCAAGACGACCGGCGTGAAGAAGATGATGTTCTTCTCCGGCCGCGCCCACCCCGAGCTTGCCGAGGAGGTCGCCCACCAGCTGGGTGTCGGGGTCGTCCCGACGAAGGCCTTCGACTTCGCCAACGGCGAGATCTATGTGCGGTACCAGGAGTCGGCCCGTGGTGCGGACTGCTTCCTGATCCAGAGCCACACGGCTCCGATCAACAAGTGGATCATGGAGCAGCTGATCATGATCGATGCGCTGAAGCGTGCGTCGGCCCGCTCCATCACGGTCATCGTGCCGTTCTACGGTTACGCGCGGCAGGACAAGAAGCACCGGGGACGTGAACCGATTTCGGCGCGTCTGATCGCGGATCTGATGAAGACGGCGGGTGCCGACCGGATTCTTGCCGTCGATCTGCACACGGACCAGATTCAGGGCTTCTTCGACGGTCCGGTGGATCACCTGTTCGCGCTGCCGCTGCTTGCGGACTATGTGGGCAGCAAGGTGGATCGTTCGAAGCTGACGGTCGTGTCTCCGGACGCGGGCCGGGTGCGGGTGGCGGACCGCTGGTGCGACCGGCTGGGTGCGCCGCTGGCGATCGTGCACAAGCGGCGCGACAAGGATGTGGCGAACCAGGTGACGGTGCACGAGGTCGTCGGTGATGTGAAGGGCCGTATCTGTGTCCTGGTCGACGACATGATCGACACGGGTGGCACGATCTGCGCCGCGGCGGATGCGCTGTTCGCGCATGGTGCGGAGGACGTGATCGTGACGGCGACGCACGGTGTGCTGTCAGGTCCGGCGGCGGATCGGCTGAAGAACTCGAAGGTGAGCGAGTTCGTGTTCACGAACACGCTGCCGACGCCGGGTGAGCTGGAGCTGGACAAGATCACGGTGCTGTCGATCGCGCCGACGATCGCGAGCGCGGTGCGTGAGGTGTTCGAGGACGGTTCGGTGACGAGCCTGTTCGACGAGCAGTAAGGGCCGGCGCCGAAGATCGTTTTGAGTGCGGCCTCCCCCTCCGAGTAGACTGCTGCAGTTGCTCGGCGAGGGAGGCCGTACTCGTTCTTCGGTACGGCGGTCCGTAATCGACGCGCTCTTCGTAGCAGGCCGTTCGTGTGGCCGGGTGACCCCGACCGTTTTTCCTACGTACTTCTACGAGGAGTGAGAGATGTCCGAGGTGAAGCTCACCGCCGAGACGCGCACCGAGTTCGGCAAGGGTGCCGCGCGTCGTATCCGCCGTGACAACAAGGTTCCGGGCGTGCTGTACGGGCACGGCTCCGACCCGCTGCACCTGACCCTGCCGGGCCACGACCTGCTGCTGGCCCTGCGTACGCCGAATGTCCTGATCTCCCTGGACATCGACGGCAAGACCAATGAGCTGGCGATTCCGAAGGCCGTGCAGCGCGACCCGCTGAAGGGCTTCCTGGAGCACGTCGACCTGCTGCTGGTGAAGCGCGGTGAGAAGGTCACCGTCGAGGTTCCGGTGCACACCGAGGGTGAGCTGGCCCCGGGCGGCAACCTGCTGGAGCACGTGCTGAACGCGCTGCCGGTCGAGGCGGAGGCCACGCACATTCCCGAGGCCGTCACGGTCTCCGTCGAGGGTCTGGAGGCCGGTGCCTCGATCCACGCCAAGGACATTCCGCTGCCGAACGGTGTGACGCTGGCCGTCGAGGAGGACGCGGTGGTCCTGCAGGTTCTCGCCGCCCAGGTGGAGGAGGCTCCGGAGGGCGAGGAGACCGAGGGCGAAGAGGCCGCCGAGGCCTGAGCCTGATCGTCGTCGTTTCGTCAGCCGCTGTTCCCGGTGGGGGCAGCGGCTGGCGCGTATCAAGGAGATGTGGACGTGACCACCGCCGCCAACGCCCCCTGGCTTGTTGTCGGGCTCGGTAATCCCGGGCCGGAGTACGCCATGAACCGGCACAATGTCGGGTTCATGGTGGTGGATCTGCTGGCTGAGCGGATCGGGGGGAAGTTCAAGCGGGCGCAGAAGGCGCAGGCGCAGGTGGTGGAGGGCCGGATCGGGCCGCCGGGGCCGGCGAACCGGCGGGTGATCCTGGCGAAGCCGATGTCGTACATGAACCTGTCGGGCGGCCCGGTGAACGCGCTGCGGGACTTCTACAAGGTGCCGGTGGCGAACATCGTCGCCGTGCACGACGAGCTCGACATCGACTACGGCATGCTGCGGCTGAAGCTGGGCGGTGGCGACAACGGTCACAACGGTCTGAAGTCGATGACGAAGGCGATGGGTTCGGACTATCACCGGGTGCGGTTCGGGATCGGGCGTCCGCCGGGCCGGATGCCGGTGGCGGACTTTGTGCTGAAGGACTTCTCGTCGGCGGAGCGCAAGGAATTGGACTACTTGGTGGACCGGGCGGCGGATGCGGTGGAGTGTCTGGTGATCGAGGGTCTTCAGCGGGCGCAAAGCTCGTACAACTCCTGACTTGTCCCCCATGGGAGTTGACCGGGCGTGGGGGTATGGCCAATGATCCCCGCCATGCCTGCCACAGCCACCCGCTCCCGCCAGGCCTCGTACGCCGCGCTCCGGTTGGGGCGGGCCGCGGCGATGGGTACGGTCGCGGCGCTGATCCTGATCGCGGGTGTGTGGGCGTCCTGGGGCACCGCGCAGCACGTGATGCTGACCAAGGGCCGGGAGAGCGGCACGATCGAGGTGACGCGGTGCGGCGACGACACGTGCAGTGGGCCGTACACGCCGATCTCCCAGGGGTCGACGGGCCGCGCCCGGGTGGTCATCGCCCACACGGTCGCCGTGCGGAAGGGCCGGAGGTACACCGTCATCGTGAAGCCGGGCACGGACGAGGTCGTGCGCTCCGGTCCCGCCGGGATCCTGTTCGCGTGGGTCCCGCTGGGCGGCGCCCTGCTGCTGGCGTCGGTCGTGGTGGCGGGCGGGCTGCGGCTGACGCGGGCGGCGTGGGTGCTGGCGGGGTCGGGGTTCGCGCTGCTGACGGCTGCCTTCCTGGCGCTTTGAGCCGGTCCGGGCGACCTGCGCGGGCTGCGCGTGCGGTCGGCAGTTGAGCCGCCCCCTCCGCAAGGGGTTCTGGACGGACTGCGCGGAGCGGGGTGGTGCACGCCGACGTGCTCCGGCTCGCCGGCCGCGTCTCCTTTCCGCCTCCGCCTCTCCGACCGCCGGCGCGACCGGTGGCAGGAAACGCGCGGCCGGCGGCAGGAAACGAGGGTGCCCCCGGGCTCCGTACGAGCCGGGGGGCACCCTTGTCCGTGTCCGTGCGGTCAGCCGGTCAGCCGGTGTTGCGCAGGCCGGCCGCCACGCCGTTGACCGTGAGCAGCAGGGCCCGCGACAGCAGCGGTTCGGGTTCCTCGCCCGCGGCCGCCGCGTCCCGCTGCCGCTTCAGCAGGGTGACCTGGAGGTAGGAGATCGGGTCGAGGTAGGCGTCGCGGATGGCGAAGGTCTGCTTCAGCACCGGCTGGGCGTCGAGCAGTTCCTTCTCGCCGGTCACGCGGAGTACCTCGCGCAGGGTGAGCTCGTGCTCGGCCTTGATGGTGTCGAAGATGTGCTTGAGGTTGTCCGGGACGAGCGTGTCGACGTAGTGCTGGGCGATCCTGAGGTCGGTCTTCGCGAGCGTCATCTCGACGTTGGAGATGAAGTTGCGGAAGAAGTGCCACTGCTGGTGCATTTCGTCGAGCACGGTGTCGAGGCCGGCCTCGCGCAGGGCCTTCAGCCCGGAGCCGACGCCGAACCAGCCGGGCACGATCTGCCGGGACTGGGTCCAGCCGAACACCCAGGGGATCGCGCGCAGGCCGTCCAGGCCGGCGCCGGAGTCCGGGCGCCGGGAGGGGCGGGAGCCCAGGTGCAGGTCGGCGAGCTGGTCCACGGGGGTGGAGGCGAAGAAGTACGCCGGCAGGTCCGGGTCCTCCACCAGCTTGCGGTAGGCCGCGTGGGCGGCGTCCGACACCACGTCCATCGCCGCGTCCCAGCGGGCCAGTGCCTCCCCCGACTGGCGGGGGGCGGTGTGCAGGGCGGAGGCCTGGAGGGTGGCGGCGACCGTCAGTTCCAGGTTCTCCCGGGCCAGGGACGGGATGAGGTACTTGTCGGAGATGACCTCGCCCTGTTCGGTCACCTTGATCTCGCCCTCGAGGGTGCCCCAGGGCTGGGCGAGGATCGCGTCGTGGGTGGGGCCGCCGCCGCGGCCGACGGTGCCGCCGCGGCCGTGGAAGAGGCGCAGGCGGACGCCGTAGCGGTGGGCGACGTCGCGGAGGCGGCGCTGGGCGCGGTGGATCTCCCACTGGGAGGTGGTGATGCCGCCGAACTTGGAGGAGTCGGAGTAGCCGAGCATGACCTCCTGCACGTCGCCGCGCAGGGCGACCAGCCTGCGGTACGACGGGTCGGCGAGCATGTCCTCCAGGATCGTGTCGGCCGCCTTGAGCTCGTCGGTGGTCTCCAGCAGCGGCACGATGCCGATCTTGGCCCAGCCGGCGTGCAGGTCGATCAGGCCGGCCTCGCGGGCCAGGACGGCGGCGGCGAAGACGTCGTCGGCGCCCTGGCACATGGAGATGATGTACGACTCGATGACCTCGGGTCCGAAGACCTCCAGGGCCCGCTTGACCGTCTCGAAGACGCCGAGGGTCTTGGCGCCGGCCTCGTCGACCGGGGCGGGGGTGGGGGCGAGCGGCCTTCTGGAGCGCAGTTCCTTCGCGAGCAGCTTGGCGCGGTACTCGCGGGGCATGTCGGCGTAGCGCCAGGACTCCTCACCGAGCCGGTCGAAGAGCTGCCCGAGGGCGTGGTGGTGGGCGTCCGCGTGTTCGCGTACGTCCATGGTGGCCAGTTGCAGGCCGAAAGCCGCCAGGGTGCGGATGGTGCGGTTGAGGCGGCCGTCGGCGAAGAGGCCGCCGCGGTGCTCACGCAGGGAGGTCTGGATGATCCTCAGGTCGTGCAGCAGTTCGGAGGTGCCGAGGTAGTCGCGGCCGGGCTCGTGCGGGGTGCCCTTGGCGAGGCGCTGCTTGGTGTTGACGAGCTTCTGCCGGATGCAGGTGGCCTTGAGCCGGTAGGGCTCCTCGGCGTTGAGCCGCTTGTAGCGGGGGCTGATCTCGGGCAGCCGTTCGAGGTCGGTCTGCAGGGACGTCAGGAGCTCGTCGGTGGCGCCGGTGTAGCGGATCGAGTTCGACAGGAAGCCGCGCAGCTCGTCGATCATGTCGAGCGCATCGTTGATGCCGTGCTCGTGCTGGAGGATCAGCACTTCCCAGGTGACCTCGGGGGTCACGTTGGGGTTGCCGTCGCGGTCGCCGCCGATCCAGGTGCCGAAGGTCAGGGGGCGGGTGTCGTCGGGCAGCTTGACGCCGACCCGCTCCAGCTCGGCGGTGAGGTCCTCCAGGACGTCGCCGACGGCGCCGGCGTGGAGTTCGTCGAGGTAGTAGATCGCGTTGCGGGCCTCGTCGGCGGGCTCGGGGCGCACGACGCGGAGTTCGTCGGTCTGCCAGACGAGGTCGATGTTCTCCGCGAGGCGGGTGTCGATGCGGCGGCGGTCGGCCTCGATGACGGGGGTCTCCAGGAGCGCGGCGATGCGCCGGAGCTTGTTGAGGACCGACCGGCGCGCGGCCTCGGTGGGGTGTGCCGTGAACACCGGGCGGACGTTGAGGTGCTCGACCGTCTGGCGCAGGTGTTCGGGGTCGGCGTCCTTGAGGCGGTCGGCCGTGCGGGAGAGCACGCCGCCCTCGGCGGCGCGCTTGGCGCGCAGTTCGCGGCCGCGGTGGACCTGCTCGGTGACGTTGGCCAGGTGGAAGTAGGTGGAGAAGGCGCGGACCAGCTTGGCCGCGGTCTGAAGTTCGGTGCCGCGTAGCAGCTCGGCGGCGGCCTCGCCGTCCTCTCGGGTGAGGCGGCGGACCTTCTCGACCAGGTCGAGGAGCTCGGGGCCTTCCTGCCGGACGAGGGTCTCACCGAGGAGGTCACCCAGTCGGCGGATGTCGGCGCGCAGCTCGCTGCTGGTCGTCGTCTGGTCGTCGGCACTGCTCACAGGTGCGGCTCCTTGCAGTGTTGAAGCTCGTCCGGGAGGGAACCCGGTTGTCACCCGCGCGGCGGGGGCCGCCGCATAGCGGCGGGGCATCCGGGAAGAAATCAGAGCGGACCGCGCTGTCCGACCGATTCCAAGGATAGGTGTCGGGCGGGACGCGCAGGCTCACGGGCTCTTGCCGCGGGGCGACGCACTGCCATACTTACGACGCCGTAGGTTACGGAACCGTAGGGAGCTGAACGGTTCCCGCAGCCTCCGACACCTGTCTCATCTCAACCCTCGACCCCACAGGGGACGCCCATGACCACAAGCTCCGATGTGATCGAAGACGCCCCGAAGGCGACCGACACCGCGCTGCCGTCCGCCACGCTGGGCGGCGAGCAGAAGCGTTCGATCGAGCAGATCACGCTTCTGCTCTTCATCACCGTTCCGTTCCTCGCGCTGCTCGCGGCGGTGCCGCTGGCGTGGGGCTGGGGGGTGAGCTGGCTGGATCTCGGCCTGCTGGTCTTCTTCTACTTCCTCGGCTGCCACGGCATCACGATCGGTTTCCACCGCCACTTCACCCACGGTTCCTTCAAGGCCAAGCGGCCCCTGAAGATCGCCCTGGCGATCGCGGGTTCGCTCGCCGTCGAGGGCCCGCTGGTCCGTTGGGTCGCCGACCACCGCAAGCATCACAAGTTCTCCGACGCCGAGGGCGACCCGCACTCTCCGTGGCGCTACGGCGAGACGGTCCCGGCGCTGATGAGGGGCCTGTGGTGGGCCCACGTCGGCTGGATGTTCGACGAGGAGCAGACCCCGCAGGACAAGTACGCGCCGGACCTGATCAAGGACCGGACGATGCGGGCGATCTCCCGCCAGTTCGTACTGTGGACGGTCGTGTCCCTGCTGCTGCCGGCGCTGATCGGCGGCCTGGTGACCATGTCCTGGTGGGGCGCGTTCACCGCGTTCTTCTGGGGTTCGCTCGTCCGGGTGTCGCTGCTGCACCACGTGACGTGGTCGATCAACTCGATCTGCCATGCGGTCGGCAAGCGCCCGTTCAAGTCGCGGGACCGCTCGGGCAACGTGTGGTGGCTGGCGATCCTGTCCTGCGGTGAGTCCTGGCACAACCTGCACCACGCCGACCCGACCTCGGCCCGGCACGGCGTGGAGCGCGGCCAGCTGGACTCCTCCGCCCGCATTATCCGCTGGTTCGAGCAGCTCGGCTGGGCGTACGACGTGCGCTGGCCGTCACGCTCGCGTATCGATTCCCGCCGGAACACCGTGGAAGGCGGCTCCCGGCGCGGGAAGGAGGCCGCGAAGGCGGCATGATGGTCGCCGTGGCGACCGACTCCAGCACCCCCAGCAACGACAAGCCGCGGCGCGCGCGTCGCACCCGTATGACCGGTGCCGAGCGCCGCCAGCAGCTGCTGAAGATCGGTCGCACCCTGTTTGCGGCGAAGGGCTTCGAGGGCACGTCGGTGGAGGAGATCGCGGCGAAGGCCGGGGTGTCCAAGCCGGTGGTGTACGAGCACTTCGGCGGCAAGGAGGGCCTGTACGCGGTCGTGGTGGACCGCGAGATGCGGCGCCTGCTGGACATGGTGACCAGCTCGCTGACGGCCGGACACCCGCGCGAGCTGTGCGAGCAGGCGGCCTTCGCCCTGCTGGACTACATCGAGGAGTACACGGACGGCTTCCGCATCCTCGTCCGGGACTCCCCCATCCCCCAGTCGACGGGTTCCTTCGCCTCTCTCATCTCCGACATCGCCACCCAGGTGGAGGACATCCTGGGCCGCGAGTTCAAAAGCCGCGGCTTCGACCCCAAACTCGCCCCGCTGTACGCCCAGGCCCTGGTTGGCATGGTCGCCCTGACCGGCCAGTGGTGGCTGGACGTCCGCCGCCCGAAGAAGGCGGAGGTCGCCGCGCACCTGGTGAACCTGGCGTGGCACGGGCTGGACGGGCTGGAGCAGAAGCCGCGGCTGATAGGGCACAGGAAGAGCTGAAAACACCGGAAGAGGTGAAACCAATAGACCACAAGGTTAATCTTGTGGAATGATCTCGGCATGATCGAGATTGCGATCAGCGCTGCCCGTTCCCAGCTCGGCGACCTCGTTCGCCGCGCGGCCCACAGCCGCGAGACCATCGCGCTCACCGATCATGGGCACGTCGCCGCGCTCCTCGTCTCTCCCCAGGTGATAGAGGATCTCGAAGACGCCCTGGCCGTGGCCGAGTATGAGCTGAAGAAGGAGCGCGGAACACTGGGGCCGGGCATCCCGCACGAAGAAGTAGGTCGGATGCTGGGGCTGCGGTAAGTGACCTACGAGATCATCTGGGAGCCGCGCGCCGCAAACGCGGCCGCGCGGCTCCTCAAGGACGACCCGACCGGCCTCTCCGCCGTCTACGAGGCCGTGGACGCCCTGGCCACCCAGCCTCGCCCGACCGGCTCCGTTCCCTACGGATCACACGATGTGCGGCGTCTGCACGTCGGCGACTATCGGGTTCTTTACATGGTCGAAGACGACACGATCCGCATCCTCGTCACGTCACCTGGGCCGGACACCGTGACCACCGGCTCCAGGAACTCCAGCCGGTTTCCCACCGGATCCTCGGAGTAGAAGCGGCGGCGGCCCGGGAGGTTGTCGTCCCAGGCGACCGCCGCTCCGCGTGCCGCGAGCCGGGCCGCATACGCTTCGATGTCCGTCACCCTCAGCCCCGGGTGAGCCTTCCTCGCGGGCCGGAAGTCCTCCTCGATGCCCAGGTGGAGCTGTACCGCGCCCGCCTGGAACCAGCACCCGCCCCGCGCCGCCAGTTCCGGCGGTTTCGGGAGTTCCGTCATGCCGAGGACGTCGACGTAGTACGCCCGCAGGGCGTCCTGCGAGCCGGGCGGGGCCGCCAGTTGCACGTGGTCGACGGCGGTGAGCATCACGCCTCCTTCGTCGCCACCGCGAAGATGCGGCGGAACGGGAACGGCGTGCCCTGCGGGCCGGCCGGATAGGCCTCGCGCAGGGCGCTGCGGTACTCGGCCACGAACTCCTCCCGCGCCTCCGGGTCGTCGGCCAGCGCGGCGAGGACCGGGCGCAGGCCCGTGCCCTTCACCCAGTCCAGAACCGGGTCCTCACCCTCCAGCAGGTGGATGTACGTCGTCTCCCACACGTCCGCCGCACACCCGAGGGCGGTCAGCTTCTCCAGGTAGGCCTCGGGGGCCAGGACCGCGTCGTCGTGGCGCAGGACGTCCGCGAGGCGGTCCTTCCAACGGTCGGAGTGGGCGAGGGCGCGCATCAGCCGGTGGCTGGGGGCGGAGAAGTTGCCGGGCAACTGGAAGGCGAAGGTGCCGCCGGGCTTCAGGGCCGTGATCCAGTCGGCGAAGCGGTCGGCGTGCCCCGGCACCCACTGGAGGGTGGCGTTGCTGACGATCAGGTCGTAGGGCTCGGCCGGCGTCCAGGTGCGGGCATCGGCGTGGGAGAAGTCGAGGCGGCCACCGCCGGGCGTGGGGCCTTCGTGGTCCACGACCGCCTTGTCGAGCATCTCGGGAGAGTTGTCGTAGCCGGTGATGTGCGCGCTGGGCCAGCGGTCGGCGAGCAGCACGGTGACATTGCCGGGGCCGCAGCCAAGGTCGGCGATGCGGGGCGGGTCGCCGTTGGGGCCTCCCCCGCTCGAAAGGTCCGGGATCCGGGCGAGGAGGTCGGTGAAGGGGCGGGCGCGGTGGCCGGCGTGGCGCAGGTACTGGGCGGGGTCCCAGGTGGGGGCGGATTGGGGTCTCCCCTGCTCGAACGAAGTTGAGAGCTTGGGGAAGGGCATGGCGGCCTCCTCGAACTCATTGAAGAACTCATTGAAGTCGTGCACCACTGTGATCACCACTCTCCCGCGAAGCTATCTCGACGTCAAGAGACTTGACGTCAAGAGACTTCATGTCGACACAACCACTACACTGATCGCCATGGAGGACGAGGTCGATCGGCTGGTCGCAGCGTGGCGCCGGGAGCGCCCGGACCTCGACGTGGAACCGCTCGAGGTGCTCAGCCGGGTGAGCAGACTGGCCCGGCACCTGGACCGCGCGCGGCGGCTGGCCTTCTCCGAGCACAGCCTGGAGCCCTGGGAGTTCGACGTCCTGACAGCGCTCAGGCGCGCGGGATCGCCGTACCAGCTCTCGCCGGGACAGCTGCTGACCCAGACCCTGGTCACCTCCGGCACGATGACCAACCGCATCGACCGCCTGGCGAAGAAGGGCCTGGTGGAGCGCCTCCCCGACCCCAGCGACCGGCGCGGTGTGCTGGTCCGGCTGACGGAGGAGGGCCGGGACCGCGCGGACCAGGCCCTGGCGGGACTCCTCGACCAGGAGCGGGCGATCCTCGCGGAGCTGTCGCGTGCCCAGCGCGTTGAACTGGCCGGTCTGCTACGCCAGTTGACCGCCCCGTTCGACAACATCCCCGGCTAGGTCGACCGGCCCGACCCCGGCCCGCCGGGCCAGGGCGACGGCGGCGAGGGTGGAGTGCACACCCAGCTTGCCCAGCACGTTCTGCATGTGCGTGCGCACCGTGTGCGGAGACAGGTACAGCCGCTCGGCGACGGCCTTCCTGCCGAGCCCGGCGACCATGCAGCGCAGCACCTCCCGCTCCCGCGGGGTCAGCGACTCCACCAGGCGTTCGCTCTCGGTGCGGTGCTTGCGGGCGGCGGTCAGCTCGCGCAGCACCCCGGTCAGCAGGGCGGGCGGGAGATGGGTCTCGTCACGCAGCACGCCCCGGATGACCGTCAGCAGCCGGGACAGGGAGCAGTCCTTCGCCACCCACCCCGAGGCCCCGGCCTGCAGGGCCAGCGCCGCCCGCCGGGGGTCGTCCTTCTCGGCGAGCACGACGATCCGCACCCCGGGCTGCGCGCCGTGCACCCCGGCGACCAGGGAGATCCCGTCGACCAGGCCGTCCGCGTTGCCCTCCTGCACCGGCACCGCGGGCCGCCCGCAGGGAACGTTGCCGCCCAGGTCCCCGTCGACGAGCAGCACGTCGAACCGGCGGCCCTCGGCGGCCGCCCGCTCCAGACAGCGCAGCGCCGCCGGGCCGGAGCCGGCCGCGGAGACGTCGACGTCGGGCTCGGCGGCCAGGGCGGCGGCGAGCGACTCGGCGAAGATGCGGTGGTCGTCGACGACCAGGACTCGGATGCGAACCACTGAAAACCCCCTTCCCCAAGCTCCTGAAGGAGCAGGGGATTCCCCATCGTCCGGAGAACGCCGACCGGCGCGGGCACGACGCCCGGGGCTGACACGACCGCACGGCCGCCGCCGTGCAGAAACTGCTACCCCCCACTTCGGGCGTCGTACCCGACTGTCTCGCCCCCTGATCGGCACCGGCCCCCACCGGTACCGCTCCTCAGAGTACGGGCGGGGGGGAGGAGCGGAAGGTTATTTGCAGAACTGGCCGTCCAGCGCGTTTAGGGTGTGCCGCATGTTTCGTATTGAGGCACAAGTAGACAAAGAGCGGCGGGATCTGCTCCGCTCACGCCTCCGCAACACGAACACGGCGGCCTCCCCCGTGCTCGCCGCCCTGCGCGGAACGCCCGCCGAACGCGAACTTCCGCTCCATGTCTGGGCGTTGGACGGCCGGGGGAAGCTGGCGGGCGGGCTCGTGGGCCACACGTGGACGACCTGGCTGCACGTGACCTACCTGTGGGTCGACCGACGCCACCGGGGGGCGGGCCTGGGCTCCCGGCTGCTCGCGCGAGCGGAGCGGACGGCCCGCGACGAGCGCGGCTGCCGGGCCGTGCGCCTGGAGACCTGGGACTTCCAGGCGCCGGAGTTCTACCGGAAGAACGGCTACGACGTGGTGTGCGTGATCCCCGACTATCCGCCGGGGATCACCGAGTACACGTTGACGAAGCGGCTCAGCTGAGCCGGCGCGCCCCCGCCGACGGCACCGCCTCGAACACGCGCGGGGCCGTGAAGCCCGCCGCGGCGAAGGCCTCCTCGACCGCCTTGGTGATCGTCTGCACGTCGTCCTCCTCGGCCAGCACGATCGCCGAACCGCCGAAACCGCCGCCGGTCATACGGGCGCCCAGCGCGCCGGAGGCGATCGCGGTGTCGACCACCAGGTCCAGCTCGGGGCAGGAGATGCGGAAGTCGTCCCGCAACGAGATGTGCCCCTCGGTCAGCACCGGGCCGATCGCGCGGGTGTCGCCCGCCTCCAGCAGGGACACCACCCGCTCGACCCGCTCGTCCTCGGTGACGACGTGCCGCACCAGGCGGCGCACCTCCTCCTCGTCGCCGAGTCGCTCGAGCGCCGCGTCCAGTTCCTCGTAGGCGATGTCCCGCAGCGCGTCCACGCCCAGCAGGGCCGCGCCCTTCTCGCAGTCGGCGCGGCGCTTGCCGTACTCGCCGTCGCTGTGGGCGTGCTTGACGCGGGTGTCGACGACCAGCAGGCGCATGCCCTCGGCCGCGAGGTCGAAGGGGATCTGGCGCTGGGACAGGTCGCGGGTGTCGAGTAAGAGGGCGTGGCCGGCCTCGCAGCAGGCGGACGCCGTCTGGTCCATGATGCCGGTGGGGGCGCCGACGTAGACGTTCTCGGCGCGCTGGCACAGGCGGGCCAGCTGCCAGCGCCGCAGGCCGAGTCCGAACAGCTCGTTCATGGCCAGGGCGACGACGACCTCCAGGGCCGCCGACGAGGACAGGCCGGCGCCGGCCGGGACCGTCGACGCCAGGTGTACGTCCGCGCCGGTCACCGTGTGGCCGGCCTCGCGCAGCGCCCACACCACGCCGGCCGGGTAGGCCGTCCAGCCCTGGTCGGACTCGGGGGTCAGCTCGTCGACGCGCAGCTCGACGGCGTCTCCCGCGACGTCCGCCGAGTGCAGCCGCAGCACGCCGTCGGTGCGGCGGGAGACCGCAGCGACCGTGACGTGCGGCAGCGCGAACGGCATCACGAAGCCCTCGTTGTAGTCGGTGTGCTCGCCGATCAGGTTGACCCGGCCCGGCGCCGCCCAGACTCCCTCCGGTTCGGCTCCGTACAGCGCGACGAAGCCTTCCCGGACCTGCTGTGCCCCCACTAGTGCTCCCTTGCGATGTTCTGCGCGAACTCCCACGCGTCCGCGACGATACCCGCGAGGTCCGCACGGGACGGGTTCCAGCCGAGCTTGGCGCGGGCGGTTTCGGCGGAGGCGACCAGCACCGCCGGGTCGCCGCCGCGGCGCGGGGCCACGACCTCCGGGATCGGGTGGCCGGTGACCCGGCGCACCGTCTCGATGACCTCGCGGACGGAGAAGCCGTTGCCGTTGCCGAGGTTGCAGATCAGGTGCTCGCCGGGCTGTGCGGCCTTCAGCGCCAGCAGGTGGGCCTCGGCCAGGTCCGCGACGTGGATGTAGTCGCGGATGCAGGTGCCGTCCGGCGTCGGGTAGTCGTCACCGAAGATGGAGATCGCCTCCCGCCGGCCCTGCGCGACCTGGAGCACCAGGGGGATGAGGTGCGACTCGGGGTCGTGGCGCTCGCCGTACGCGCCGTAGGCGCCGGCCACGTTGAAGTAGCGCAGGGAGACCGCGCCCAGCCCGTGCGCCGCCGCCTCGCCGCTGATCATGTGGTCGACGGCGAGCTTGGAGGCACCGTAGGGATTGGTGGGCCTGGTCGGCGCGGTCTCGACAATCGGCACCTGCTCGGGCTCGCCGTACGTCGCCGCCGTGGAGGAGAAGACGAGCTTGCGCACGCCGGACTCGCGCATGGCGGCCAGCAGCGCCATGGTGCCGCCGACGTTGTTCTCCCAGTACTTCTCGGGCTTCACGACCGACTCGCCGACCTGGGAGAACGCGGCGAAGTGCAGGACCGCGTCGTAGGAGGCGTCCAGCCACTTGGCGGCGTCGCGGATGTCGCCCTCGACGAACACGGCGCCGGAGGGGACGCCCTCACGGAAGCCGGTGGA
Organism: Streptomyces sp. NPDC005202; assembly: GCF_040608235.1. Classification (NCBI taxonomy): domain Bacteria; kingdom Bacillati; phylum Actinomycetota; class Actinomycetes; order Kitasatosporales; family Streptomycetaceae; genus Streptomyces; species Streptomyces sp. NPDC005202. The sequence goes on along the minus strand of NZ_JBEXHW010000017.1, from coordinate 29,950 downwards.
GAGGTTGTCGAGGACGGTGACCTCGTGGCCGGCCTCCAGAAGGTGCTGGGCGACCACGCTACCGACGTAACCCGCGCCCCCCGTCACCAGGTACTTCCCGCTCATGAACTCGCTACCTCTCGCAGTCGCTCGGCCGCGCGCTCCGGCGGCACGTCGTTGATGAACACGCTCATGCCGGACTCGGAACCCGCAAGAAACTTCAGCTTGCCGGAAGTGCGGCGGATAGTGAAAAGCTCGAGGTGGAGCGCGAAGTCGTCCCGGCTCACGCCCTCGAACTCCTCCAGCGCGCCGAACGGGGCCTGGTGCCAGCCCGCGATGTACGGCGTCGGAGGCTCACCTTCACCGAAGATCCGGTCGAAGCGCCTCAAGAGTTCCAGATACACCTGGGGGAACTCTGTGCGCGCCGCCTCGCCGAGCGCGAGCAGATCGGGGACGCGGCGCTTCGGGTACAGGTGGACCTCGTACGGCCAGTGCGCCGCATACGGCACGAAGGCCACCCAGTGTTCACCCTGAAGGACTACCCGCTCGTCGGCGAGTTCTCGCTCCAACACGACGTCGAAGAGGTTCTGTCCGCCGGTCGCGGCCTTGTGGGTCGCCAGCGAACGCAGCATCAGCGCGGTGCGCGGGGTGGTGAAGGGGTACGCGTAGATCTGGCCGTGCGGATGCTGCAGCGTCACCCCGATCTCGGCCCCACGGTTCTCGAAACAGAACACCTGCTCGACGGAGGCCAGATGCGACAGCTCCGACGTCCGGTCCGTCCACGCGTCCAGGACCAGTCGCGCCTGCTCCTCGGTGAGGTCGGCGAAGGAAGCGTCGTGGTCGGGGGTGAAGCACATGACCTCGCAGCGGCCCGAGTCGCCGGCCAGCGACGGGAAGCGGTTCTCGAAGACCACCACGTCGTACGACGAGTCCGGGATCTCGCTCATCCGGTCGCCCCGCGACGGGCACAGGGGGCACTCGTCGGCCGGCGGGTGGTAGGTGCGGCTCTGGCGGTGCGAGGCGACCGCGACCGAGTCGCCGAGCAGGACGTCCCGGCGGATCTCGGAGCTGGTGACGGTCCGCTCCAGCGGGCGCCGGTCGACCGTGTTCCGCACGACGTCGTCGCGCAGGTCGTAGTAGATGAGCTCACGACCGTCGGCCAGTCGGGTCGAAGTCTTCTTCATGTCGGACTCCCTCTGCCCGCACTCAATCGCTCAACACAATCAAACATAACACATCACAACCCACCATCGGACCTCTACATCACAATCAAACAAAGACGACCAACAGAAGTGTTCAATTACTGAACGCGGAGGCGTAGGTTCCCCGCTGGATCAGTTCGCGCAACGAAGCGAGTTCTCATGCAAACCCCCACATACGCGCCCGCATACCTGGCGGCGGGGCTACGGCTCCCCACCAACGGGCTCGACTACGCGATCCTCGGGATCTACTTCGCCGTGGTCCTGGGCATCGGCTTCGCCGCCCGCCGCTCCGTGAAGACCAGCCTCGACTTCTTCCTCTCCGGGCGCTCCCTGCCCGCCTGGATCACCGGCCTGGCGTTCATCTCCGCCAACCTCGCCGCCACCGAGATCCTGGGCATGGCCGCCAACAGCGCCCAGTACGGCGCCTACACCGTGCACTGGTACTGGATCGGCGCCATCCCGGCCATGGTCTTCCTCGGCCTGGTGATGATGCCGTTCTATTACGGCTCCAAGGTCCGCTCGGTCCCCGAGTTCCTGCTGCTCCGCTTCGACAAGGGGGCGCACCTGCTCAGTTCGATCCTGTTCGCCTTCGCCGCGATCCTGATCGCCGGTGTGAACCTCTACGCCCTCGCGATCGTCGTCGAGGCGCTGCTGGGCTGGCCGCAGTGGGTGGCGATCATCGTCGCGGGCGTCTTCGTGCTCGCGTACATCACCCTCGGCGGTCTGTCGTCCGCGATCTACAACGAGGTGCTGCAGTTCTTCGTGATCCTCGCGGCCCTCATCCCGCTCGTGGCGCTCAGCCTGAAGAAGGCCGGCGGCTGGAGCGGCCTGACCGCCACCCTCACCAAGACCCACGGCGACAATTTCGTCACCGCCTGGGGCGGCACCGGCATCGGCAACCCCAACCCGCTCGGCGCCAACTGGCTGACGATCGTCCTCGGCCTCGGCTTCGTGCTGTCCTTCGGTTACTGGACGACGAACTTCGCCGAGGTGCAGCGCGCGCTGTCCGCGAGGAACCTCTCCGCCGCGCAGCGCACGCCGCTCATCGCCGCCTACCCGAAGGTCTTCATCGTCTTCCTGGTGATGATCCCGGGCCTGGTCGCCGCCGCCCTGGTGCCGAACATCGGCACGTCCGGCTCGAACCTGCAGTACAACGACGCCATTCCCTACCTGATGCAGGAACTGCTGCCCAACGGCGTCCTCGGCATCGCGGTGACCGGTCTGCTCGCGGCGTTCATGGCCGGCATGGCGGCCAACGTGTCGTCCTTCAACACGGTGTTCACCAACGACATCTGGGCCAGGTACGTGGTGAAGCACCGTGAGGACGCGTACTACGTACGGTTCGGGCGGCTCATCACGGCGATCGGTGTGTTCGCGTCGATGGGCACGGCGTTCCTCGCCTCGTCGTTCTCGAACATCATGGCCTACCTGCAGACGCTGTTCTCCTTCTTCAACGTGCCGATGTTCGTGGCCTTCATCGTCGGCATGTTCTGGAAGCGCGCGTCCATGAAGTCCGGCTTCTGGGGCCTGCTCGCCGGTACGACGGCGGCGATGGTGAACTACTTCGTCATCTACAAGCAGGGCATCATCGCCATCCCCTCCGACCAGGGCGCCAACTTCATCTCCGCGATCGCGGGCTTCGTCGCCGGTGCGGTGGTCATGGTCGCGGTGTCGCTGTTCACCCGGCCCAAGCCGGAAGAGGAACTGCAAGGGCTCGTCTACGGAACGCGGGCGCCCGGCGTGCCCGAGCCGCCGGCCGTGGGTGACGACGCGTGGTACCGCAAGCCGGCGCTGCTCGGCTGGGGTGCCGTGGTCCTCGCCGCCATCTGCTACATCCCGTTCTCGTTCTGACGCGGGAGGATTGAGAGACCATGTCCGAGTACTCCGAGAAAGACGTCCAGCAGGAAGTCACCGAGCTGGAGGGCAAGTCGGCGACCGCCGCGCAGATCTTCGACCTGCGGCGCATCATCGGCGGGCTGTTCGTGATCTACGGGATCATCGTCACGATCGTGGGGATCACCGACTCCCAGGCCGCCATCGACAAGGCGCAGGGGGTCAACATCAACCTGTGGACCGGGATCGGGATGCTGATCCTTGGGGTGTTCTTCCTGGTCTGGCTGAAGCTGAGGCCCATGGCACCGCCGTTGCCGGCGCCGGGCCCGGAGGAGCGGCAGCCGGAGCAGCCGGAGTGACGCAGGCCGGGGTGGCGTGCGTTTGCCGGAACCCGGCGCCGCTGCCGACGTCACGTGGGTCGCGCAGCCCGGCGCTTGCGGGGTGCCTTCCCGCTGGGCGGAAGTGACTGTCCGCAGCCGGGCGCCACGAGCGCTCGCGGTCCGACGGGCCCGGAGTCCCTACGACTCCGGCCCCGGTTCCGTTTCCGGGGCCGGAGGTGCCGCGGGTGCGGCGTGCGGAAGGGGGCCCGCGCGGTCCAGCAACCCCGTGCGCGCCGCCAAGGCCGCTGCCTCCAGCCTCGAGCCGACGCCGAGCTTCATCAGGACCCGCTGCACATGCGTGCGTGCCGTGCTGGGTGCGATGCCCATCCCCGCCGCGATCAGCCTGGTGTCCTCGCCCTCGGCGACCCTGACCAGCACCTCGACCTCGCGCGGGGTCAGCATCTGCAGGAGGCGTTGGCCCTCGTCGTCGGGTTGGGCGGCCGGGTTCAGCAACTCGCTGAAGGCGCCCTGGAGCAGTTGGGGGGCCACCGCGGCCTCGCCCGCCCGGGCCTTCATGATCGCTCGTTCGACGCCCTCTATGCGCTCGTCATGGCGTACGTAGCCGGAGGCGCCCGCGGCGAAGGCCGCCGCGATGCCGCGCGGCGACGGGACGGGGCCCAGCACCACGACCGCCACCTGAGGACGCTCGCGCTTGATCTTGGCCACCGGGTCGAAGATTCCCGGCTCGGCCGGTGTCGCCGTGCCCAGCAGGCACACCTCCGGTGCCCTGGCGATCACCAGGTCCGCCGCGCCCGCGGCGGGCGCCGCCGCAGCCAGTACCCGGTGTCCCCGCAGCTTCAGCGCCGAGGCCAGCGCCTCGGCGAGCAGTCGGTGGTCGTCGACCACCATGAGCCGCACTCCCATCGAGCAACCCCCCCAGTCCCCCCACGGATGCCCACTATGGATGCCCACTGGACACCACTGACAGCCCCACGGGCAGTGGCCCCCCGGCACACCCGCCCTTCATGCCCCCGGAAGCTACACGCTTGTTCGACATTGCGCTGCCCCTACCGGCGAGAAGTGTCCCGGATCGACGGACTTTCTGGCATTCCTCGCATTCGAGGGTGATGAGCGGTACGCGCACGGCCCCGCCCCTGAGCAGGGGCGGGGCCGTGCGGGGGGGGGGCGGCCGTACGGCGGGGTCAGCCGCCTGTGCCGAAGGCCAGCACCAGGTACTCCTTGCCGGACGACGACGTCGACTTGTGGGCGAAAACCGCAGACATGTACAGGTGGCCCTGCGCGTAGCGGAACTCCGCGTAGTCCGGGGACATGCTGGTCTCCGCGTCGCGCACCGCCTCGGTGGACGGGTTCTCCAGCAGCTTGGTCTCCTTGAAGCTGCTGCCGTCGATGCTCACGATCTGGCCGCCCTTGTCGTAGGGCGGGCGCTTGTAGGCGATGACGTTGCTGCCGTCCATGCGCAGCGGGGAGATCGTGTAGCCGTCGCCCGCGTCCGCGCGCTGGCCCGTCTGCCGGCCGGTGGCGAGGTCGAACGCGACGATCTCGTTGGTCTTGCTGTACTGGCCGGTGCCGTCGTGCTCCTCGGTCGGCACGTACAGCTTGTCGTTGCCGACCGCGAGCCCGGTGCAGTACTCGATCTTGGTGATGCCGTCGCAGCGGGCCGCGTACTTGTCGCCCGGCGCCGAGATGTGGGCGCGCAGCTTGCCGGTCTTGTTGTCGATGGAGAAGAAGTCCGAGATGCCGCTGCCGTCGCCCGCGCTGTCGCCGACGTCGGCGGCCACGACGAGAGGGTTGGTCGACACGATGGCCGCGTACTCGATGCCCTGCGACATCTTGTACTCCGAGATCACCTTCCCGGACTTCGGGTCGATGGTCTGGATGTGCAGCTGACGCTGGTCGTACGAGCCGCACTTGCGCACCGCCACCAGCTTGTCGCCGCCGCCGTAGCCGGCGTCGTAGCAGGTGTCGGTCGGCTTGGGGGCCCACAGGGTCTTGCCGGTGGCGATGTCGAACGCGGCGCCGCCGCTGGTGCTGCCCACGGCGACCGTGCTCGCGCTGACGGTGACGTTGTCCAGGCCGACCAGCTGGTCACCGGACTTGACGGTCTGCGTCCACAGCTTCTTGCCGGCGTCGAGGTCGATCGCCGCGACCTGGCTGCAGCCGTGCGACGGCTGGGCCTTGGTCGGCATGGCGGGCTCGTACACGATCGCGGTCTTGTTGTCCGACGTGGTGTGGGCGCTGGCCTTGCACACCGGGCCGGGCAGCTTGATCGTCCACAGCTTGGTGCCCTTGTCGGGGTCGTAGCCGACGATCTCGGCGACGCCGCTCTTGGCGTACACCTTGTCGGTGAGCCACGAGCCGGAGGTGACGACCGTGTCGTTCACGTCGGGCATTGGCACCTGGTAGAGGACCTTGGCGGCGGGGTCGGAGGGCACCTTCTCCTTGCCGCCGGAGGAGGTGCCGCCGGTGCCGCCCTTGTCGTCCTTGCCGCCGGTGCCGCCGCTGGAGCTCGCGGTGTCCTTCTTGCCGTTGTCGTTGCCGGACGACTTCGCGTACCAGACACCGCCGCTGATGATCAGCGCGATCGCCACCACCGCCGCGACGATGATCGCCAGCTGCGCGTTGAACTTCCGTCCGCCACCGGCCGGCTGCGCGGCCTGCGGCTGCAGCGGCACGGTCGGCTGGCCCGGGTAGCCGTAACCGGGCTGCGGTGCGCCGTATGGGCCCGGCTGCTGGGCGTACGGGTTCGGCTGCTGGCCGGGGTAGCCGTAGCCCGGGGGCGTCTGGGGGGCCTGCGGCGCCTGTGGGTAGCCGTAACCGGGCTGCGGCTGCGGCGGTCCGGCCGGCGGGGCCGGGGGCGGAGGCGTCTGCGGGGCGCCCTGGGGCGGCTGGGGGGCCTGCGGGTAGCCGTAACCCGGCGCCGGCTCCGGGGCCTTGGCGAAGTTCGGCGCGCCCGCGGGCGGCGGGGTCTGCGGGGGCTGGGGCCGGCCCTGGGGAGCCTGCGGAGGCTGGGGCTGGGCCTGGGGGGCCTGCGGGGGCTGCTGGGGCGGCTGGTGCTGGGGCGGGCCGAAACCGCCCTGCTGCGGCGGCTGGTGGGGCGGCGGGGGCGGCTGGGTCATGACGGGTGCACCTCTGGGGGACGGGGACGGGAGAAGCCGGGTGATCGAAACGGCGCGGGAGCGCCGGCCGCCCGGGGGCGGCCGGCCCGCCTCACTTGCCGAAGGCGAGCATCAACTTCTCCTTCGTCTGGTCGTTGCCGCTCAGCCGGGTGGTGGAGATGTAGAAGCGCCCGTCGACCCAGTCGACGTCCCGCGAGAAGAAGCCGTCCTCGATCTGCGCGGTGCCCTGCGGGTTCTGCAGCAGCTTCGTCGTCGTGTGGCTCGAACCGCTCGTCGGCACGGACACGACCTGGCCGCCCGCGTCGTACGACGGCTCGACATAGGCGATGAGCCTCCCGTTCTCCACCTTGATCGGCATCATCGAGGTGTCCGCGGGGGACTTGACCCGCCACTTCTCCTTACCGGTGGAGAGATTGATCGCGACGATCTCGTTGGGGCCGCTGGAGGCCTCGGTCGGCAGGTAGAGGGTGCCGGCGTCGGAGGCGACGCCCTGGCAGCCCTGGAGGTCGCGGTCGAGGATGGCGAAGCCGCACTTGGGGTCGAAGGAAGCCTTGGTGTCGACCTGGGAGCGGATCGAGCCGTCGTTGTTCAGGGTCGAGATGTTCCAGTGCTTCTTGTCCTTGTTGGTCGAGTAGAGGATCACCGGGTCGACGGAGTAGGTGCGCTCGACCGTCCAGCCCTTGGGGATCTTCTTGGTCCACTTGGCCTTGCCGGTGGCCGGGTCGAGCTCCTGCACCTCGTCGTGCGCGTTCGTGCCGCCGGCGCCGCAGGACGCGACGGAGATCAGCCGGGCGCCGCCCGCGAAGGCGGTCGGGAAGCAGGCCTCGCCGTACTTCTGCTTGTCGAACAGCTTCTTGCCGGTGTCGACGTCGTACGCCGTACCCGACTGCGAGCGGCCCACCATCAGCGTCTTGCCGGTGACGGACAGCTCGATGGTGATCGTGCTGTCGAACAGCTCGCCGTCGGAGACCTTGGCGCTCCAGCCCTTCTTGCCGGTGTTCAGATCGATCTGCTGGAGCTGGTTGCACTTGGCGCGGTCGCTGCTGCCGCTCATGTACGCCACGACGACCTTGTCGTCGGCCGACTTCTCCGGGGTCACCGCGCAGATCTTCTGCGGGAAGGTGATGGGGGCCCAGGTGGGGTTGCCGTCACCGACGTTGTAGGCGAAGACCTGCTTGTACGCCGCCTTCACCGCGGCCTTGTCGGTGATCCACATGCCGGGGGCGTCGGCGCCGGAACCGGGCGCGTCCGGCGCCTCCTTGTACCAGAGCACCTTCGCCTCACCGGGCTTGCGGCCCTCGTTGAGGTTCTCCGGGTCCTTGCCGCCGTCGCCGCTGCCGTCCCCGGGGTTGACCGGGGCGTCGGAGGCGGAGGCCTTGGAGTCGCCGCTCTTCTCGGCGACCGGCTTCTTCTTGCCGCCGTCGCCGCCGCTGGTGACGGCCCACACGGTGCCGCCGACCACGAGCAGCGCCGCCACCGCGGCCCCGATGACGACGGCGGGCCTGCCCTTGAAGGGGTTGCGGGAGCCGCCGCCGGGCGGCGGGGTGCCGGGCGCGCCCGGGAACTGCGGCTGCGGGTAGCCGTAACCGGGCTGCTGTCCGTACGGCCCCGGCTGCTGCGGCTGCTCGTACGGTCCGGGCGCGGCGGGCGCGCCGTACGGGCCCGGCTGGGCGTAGGGGCCGGGCTGCTGCGGGTAGCCGTAGCCGGGCTGGGGCTGCGGCGAGCCGGAGGGCGGAGCCTGCGGGGGCGGCGGGGTCTGGGGCGGCTGAGCGGGAGACGGAGCCGTCCCCTGGCGCGGATCCTGAGGAGCGCCGAAACCGCCCTGCGCGGGCGGGGTGGGGGGAGCCCCGAATCCGCCGCCCTGCGGCGGCTGCTGCGGAGGCTGATCCTGCGGTGCTTGGAAGCCGCCCTGCGGCGGCTGGTTGGGCGGCTGAGTCATCAGCGCGTTCCCCCTCACTGATTTTTAGCCACGCCCTGAGGTACGTGATGGACCCAGAGTCGTACTTCATACAGTTCTCAGACGGCTCTTTCTATCACTCGCCACCGACAGCCCACCGGGCCGGATCCGCCCCCTGTTCCCAAGGGAGGACCGGCCCGTGATGTCCTCGTTACGGGCCTTCACGCCCCCTTCACGGGGGCGCACGCAACGCGGCGCACCAACTCGGCCCCGCGCCGCGGCTTCTGAGCCATGGGCGCGGGGGCGTGCGAGTCATGGGCCCACGGCGTGCGAGTCGTGGGCCCACGGCGTGCGAGTCGTGGCGCGGGGCGTGCGGGGTGTTACGCGTCCTCGGCGAGCTCCAGCCAGCGCATCTCCAGCTTTTCCCGCTCCTCCGCCAAGTCGCGCAGCTCGGCGTCGAGTTGGGCGACTTTCTCGAAGTCCGTGGCGTTCTCGGCGATTTGGGCGTGCAGCCGGGACTCCTTCTCGGCGATCCGGTCCAGCTGCCGCTCGACCCTCTGGAGCTCCTTCTTGGCGGCGCGCAGTTCTGCGGCGCTCTTCTCCGCGGCGGCCTTCTCCGGGGCGGGCGCGGCAGCCGCGGCGGCCGCCGCGGCCTGCTGCTCCATCCGCTGCCGCCGCTCCAGGTATTCGTCGACGCCGCGCGGCAGCATCCGCAGCGTGCCGTCGCCGAGCAGGGCGTACACCACGTCGGTGGTGCGCTCGATGAAGAACCGGTCGTGGGAGATGACGATCATCGAGCCGGGCCAGCCGTCGAGGAGGTCCTCGAGCTGGGTGAGGGTCTCGATGTCGAGGTCGTTGGTGGGCTCGTCGAGGAAGAGGACGTTGGGCTCGTCCATGAGCAGGCGCAGCAGTTGCAGCCGGCGCCGCTCACCGCCGGACAGGTCGCCGACCGGCGTCCACTGCTTCTCCTTGTTGAAGCCGAACGTCTCGCACAGCTGCCCGGCGGTCATCTCGCGCCCCTTGCCGAGGTCGACGCGCTCACGCACCCGCTGCACGGCCTCCAGGACCCGCCAGTCCGGGTCGAGTTCGGCGACCTCCTGGGACAGGTAGGCGAGCTTGACGGTCCTGCCGACGGCGATCCGCCCGGCCGCCGGCTGTGCCTCGCCCTCCGTCCATGCCGCCTCGGCCATGGCACGCAGGAGGGAGGTCTTGCCGGCGCCGTTGACACCGACCAGGCCGACGCGGTCGCCGGGCCCGAGCTGCCAGGTGACGTGCTTGAGCAGCATCTTGGGACCCGCCTGGACGCTCACGTCCTCCAGTTCGAAGACGGTCTTGCCGAGCCGCGACGAGGCGAACTTCATCAGCTCGGACCTGTCGCGCGGCGGCGGCACGTCCTTGATCAGCTCGTTGGCGGCCTCGACGCGGAAGCGCGGCTTGGACGTACGGGCGGGCGCACCGCGCCGCAGCCAGGCCAGCTCCTTGCGGACGAGGTTCTGCCGCTTGGCCTCCTCGGTGGCGGCGATGCGCTCGCGCTCGGCGCGGGCGAAGACGTAGTCGGAGTAGCCGCCCTCGTACTCGTGCACGGTGCCGCGCTGCACGTCCCACATGCGCGTGCACACCTGGTCGAGGAACCACCGGTCGTGGGTCACGCACACCAGCGCGGAGCGCCGGTTCTGCAGGTGGCGGGCAAGCCAGGCGATGCCCTCAACGTCGAGGTGGTTGGTGGGCTCGTCGAGGACGATCAGGTCCTGCTCCTCGATGAGCAGCTTGGCGAGCGCGATCCGCCGCCGCTCGCCACCGGACAGCGGCCCGATGACCGTGTCGAGTCCCTTGGGGAACCCGGGCAGGTCGAGGCCGCCGAACAGTCCGGTCAGCACGTCGCGGATCTTGGCGTTGCCCGCCCACTCGTGGTCGGCCAGATCACCGATGACCTCGTGCCGGACGGTCGCCTCGGGATCGAGGGAGTCGTGCTGCGTGAGCACCCCGAGTCGCAGCCCGCCGGCGTGCGTGACCCGCCCGGAGTCGGCCTCCTCCAGCCTGGCCAGCATCCGGATCAGCGTGGTCTTGCCGTCTCCGTTCCGCCCGACGACCCCGATCCGGTCCCCTTCGGACACGCCGAGCGAGACGCCGTCGAGCAGGGCACGCGTGCCGTACACCTTGCTGACGTTCTCGACATTGACCAGGTTGACGGCCATTTCACTCCTGCCCCGGGGGATCGATCGACCCTCCAGGGTAGTCGGAGGCGGGGTGCGCCGATCGGGCGTCGCCCCGCCGGACCCGCCCGCGGCTCAGTCGGCGTCCCCGGCCGCCGCCGCCTCCAGGCGCCGCTGGTAGCGCCACACCGCCATCAGCAGCCACGAGTCCCTCGGGTGCTCCCCGTCGACGGGACCGACGGGGAGCACAGCACCGGGACGCCCTCGGTCTCGTCGAGCGTGTCCGGATCGGTCCCGCCCTCCAGCAGCTGTCGGACCAGCTCGACGTCACCGCGCCGTACGGCCGTGACGAGCTGCCCGGCTTCCGGAACACCCATGTATACGCGCCCCCTTCCACCCGTTCCCGGCGGAAACGGCCGACGGAGCTTAAGCAGACGGCACCGGCCGGGGCAGCCGAATTACGGGGCAGTCGGCCTATTGGTCGACCACGGTGGCACCCGGCACCGGCCCCGACGCCGTGCGCACGCTGCGGCACGTGCCGGACGCCCGCAGCGCCTCCGCCACCTGCGCCGCGGCACCGGTGTCCCGTACGAGGAACGCCGTGGTCGGCCCCGAGCCCGAGACCAGCGCGGCGAGGGCACCCGCGGAGCGCCCCGCCGCGAGGGTGTCGGCGAGGTCGGGGAAGAGGGACAGCGCGGCGGGCTGCAGATCGTTGGAGACGGCGGCGGCGAGCGCGTCGGCGTCGCCCTTGGCCAGCGCGTCGAGCAGGTCCTGGGAGGCGACGGGCTCGGGGATGTCCGTGCCCGCGCCGAGCCGGTCGAACTCCCGGAAGACCGCCGGGGTCGACAGCCCGCGGTGGGCCATCGCGAACACCCAGTGGAAGGTGCCGCCCACCTCCAGCGCCCTGAGCTGCTCGCCCCGCCCGGTGCCCAGCGCCGCCCCGCCCACCAGGCTGAACGGCACGTCACTGCCCAACTCGGCGCAGATGTCCAGGAGTTCGTCGCGGGAGGCGTTCGTCCCCCACAGCGCGTCGCACGCCACCAGCGCGCCCGCGCCGTCCGCGCTGCCGCCCGCCATGCCGCCGGCGACCGGGATGTCCTTGTCGATGTGGATGTGCACGTCGGGCGTACGGCCGTATCGCTCGGCGAGCACCAGGGCCGCGCGGGCGGCCAGGTTCGTACGGTCCAGGGGCACCTGGCCGGCGTCCGGCCCCGCGCACGTGATCCGCAGCCCGTCCGGCGACGGGGTCACCGTGACCTCGTCGTACAGGCCGACCGCCAGGAAGACGTTCGCCAGGTCGTGGAAGCCGTCGGGGCGGGCGGCGCCCACCGCGAGCTGGACGTTGACCTTGGCCGGGACGCGTACCGTCACGCTCACTTACTCGGTCTCCTTGTGCTCGGCGATACGCGCGAACTCCTCGACGGTCAGGGACTCGCCCCGCGCCTGCGGCGAGACACCGGCGGCGACCAGGGCCGCCTCGGCAGCAGCAGCGGACCCGGCCCAGCCGGCGAGCGCGGCCCGCAGGGTCTTGCGCCGCTGGGCGAACGCCGCGTCGATGACGGCGAACACCTCGCCCTTGGAGGCCGTGGTCTTGAGGGGCTCGGCCCGCCGGGTGAGCGAGACCAGCCCGCTGTCGACGTTCGGCGCGGGCCAGAAGACGTTGCGGCCGATGGCGCCGGCCCGCTTGACCTCGGCGTACCAGTTGGCCTTGACCGACGGCACGCCGTACACCTTCGAGCCGGGGGCGGCGGCGAGCCGGTCGGCGACCTCCGCCTGCACCATGACGAGGGTGCGCTGGATGCTCGGGAAGGTGTCGAGCATGTGCAGCAGCACGGGGACGGCGACGTTGTACGGCAGGTTTGCGACCAGCGCGGTCGGGGCGGGGCCCGGCAGCTCGGTCACGTGCATCGCGTCGGAGTGGACGAGGGCGAACCGGTCGGCGCGGTCCGGCATGCGGGCCGCGATGGTCGCGGGCAGCGCGGCGGCGAGTACGTCGTCGATCTCGACGGCGGTGACGCGGTCGGCGACCTCCAGCAGCGCGAGGGTGAGGGAGCCGAGCCCCGGGCCGACCTCGACGACCACGTCGTCGGGGCGGACGTCGGCGGTGCGGACGATGCGGCGGACCGTGTTCGCGTCGATCACGAAGTTCTGGCCGCGCTGCTTGGTGGGGCGCACGCCGAGGGCTGCCGCCAGCTCACGGACGTCGGCGGGGCCCAGGAGGGCGTCGGGGGTGGGGCTGCTCACGGACCAAGGGTACGGGGCCCGGGGGTGGCCTCGGTTCGGCCGGGCTTGGTTCGGCCGGGCTCGGCCACGGGGCTGCCCGCGGCCGGCCCGCTATTCGTGCAACCGCCCCCCACAATGCGGCCAAGGGCTCGCCCCCCGCCGCACGTACAGCTTCTTCGCCCGGTACGTCTGCTCCTCCGCCGGGGCGTTCTGCGGCCGGCCCGTGCCGCCTAGGCTGTGCCAGGTCCGCGTGTCGAACTGGTACAGCCCCCCATACGTGCCCGAGGGATCCACCGCATCGGGGCGCCCCCCGGACTCGCAGGCCGCGAGCCCCTGCCAGTCGAGGTGGTCCGCGCCCTGCACCGACGGCGGATGCGGCTTGGTGCCGACCTTCACGATCTGCGGCCGCGGCTCGCGCACCACCTCGGACTCGATGCGCCGTGGCCTCTCCTGCACGCCGTTGACGGTGCGCAGGGAGTACGTGACCCGGCGCATCCCCGGCTGCCCCGCCCGCTCCACGACCTCCGTGCCCCTGAACAGCGAGGGGTCGGCGGTGCGCTGCACGAGGAAGGGGATCGGCTCCTCCCGGACCTCCCGCATCCCGGTGATCCGCAGCACGGTGACCGTCTGCCCATCGCGCGGGAAGCTGTCCGGCGGGACCGAGGTGGTGTCCTGGCCCCGCAGGGTGATCCCGGCCTCCTCCACCGCCTCCCGCACGGTCGCCGCGTTGGTGCGGAGGGTGCGCGCACGGCCGTCCACCATGATCGTCACCGTGCGCTCGGTGCGCACGTCGAGCGCGAGCCCGGCGCGTCCGATGCGCTGAGAGCGCGAGGTCGACAGATAGGCCCCCTCCGCGCGCACCCCCAGCTGTCTGAGCGCCCCGTCCACCGTGCGCGCCGTTGTCCACACCTCGCGCCGGTGTCCGTCGAGCGTGAGCCGTACGGGCCGCCCGTAGCGCACGGCGACCTCGTCGCCGCTGGCGAGTGCCGCGCCGGGCGCGGGAGCCACCACGTCGTGCGCGCCCACCTGCACACCCTCGTCGGCGAGCAGCTCGGACACGTCGTCGGCGAAGGTGTGCAGGGTGCGCGGCCTGTCGTCGACGCTGAGCTCGATCGCCTTGTCCTGGGCGACGAACGCGGTGGTGCCGCCCGCCAGGAAGGCCACGACCAGCGCCTGCGGCAGCAGCCGGCGCACGCTCGTCTCCGGACGCTCCGTGTACCGCGCCCTGCGCCGACGTGCGCCCCGCCTCCCGGCTCCGCCGGTGTGCACACCGGGCGCCCGCGCCTCTCCCGCCGGCGCACTCCGCCCCTGACGCGGAACCACGGGTTCGGCCCCCTCGTACGCGGGCCGGTACGTGTCCTCGTAGGTCACCGAGGCCCCGGTGGTGCCGGACATCTCGGTCTCGGGCTCCTCGTAGACCTCGTAGGCCCCGTATTCCTCGTATTCCTCGTATTCCTCGTATGCCGGGTATGCCGGGTATGCCGGGTAAGACCCGTAAGCCTCGTACGGCCCGTAGCCCAACGCCCCGTAGGACAGCGTCTCGGCACCGTGCACATCGCCCTGCCCGCCGGGGTGCAGATCACCCTGCCCGCCGAGCTGCGCACCGCCGGGCACGCCGAAGGCACCGTACGCCGGCGGTTCCGGGTCCGGTTCCGGACCCGGGCTCGCGCTCGGGCCGTAGGTCTCGTACGTCTCATACTGCGAATTGCTCACACCGACACGCTCCAGAGGGCCAAGGGGTCCGAGGGTCCGGATCGGGCCCCCAGAACCTAGCGGAGCGTTCGTCACTCTCCAAAGCGGCACGGCTACGCACGGTTGCGACCGGGCCCGAGGTGAGCCCTTGTGAGCGTTATCCGCCGGTTATGTGTCAGTAGCCGAAGGCGCGTGCCGTGTTCGACGCGAGGGCCGTCGCCAGCGCGTCCTCGTCGATGCCGCGCACGGCGGCCATCGCCCGCACCGTGACCGGAATGAGATACGGGGCGTTGGGCCGTCCGCGGTACGGCACCGGCGTCAGGAAGGGCGCGTCGGTCTCCACGAGGACCAGTTCCAGCGGGGCCACAGCGAGGGCGTCCCGCAGGTTCTGGGCGTTCTTGAAGGTGACGTTGCCGGCGAAGGACATGAAGTAGCCCGCGCGGGCGCACACCTCGGCCATCTCGGCGTCGCCCGAGTAGCAGTGGAAGACGGTGCGCTCGGGGGCACCCTCCTCCTTGAGGATGCGCAGGACGTCGGCGTGGGCGTCGCGGTCGTGGATGACCAGGGCCTTGCCGTGCCGCTTGGCGATCTCGATGTGGGCGCGGAAGGACCGCTCCTGCGCCGCCTTGCCCTCCGGCCCGGTGCGGAAGTAGTCCAGGCCCGTCTCGCCGACGCCCTTGACCTGGGGCAGCGCGGCCAGCCGGTCGATCTCGGCGAGCGCCTCGTCCAGCGCGGCCTGCCCGCCCGGCTCGCGCGCGCCCTGCCGGGACCAGCCGTCGGGGTCGCCGTGGACGATGCGCGGGGCCTCGTTCGGGTGCAGAGCGACCGTCGCGTGGACGCTCTCGTGGGCGGCGGCCGTCTCGGCGGCCCAGCGCGAGCCCTTGATGTCGCAGCCGACCTGGACGACCGTCGTCACCCCCACGGACGCGGCCCTGGCGAGGCCCTCCTCGACCGTGCCGGACTGCATGTCGAGGTGGGTGTGGGAGTCGGCCACCGGTATCCGGAGGGGCTCCGGGAGCGGCGGCGCCGCGTTCTTGTCGGCGTTCGAAGGCATGCCCCGATCCTACGAAAGGGGCATGCCCTCCCAGCTCCGGGAGCGCGTCATCCCGCCTTGCGCTGGAACGGGTGCAGGAGATCGGAAAGGTGCCAGTGGTGGTCCCTCTGCTTCCGGGCTGCCGCCGCCTCCCCGGACGGAGACTTCGACGCCGGGTCCACCACGGGTCCCGCCGGGCGGTCGTGCCGGTGCAGTTGGTGCTGCACGGACGACACCTGCCCCGCCCGCATGATCCGGACGACGTGACCGTCGCAGTTCTGGCAGCTGGGTCGGCTCAGCGGAGACGGAACAACCCGGCCGTCCGCCACGTACAGCACGAACTCGTTGCCGTCGCCGTCGGTGTGGTGCTCTATCGCGTACGACTGCTCCCAGCCGTGCCCGCATCGCATGCAGGCGAAGGAGTACGACTCGTTGACGACGCCGGTCGCCGCACCACGGTGGCCGGTCTGCCCTGCGATCTCGCTCATGCCAGCTCCTCTTGTCCGCTGGACAACGGACGGGTACGTCCCGTTCCCCCAGTGGACGCCTTCACCAGCGCGCACGCATCAGGCCCTGTCGAGTGTTGGAGGCGATTTGGACGATGCTTGCCAAACCGCCCCCGGACGCCCGGTCTTGCTTTGCCTTTCCAGACAGCCCTTTGCCCCCTGATGGGGCGCACGCTCATGCGAGATGCGAGCTGCTCAGAGGGAGTACGCCCCCTGGGACAACAACAACGCCCGCCACGAAGAAACCCGCACCCGCCGGACGGCGGGAGCCCCCGACCCCCAACGCACCGCAGGCACACCGCGGCGTCACCCCGAATACTTCGCGGCCACCACCGCGTCGAACACCGCCCGCTTCGGCACCCCCGCCTCCGCCGCGACCGCCGCGATCGCCTCCTTGCGCCGCTCCCCCGCCTCCTCGCGCACCCGCACCCGCCGCACCAGCTCCTCGGCGCCGACCTCCTCGGCCCCCTTCTCGGGCGCGCCCTCGACCACGACCGTGATCTCGCCGCGCACGCCCTCCGCGGCCCACGCGGCCAGCTCCCCCAGCCCGCCCCGCCGGACCTCCTCGTACGTCTTGGTCAGCTCCCGGCAGACGGCGGCCCGCCGCTCGGCACCGAACACCTCGGCCATCGCGGCGAGCGTGTCGACGAGCCGGTGCGGAGCCTCGAAGTAGACCAGCGTGCGCCGCTCGCCGGCGACCTCCCGCAGCCGGGACAGCCGCTCGCCCGCCTTGCGCGGCAGGAACCCCTCGAAGCAGAACCGGTCGACCGGCAGCCCGGACAGCGCCAGCGCGGTGAGCACCGCGGACGGACCGGGCACCGCGGTGACGCGAATGTCCTTCTCGACGGCCGCCGCGACCAGCCGGTAGCCGGGGTCGGACACGGACGGCATTCCCGCGTCGGTCACGAGCAGCACCCGCGCGCCGCCCAGCAGCTCCTCGACCAGTTCCGGCGTACGGGCGGACTCGTTGCCCTCGAAGTACGACACGACGCGCCCCTTGGGCTGCACGCCCAGCGCCTGCGTCAGCCGGCGCAGCCGCCGCGTGTCCTCGGCGGCAACGACGTCCGCTCCGGCCAGCTCCTCGGCGAGCCGGGGCGGCGCGTCCTGGATGTCGCCGATGGGAGTGCCCGCCAAAACAAGGGTTCCTGTCACGCCGCCATCCTCTCAGGGGCGGCCTGCAGCGACGGCATCCGGCCACCGCCGCACCCGCCCGGCGGCGGACGCATCCCGACCGGTACCGCCCATGCACGGGACTCACACAGAACGGTTCCCTACGATGGCGCGGTGACCAGTACCGCGTCCTCCACGGACACCCGGCAGGGCCCGGCCCCGCACGACCAGCGGCCGTCGTGGCAGCAGCGGCTGCGCCGTTTCGGCTACTCGGCGGGGCCCACAAGCGACGTCCGCGACCGGCTGGTGCCGCCGTACGCGGAGCCAAGCCCGCGTCTGTGGGCGGCCTTCGGCATCCCGCGGACGCTCGCCGACCGCATCACCCGCTGGTCGGGCTGGGGCGGTCCGCTGCTGGTGACGCTGGTGGCGGGGGTGATGCGGTTCTGGCACCTGGGCAGCCCGAAGGCGGTGATATTCGACGAGACGTACTACGCCAAGGACGCCTGGGCGCTCGTCCACCGCGGCTTCGAGGTCAACTGGGACAAGAACGCCAACGGCCTGATCCTCAAGACGGGCGGCCACGTCACCATCCCCTCCGACGCGGCGTACGTGGTGCACCCACCGGTCGGCAAGTACGTCATCGGCCTCGGCGAGCTGGTCTTCGGGTTCGACCCGTTCGGCTGGCGCTTCATGACGGCGCTGCTCGGCACGCTGTCGGTGCTGCTGCTGTGCCGCATCGGCCGCCGGCTGTTCCGCTCCACCTTCCTCGGCTGCCTGGCGGGCGCGCTGATGGCGGTGGACGGCCTGCACTTCGTGATGAGCCGCACCTCGCTGCTCGACGGCGTGCTGATGTTCTTCGTGCTGGCCGCGTTCGGCTGCCTGCTCGTCGACCGCGACCGGGCACGCGAGAAACTCGCCGCCGCGCTCCCGGCCGACGCCGACGGCCGCGTCCGCCCCGACGCGCACACGGCTGAAACCACCCGCCTCGGCCGCCGCCCCTGGCGCTGGGCGGCGGGCCTGCTGCTGGGCCTGGCGATCGGCACCAAGTGGAACGGCCTGTACATCCTGGCCGCCTTCTGCGTGATGGCCGTACTGTGGGATGCCGGCTCCCGCAAGGTCGCCGGCGCCCGCCACCCGTACCGGGCGGTGCTGAAGCGGGACACGGGCATCACGTTCCTGGCCACGGTCCCGGTCGCGATCGCCACTTACCTGGTCTCCTGGATCGGCTGGATCCTCTCCCCCACCGACGGCAGCGGCGGCTACTTCCGCAACTGGGCGGTGACCGACGGCAAGGGCGGCCACTGGACCTGGCTGCCGGCCTGTCTGCGCAGCCTGTGGCACTACGAGCACCAGGTGTACGAGTTCCACGTCGGCCTGTCCTCGCCGCACACCTACCAGTCCAACCCCTGGAGCTGGATCGTCGACGGCCGCCCGGTGTCGTACTTCTACGAGTCCCCCTCACCCGGCACGGACGGCTGCCCCGTGAACGCCGGCCAGAAGTGCGCCCGCGAGGTCCTCGCCCTCGGCACGCCGATGCTGTGGTGGGCGGCCTGCGCCGCGCTCCTGTACGTCCTGTGGCGCTGGTTCTTCCGCCGCGACTGGCGGGCGGGCGCGATCGCCTGCGGCGTGGCGGCCGGCTACCTGCCCTGGTTCCTGTACCAGGAGCGCACGATCTTCTTCTTCTACGCCGTCGTCTTCGTGCCCTTCCTGTGCCTGGCGGTGGCCATGCTGATCGGCGCGATCATCGGCCCATCCGGCTCGACCGACACCCGCCGCGTCGCGGGCGCCACGGGCGCGGGCGTCCTGGTCCTGCTGATCGCCTGGAACTTCATCTACTTCTGGCCCCTGTACACCGGTACGGCCATCCCGCTCGACTCGTGGCGGTCGCGGATGTGGCTGGACACGTGGGTCTAGCCGGGCCGGCGCGCCCGTCCGCCTAGGGCGCCGGGCAGGCGTCCGGTCCGCCCTTGTCGAACGTGGCCTTGGTGCAGTAGGTGATGGTCGGGAAGTAGTCGCCCATGACGGGTGCGGGGTTCTGGCCCTGCTTGACATCCTGAACGGCGTTGTGGAAGTCCGCTGCCGGCAGCATGTTGCGGAAGATCAGGATGCCGTCGACGTTGGTGGGGCCCCAGGAGATCCACGTCACCTTGTTGTCCGCGGTCGCGTTGGCAGGGCGGTCCTGCGGGGTGGAGACCACGAAGGTGTAGCGCCCGTCCTTGTCCAGGGCCGTCTGATAGTCCGCGGCACAACTGCTGGAGGGGTACGGGAGCTGCCACTGGTTCTGACAGATGGACCAGTACCTGAGTTGGGTCTTTGTCAGAACGGATTGTCCTGCCTGGGTGTTGGGGAATGTGGGCGCCTTTCCGCGGACAATGACTACGCGGCCGGACTCGTAGGAGATCGGGGTGCACAGGTACTTGTTGTAAGGATTGGGGAACAGGCCGGACGTCTTGTTGGGCGTGGCGAAGCCCGGGCTCTTCGTGCTGGACTTCCCGCATCCCTCGAATCCCCCGGGCGGGGCGTTGTCCTTCACCAACTGCTTGAGGTACCCGACCAGCGGACCGGCGGGCCCCTGCGTCGAATCCGCCTTGGCGCACGTCGAAATCGAGTGGACGCTGCCGTCCTTCCGGTGTACGGACAGTGAGGGAAGGGGGACGTCACCCGCGGGATCGGAGGCCTTGGCGGGCACATAGACCCGCAACGCCAGAATTCCCGTTCCAGACGTGGCGTTCCCGTTGGTGGCAGCCAGCGTGTTTTTCCCGGAGCCCGCCGCAACCCCTGCCTTCAGCGTGACCTGGTATTTGTGCTGCGCGGAGTTCGTACCCGCATTCGGGTCGCTGAACGGGTTCCGGCTGCCCGGGCTCGCGGCGATCTGATAGTCGGCGAGCGAATCGATGGGCGATCCCTTGACGTCGTACGACGTCAGCGACGTGAACCGGGCGGAGGGGTACGTCCCGTCCACCAGCATTTGATCACTTTGCCCGAGATGGTAAGGCATCAGCCAGTACGTCGCGTTGGTCTCGGGAAAGGCGAAATTCAACCTGCTGGGGTTCACCACGGCAGGCCATCCGCAAGAGACTTGCGGCAACGGGGCCCGCCCGGCCCGGACCGGAACGGCCGCATCGGCCGACTGTGCGGCCAGCAACGTGAAGACACCCATCAACGCCAGGGCAGACGCTCTCAGGTTGCGCAGGAATGAGTACATCGCACCGCTCCGTCCGCGGATCCGGGGAGAACGGCGAGGCTGCGTCTCGAGGAGGTCACACGGTGCCCATAGGATGCGAGGGGTGTCACGGCACCGCGCCTGGAATAGTGAATTCGCTCGAGCAGAAAATCGTGTACTAGTTCCCATGACGCAACTGCCATTGTCAGTTTCCCCCCGCCGTCGGCGCGGCGCAAAGGGGAGCTGTTCACACAGGGCCGGTGGCCGCGGATATGGCCGTCACAGGTCCCGCGTTCATGTATGTGACTGATGCCGGGGTCCGGGTCAGCGGGCTGATCTCTCTTCGGACAACATCCGGCAACACCCCTCACAGCTCCCCCCTCACGCCACTTACAGTGCGGAGGACTGAAGCGGGGAGGGGAGCGCGTCATGCGCAAGGGGGTGAAGGCCGCCGTCGTCGGCGGGGTGTTCGCCGTGATGGTGGGCGGGGCCGGGTACGGGGCGTTCAACGTCGTGTCCGCGCTGCACGGTGACGGGGGTCTCGGCGGGCCGGTGCCCGTAAAGACCGGGCCGCCGAGCCGGGACGAGGTGAAGGAGACGTCGGCGAAGTTCTTCGCGTCCTGGGAGAAGGAGCAGGCGGCGAAGGCGGCGTCGTACACGAACTTCCCCGATGCGGCCGAGGAGCTGCTGACGGCCTACGGCCAGGCCGCGCACATCACGGATGTGAAGATCACGCCGGGGGCCGCCTCCGGCACCACCGTGCCCTTCTCGGTGCGGGCGACGGTGTCGTACGGCGGGAAGTCCGAGCCCCTCGCCTACCGCAGCCGGCTGACGGTCGTGCGCGGTACGTCCACGCACCGCCCGCTGGTCGACTGGCAGCCGTCCGTCGTGCACCCCGAGCTCAGGAAAAGCGACACGCTCGTCACCGGCGAGTCGGCCAGCCCGCCGATCCAGGCCGTCGACCGCAACGGCGCCGTCCTGACGCGGGACAAGTACCCGTCCCTCGGCCCCATCCTGGACGAGCTGCGCGCCAAGTACGGCGACAGGGCGGGCGGCACCCCCGCCGTCGAGCTGAGCATCCGGCACGCGGACACGAACGCCGCCGAGACCACGCTGCTCACCCTCGCCAAGGGCCGGGCGGGCAAGCTGCCCACGACCCTGAGCGCGAGCGCGCAGGCGGCGGCCGAGCGGGCGGTGCAGCGGTACGCCGAGTCGTCCGTCGTGGCGGTGAAGCCGTCCACCGGTGAGGTGCTGGCGGTCGCCAACCACCGCAACGACGGCTGGAACGCGGCGTTCCTCGGTCGGCTCGCCCCCGGCTCGACGATGAAGATCATCAGCGCGGCCACCCTTATCGACAACGGGATCACGACGGCGAGCGGGCCCGCGCCCTGTCCTCCCGACGCGATGTGGCAGGGCCAGACCTTCCACAACCTCAAGGGCATGACCCCGGACAAGCACGCCACCCTCTCCCAGAGCTTCGCCCGCTCCTGCAACACGGCCTTCGTCAAGTACGCGGACTCGGTCAAGGTGGACTCCCTGACCAAGGAGGCCGAGGAGCGCTTCGGGCTGGGCCGGGACAACTGGAAGGTCGGCATCCCGTCCTTCGACGGCTCGGTACCCGCCTCCGGCGGCCCGGACACGGCGGCCAACCTGATCGGCCAGGGGCAGGTCCAGATGAGCCCGCTGAACATGGCGTCGGTGTCGGCGACCGCCATGACGGGCAGGTTCCTGCAGCCGCTCATCGTCTCGCCCAAGCTCGACGACCGCGAAGTGGCGCAGGCCAAGGGCCTGTCGGCAACCACGGTCGCCCAGCTGCGGCAGATGATGAACCGCACCGCCACCAGCGGCACCGCGGCCGCCGCGATGTCCGGGCTGACCGGCAGCATCGGCGCGAAGACCGGATCCGCCGAGGTCGACGGGCAGGCCAGGTCCAACAGTTGGTTCACGGGCTACCGGGGCGACATGGCGGCCGCCGCCATGACCCAGGAGGGCGGACACGGCGGCGACGCGGCGGGCCCGATCGTGGCGGCCGTGCTGCGCACGGGCGGCTGAAATGCATCGCCTGGCCGATTGTCGCAGCTCTGCTACGGACGGGTGACTGAACTCACCCCCACAGGACGGGACTCTAGGGTGGTTGCCGTCGTTGGGGAGCGTGAGGGAAACGAGGGCAGCGGGGGCCCTGAGGATTCGCGAAGGAACGGAAGGCAGTGGGCAAGAGAAGGCGCGTCGCCGAGCGACGAAAGACGAGACCCGCCGTGGTCGGCGGATTGATCGCCGTGGTCGTCGGCGGCGCCGCGTTGGGCGTCTACACGCTGTACGGCAGCGGGGCCTCGGCCGAGGGCCGGACGCAGACGGCGTCGGCGGCCGGCGGCCACAAGGCGGTGAAGTCCGGTCCGCTGTCGGCGACCGAGGTGCAGACCACCGCCGAGCGGTTCCTGACGGCCTGGCAGCAGGGCAGGGCGACCGAGGCGGCGGCCGCGACGAGCGACTCCGCGGCGGCCACGGCCCTGCTGACCGGCTACACCAAGGACGCCCACCTCAAGGACGTCACGCTGACCCCGGGTACCCGCACCGGCGCCAAGGTGCCGTTCTCCGTGAAGGCGACGGTGTCGTACAGGGGCCTGACCAAGCCGCTGGCGTACGACAGCGCGCTGACCGTCGTCCGGCGCACCACGGACGGCAAGCCGGTCGTCGACTGGCACGCCTCCGTCGTCCACCCCGACCTGAGGGACGGCGACACGCTGGTCACCGGCGAGTCCGGGACCCCGCCGGTGAAGGCGCTGGACCGGGACGGCGGCGAGCTGACTGCCGCCAAGTACCCCTCGCTCGGCACCGTGCTGGACGGGCTGCGCGAGAAGTACGGCAAGACGGCGGGTGGCAAGGCGGGCATCGAGCTGCGCGTGGTCCGCGGCAAGGCGGCGAGGACGGCCAAGCTGTCCGACAAGACGCTCGTCGAGCTGAGCAAGGGCACCCCGGGCACGGTGAAGACGACGCTGAGCCCGACCCTCCAGGCGGCCGCCGAGCAGCAGGTGGCCAAGCAGGAGCGGGCGTCGGTCGTGGTGATGCGCCCGTCGACCGGTGAGATCCTCGCGGTGGCGAACACCAGCCACGGCTTCAACACGGCGTTCCAGGGCTCGCTGGCCCCCGGCTCCACGATGAAGATCATTACTTCGTCGCTGCTGATCGAGAAGGGCCTGGCGTCGGCCGACAAGGCGCACCCGTGCCCGAAGACCTTCACGTACGGCGGCTGGAAGTTCCACAACGACAACGACTTCGAGATCAAGGGCGGCACGTTCAAGGCGAGCTTCGCGCGCTCCTGCAACACGGCCTTCATCAGTCAGGCGAAGAAGCTGAAGAACGCCGACCTGACGCAGCAGGCCCAGCAGGTCTTCGGCCTGTCGAGGGACAACTGGGCGATCGGCGTCCCGTCCTTCGACGGCGCGGTGCCGGTGCAGAGCGCAGCGCAGATGGCCGCCTCCCTCATCGGCCAGGGCGGGGTCCGCATGAACCCGCTGAACATGGCGTCGGTCGCCTCGACGGTCAAGGCGGGCGTCTTCCACCAGCCGTACCTGGTGTCCCCGTCGGTCGACCACCGCAAGCTGGCCACGGCCTCCCGCACGATGTCCGCGTCCACGCTCTCCCAGCTGCGCGAGCTGATGCAGTACACCGCCGCGTACGGCACCGCCGCCCAGGCCATGTCCGGCCTCGGCCCGGACTACGGCGCGAAGACCGGCTCCGCGGAGGTCGACGGCCAGAAGAAGCCGAACGGCTGGTTCACCGCCTACCGCGGCGACCTCGCGGCCGCGGGCGTCGTCCAGGCGGGCGGCCACGGCGGCGACACGGCGGGCCCGATCGTGGCGGCGCTGCTGAAGATGGGCAGCTGAGCCTCACCGGCGCCCCACCGAGGCATCCGTGCGCTGCCGCATCACGGGGTCCTGCCCACTCACCGGTGCGCCACCGCCGACGCCGTGGCGGCGGCCATGTACGTCCGCCGCAGGAATCTGAGCAGCGTCTTGGTCTCGAACTGCACGACCGAGACGCCTCGTGCGGAGTGGAACTCGACGATGGCCTGCACCCGGCCGCACGGCCAGACCCGGACCGCGCCGGTGCCGGCCGGGGCGCGCAGGCCCTGTTCCAGCAGTGACCGGGAGAACGTCCACTCGTGCGGGCCGGGCAGGCGGACCTGCACCGAGCGCGGGTCGGCCGGGTCGTAGCGCAGGACGACCGGGACGGCGCCGTGGTCATCCTGGATGTCGTCGTCGGTGAGTATGTAGGCCCGTGCGTACTGTTCGACTGCAGACATCGGACGGCCCCTAACACTGAGTGACCTGCGCGGAAGCCGCACTTCCACTTTCTCTCCAATGTCCCACATTTCCTGATTTCACGTTCTGACACCGAACGTCTCGCGGGACCAATCCACGACTTCATGGCTCTTGCAACCTGTTCGCAACAAGCCACTGTCATCGAACGTGCACGTACCTGACGGATTCATCGACGCCCCCACCTCCGCCACCATCGAAGTCGTCGCCGCCGGCGCCCTCGCAGTGAGCCTGCGCGGTGCGCGCCGCGAGCTCTGCGCGCCCACCGCCTGGAGCTGCCCTTCGGCTTCGACCCGCGGTCCGTGACAATGGGCGCGTGACGAACCAGGACGAGGACAAGGGGGCCGCCGGGTCGCTGTTTCTCGACGACCAGCTGTGCTTCGCGCTCTACGCGGCCCAGCGCGCGGTGACGGCCGCGTACCGTCCGCTCCTCGACGAGCTCGGCCTCACCTACCCCCAGTACCTGGTCCTGCTGGTGCTCTGGGAGCGCGGCGAGTCCACGGTCAAGGAGCTGGCCTGCGCCCTCCGGCTCGACTACGGCACGGTCTCCCCGCTGCTGAAGCGGCTGGAGGCGGCGGGGCTGGTGCGCCGGGAGCGCTCGGCGCGCGACGAGCGCTCGGTGCTCGTGGCGGTCACCGGGCGCGGCGAAGAGCTGCGGGAGCGCGCAGCGCGCGTACCCGGCGCCCTGCTCGCGGCAACGGGGCTTGCCACAGGCGAGGTCGCACGGTTGCGCGAGGAGTTGTGGCGGCTGGCCGAACGCGCGGAAGGGGCGGCGGACCGCGAGCGCTGACCGGGGGTTACCCCAGGTTCCTACCCCCTGGTAACAGACAACTCCCGCCCGGTCGGTACCTTGTGCGCAATGTACTTGTGCACTTTTTTGTTGCCCACCGTTGCGTCCGCCCTGGGGGAGGTCCCGCCGTGATCGAAGGCGCCGCCGTCGACACCCGCCCGACGAAGATCATGTACGTCGCCGAGGCGACCGCGCACGGCGGCCGGGACGGCTACGTCACCAGCCAGGACGGCCAGATCGACCTGAAGGTCGCGATGCCGCTGGCGCTGGGCGGCGACGGCAACGGCACCAACCCCGAGCAGCTGTTCGCCGCCGGCTACAGCTCCTGCTTCCACAACGCGCTGATCCTGGTCGGCAACCGCGCGGGCTACGACCTGACCGGCTCCACGGTCGCCGCGAAGGTCGGCATCGGCCCCAACAAGCACCGCGGCTACGGCCTCGCGGTCGCCCTCAGCGTCTCCCTCCCGGTCCTCGACCCGGACCTCGCGGCGAAGCTGGTGGACGCGGCCCACGAGGTGTGCCCGTACTCCAACGCCACACGCGGCAACATCGACGTAACGATCGTGCTGGGGTAGCGAGACACAGGAATCGCAGGCTGAGCGTCCACGTTGCACGCACTGTCGTAGGCGACACGCGCTGTCGTAGGCGACACGCACTGTCGTAGGCGAGGCAGAGAGGAACGCGGACGTGGACGCGCACGGCGCAGTGGCCGGGGGATTCGAGCCGGTCAGGGAAGCGTTCGCCGGGAACTTCGAGATGCTGGGCGAGCGGGGCGCGGCGGTGGCCGTGTACCGCGACGGGCGCAAGGTCGTCGACCTGTGGGGCGGCGCCAAGGACGTCGACGGCACGGAGCCCTGGGAGCGCGGGACCGCCCAGATCGTGCGCTCGGCGACGAAGGGCGTCGCCGCCGCCGTACTCCTGCTGCTGCACCAGCGCGGGGAGCTGGACCTGGACGCGCCGGTGGGCACGTACTGGCCGGAGTACAAGACGGCGGGCAAGGAGCAGACCCGCGTGCGCGACCTCCTCGCCCACCGCGCGGGCGTCCCCGTACTGGACCGGCCGCTGACACCGGAGCAGGCCGCCGACCCGGTGCTCGGCGCCGAGGCGGTGGCCGCCCAGTCCCCCGTGTGGGAGCCGGGCACGGACCACGGCTACCACGCGCAGACGTACAGCTGGCTGACGGGGGAGCTGGTCCGGCGTGTCACGGGCCGCCCGATCGGCGAGTGGATCGCGAGCGAGATCGCCGGGCCGGTCGCGGCGGCGCTATGGGTGGGGCTGCCGGAGAGCGAGACCGGGCGCGTGGGCCGGGTGGGGCAGGTCGAGGCCCCGCAGTCTGCGGGCGGGCTGAAGACGCGGCCCAAGCGGTCGGTCGCCGAGGCGTACGCCGACCCGGAGTCGCTGACGCGGCGCGCCTTCGCCGCGATCAGCCCGCTGCCGGACGAGAACGACCCCGCCTACCGCGCCGCGGCCCTCCCCGCGTCCAACGGCATCGCCACGGCCGACGGTCTGGCCCGCTTCTACGCCTCACTCATCGGCGAGGTGGACGGCGGCAGGCGCCTGTTCACCCCGGCGACCATGGAACTCGCCCGCGCCGAGCAGTCCGCGGGCCCGGACCGCGTGCTCGTGGTGAACACCCGGTTCGGGCTCGGCTACATGCTGCACGGCCCCGCGTCGCCCCTGCTGAGCGCGGGATCCTTCGGCCACCCGGGCCGCGGCGGCGCCCTCGGCTTCGCCGACCCGGAGTCGGGCATCGCCTTCGGCTACGTCACGAACGGTTTCCGCAAGAGCGTGACGGCGGACCCGAGGGCGCAGGCGCTGGTGCGGGCGGTACGGGCGTCCCTGGCGTAGCCCTGCGGCTCAGACGTGGATGGGGTGCGACGTGTGCCCCGACGCCTGGTCGATCTCCCCGTGCGCCTTGCTCAGCAGCTGCATGGCGAGCTCGTTGAGGGCCCGCGCCCCCGCGATCTCCTCGCCGACCCGCGGCTGTTGGGAGTCGGTGTGGTGCCGGCTGGCCCGCCCGTGCGCCCGTACCTCGCTCCCGTCGGGCAGGCGGACCATCGCCGCCGCCCGCGTGTGCTGGTCGTCCTCCTGGAACTCCAGCTCGACATGCCATCCCACAGCGGTGTGCATCATGACGATCACCTCCGGAACACCTGCTTCCAGGGTGCGCCACGGGACGCGCCCGCGCACCCACTGACCGGCCACTAACCGGCGTGCGGCATCAGCCCGATGCCGACGACCAGGAGTCCCGCGGCCGCGATGCGCGGCGCCCCGAAGCGCTCCTTGAAGAACACCGCGCCGATCGCCGCGCCCACGATGATCGATGTCATACCCGGCTCATACAGTGTTTTCATGAGTCGATCGAAGTCACGGAGCTGGAGCCGTTCGGCGATCTCTCGACAGATGCGTTCCTGGGGGTCGACCCCGGTCTGATCCTCGTCCTTGGCGTGCGAGATGCGGCAATAGATGGCTGCGGGCTCGCCCGGTGCGATGGTGGGGCGTGGCAGCGCAACCGCAAGCGGCCCGGTTGGGAAGAGATGTTGAAGGCGATGCAGGACGGAGATATCCGGCACATCATCTGCACACGCGTGCGGCTCCTCGGACGACACGTCGCGACGCTTGAAAGACGCCCTCAAGGACAAGGCCCGTGAGGGCAAGCCGCACGTAAGCAACCGACCGTGCGGCTACACCAGCGACGGCCGCGCGATCATCGAGGAGGAAGCCAAGATCGTCCGCGAGGTCTTCCGCCGGTACCTGGACGGCGAGTCGCCGAACCTCATTGCTCAGGACCTCACAGCCCGCTCGATCCCCACATCCAAGGGCAAGACGTGGCAGCCCGAGAACGTTCGTCACCTGCTGTCGTCCAACTTCGTCGCAGGCGTCCGGATCCACCAGGGCGAAGAGGTGGGAGTGGGGGCATGGCCCGCCATCATCGACCGGGGGCGGTGGGACGAGGTCCAGCGGCTCAAGGAGTACCGAGCTGAGCGTGCCAGGGACGAGCAGAAACGACCGACCCGGCGTTACGTCCTGCGCGGCGTCGCAACGTGCGCCTGCGGGGTACGAATGGCCGGGACGAACAGCGGTCGGTACGCCTACTACCGGTGCACCCGAGCCGACGAGACCGGCCAGCAGAAGTGCAACCGTTCCGTCTCCGCCGGGCCCCTCGAAGACTTCGTGCGGGACGTGACGATCAAGGTGCTGACCAAGCTGGACACCTCAGGCTATGAGCCCGCCACGACCACGCGCCCCGAGGCCGACGTTCTCGCGGACGACAAGGACCGGGCCAAGCTGGAGGAACTGAAACAGCTGTGGCTCAACGATGACGACTTCACGACCGCCGACTTCCAGGCCATGCGACACCTTCGGCCGCGAGCTGCTTGGCGGCGGCCAGGATGCAGTCGCGCGGGCCGCCTGGCGCTCGACGGCCCGAGACCACTGCTCGCTGTGGCGTCTCGTCACCGGGGCACCTCACGCTCTTCACGGGCGATCTCGCGGTTCGTGGCGATGTCTTCGGCAACTCCAGCGGCCAGGAGTGCGGCGCCGGGGGTGTGGCCGGAGCCGACGTAGCGCCAGTGCCGATCGGTGATCGTGCCGGGGACATACGGGCCCGAAGGATGGGGCGGTGAGGGTGACGAAGAGCCGGGGACGATGGCGGACCGTGTTGGGGACGTTCTTGTCGCCGAGGAGGCCCGCGCGGACCAGGTGGAAGGTGTCTCCGGCGTGAGGCGGGAGCAGGCCGGGCAGACGGTGGCGCGGCGGTTGCGGCAGCGGACGAGGAGGCGTTCGCCGGGCTCGGTGCGAGTGTCGTAATGGTGGAGGATCTCGCCGGTCGTGGCGTCCAGGACGCTGGTGGAACCGGAGAGGTGGACGGGGTGGGCGCAGCCGCCGGTTGCGGTGATCTGCTCCAGCCAACGCCGGAATTGGGGTCTTGGGCGATGCGAATGGCGTCGCGGTCACGCGCCCATGCGGTCTTGCATGTCGACCACCAGAGCCGAGAGCACGGCGACTGCCTCACGCCGGCAGGTCGCCAGGGCGCTCAACCGTCCAGCGAACAGGCCGAGTTCCATGCCGCCCTTGCAGTCGATGCCGACCAGGGCGACGGGTTGCGGGGCGAGTTGGGTGATCAGCCGGGCCAGCAGTGTGGATTTGCCGGACCGGGTGGCCCCGGCGATGAGCCAGTGCGGCACGAGCCGCAGGTTCATCACCCAGGCGCCGCCGCTCTCCAGGACGCCGATGAGCGCGGAGAGGAGTTCGGCCGGTGCGGTGGCTGTGCCGGGACGCTCCAGCGGATCCGTGGCCGTAGCGTTCAGGAGCGCGAGCCCATGCGTGCAGCCGAGGCAGCCCACGAGGTCGGCGGAGCGGGTTGGGGGCTGCCCGGTCTGGGGGCGAGCATGATCAGGGGTAGTCCCGCCCGCAATGTGCACGAGTGGCCCCCTGGTCTTGCTCGACGCGGGACCAGGACCGGGGAGGCGGCTGAAGCCGTGCCAACTGAGACGGCGTCTTAGACCGTGTCCTATGTGGTGAGGCATCGTTGACCTCGGTATGGGGCGGGGTACGTGGAGTTGGATTGTTCCGGACGGACTGTGGGAGATC
>NZ_JBEXHW010000016.1:0-142352 GCF_040608235.1 Streptomyces sp. NPDC005202 | reverse complement strand
GTCGCGCCGACGTCCGAGGTCCGCGTCGTCGTCATCGACTGCACCGACACCGGCGCGTCCCCGCCCACCGCCACGGATCCGACCTGGATCTGCCGCGACACGCGCCGCTCGGCGACCGGCCGGGCCGGTACCTCGGGGACGCCCAAGGGAATGGCGGTCATGATGTCACCCTCGGTTCTGCGCGACGGTCTCGCGCATGGCGCGCAGGGACTCCTTCAGGGAACCCATGGTGGCCAGCACGGCGGTGGGCTCGTAGCCGCAGTGCGCCATGCAGTTGGCGCAGCGCGGGTCCTTGCCGCGGCCGTACTTGTCCCAGTCGGTCTCCTCGATCAGCTCCCGGTACGTCGGGACGTATCCGTCGCTCATCAGGTAGCAGGGGCGCTGCCAGCCGAACAGCGAGTAGTTCGGGATCGCCCAAGCGGTGCACGGGAAGTCGACCTTGCCCTCGAGGAAGTCGAGGAACAGCGGGGAGTGGTTGAGCCGCCAGCGGCGCCGGTTGCCGCCCGCGAAGGCCTTCTTGAACAGCTCGCGGGTCTGCTCCACGCCCAGGAAGTGCTCCTGGTCGGGCGCCTTCTCGTAGGCGTAGGCGGGCGAGATCATCATCTCGTCGACCTTGAGGTCGTCGTTGAGGTAGTTGAGGACCTCGATGACGGTCTGCGGGGTGTCGGTGTTGAAGAAGGTCGAGTTGGTGGTCACCCGGAAGCCGCGCCGCTTGGCCTCCTTGATGGCCTCCACCGCCTCGTCGAACACGCCCTCCTTCGCCACCGACTCGTCGTGCCGCTCGCGCAGCCCGTCGATGTGCACGGCGAAGGCGAAATAGGGAGAGGGCTTGAACTTGTCGATCTTCTTGCGCAGCAGCATGGCGTTGGTGCACAGGAAGACGTACTTCCGCCTGGCGACCAACTGGCGTACGATCTCGTCGATCTGCGGGTGCATCAGGGGCTCGCCGCCCGCGATGGACACCATCGGCGCACCGGACTCGAGCACCGCTCCCACGGCCTGTGCAACCGGCATGCGCTGCTTGAGCACGCCGGCCGGATGCTGGATCTTGCCGCAGCCCTCGCACTTCAGGTTGCAGGCGAAGAGGGGTTCAAGCTCCACGATGAGCGGAAACTTGTCCCGCTTGCGCAGCTTCTGTTCGGCCAAATATGTAGCGACCTTGATGGACTGACGCAGCGGCATGGCCATCTGGCTCACCTCCTGGGGAGCAGAACATTACGGTGCCATTCGAAGAAAGTCGGCAGGACGGAGCGAAGGACACGGAAAGCCGATATTCCACCGCGCACCGTGCCGATCCGGACGAGCTCATGTTCTGGAGCGTCCACGACCACCCGGACGGCCGCAACCGGGCGCGCGCCCACACGCACGGCGCCCAGGAGCGTGGCCGCCGACTCCATGTCGACCGCGATCGCGCCGGTGGCGCGCAGATCGGACCGTTCGGGTCCGCGGACGACGTGGTCGGAGCCGGTGAGCGGCCCGGTGTGGACGGTGCGCCCGGGCAGGGTGCGCACGAGTTCCTTGACGAGCAGTTCGGTGCCTTCGCACGGGACGTTTCCGCGCGGGTCCCGGGTCTCCTCGGCGACGACGAGGTCACCGGGGTGCATGCCGGGGGCGAGCCCCGCGCAGAAGCCCGTGGCCAGGACAGCGGCCCCGCTCAGCGCCGGGTCGGCGAGGACCCGGGTGACGGAGCGTTCCGCCGCCTTCGGCCCCATGCCCGTACGCAGGACGGTGACCGGCCCGCCGGCGCCGCTGCGGTCGCTCATGCGCAGGGCGAGGTGCTCGATGCCGAGCGCGCAGGCGATCAGCAGCGGGGCCGGGTCGGGCTGTGTGCCCATCAGCCCCCCTTGGCCTCGGCGAGGGGCTTGTCGGCGAGGGGTTTGCCGACGAAGGGCTCTCCGTTGACGTATCGGCCGAGTGCGGTGAGCGGGAAGACCTGCCGATAAAGGTGGTAGTTGATGGAGAAGTCCCAGGGGAAGCCGGTGCCGGTGAAGTACGGCTCGTCCCAGGAGCCGTCCTCCCGCTGGGTGGCGGCGAGCCACGCGATGCCGCGCTCGACGGCCTTGGAGTCCCTCTCCCCAGCCGCCAGCAGGGCGAGCAGCGCCCACGCGGTCTGCGAGGCGGTGGAGACGCCCTTGCCGCTCCACTCCTTGGCGTCCTTGTAGGAGCGCAGGTCCTCGCCCCAGCCGCCGTCGTCGTTCTGCACGCGCTCCAGCCAGGCCACCGCGCGACGGATCGCCGGGTGCGAGCCGGGCAGGCCCGCGGCGACCAGGGCGGGCACCACCGACCCGGTGCCGTAGATGTAGTTGACGCCCCAGCGCCCGAACCACGAGCCGTCCGGCTCCTGTTCGGCCAGCAGCCACTCGATGCCGCGCCGGGTGCGCGGGTCGTGGGCGAGGCCCTCGACCGCGAGCATCTCGACGACGTGCGCGGTGACGTCCGCGGACGGCGGGTCGATGACCTCGCCGAAGTCGCAGAACGGCAGCCGGTTGGGGAAGGGGCTGGTGTTGTCGACGTCGAAGGCGCCCCACGCGCCGTTCCTCGACTGCATGCCGAGGTTCCAGCGCACCCCGCGCGCGATGGCCTTCTCGACCCGCTCCGGGTCGTGGTGCCGGACGCGGCGCAGCGCGAGGACGACCTCGGCGGTGTCGTCGATGTCCGGGTAGTTGTCGTTGTGGAACTCGAACGCCCAGCCGCCGGGCGGAAGGTGCGGCCTGCGCACCGACCAGTCGCCGGGACGCACGATCTGTTCGCCGAGCATCCAGTCGGCGGCCTTCACCAGCTGGGGATGGTCCGCGGGCAGCCCCGCGTCGGCGAGCGCGATGGTGGCCAGGCAGGTGTCCCACACCGGCGACTGGCAGGCCTCGATCATGCGGGCGCCGTCCTCGCGCCAGACGGCGAAACGGTCCAACGACTCCAGGCCCGCGCGCATCACGGGGTGCTGGAGGTCGTAGCCCAGCAGGTGCAGCGCGATGACCGAGTACACGGCCGGCGGCTGGATGCCGCCCCAGCAGCCGTCGTTCTCCTGCCGCTCGATGATCCAGCGGGCGGCGGTGTTCATCGCGGCCTTGCGCAGCCGCTTCGGGGCGACCTTGCGGAAGGAGTGCAGCGCCTTGTCGAGGCGCTGGAAGGCGCCGTCCCAACTCGCCACCGGCGCAAGGGGTGTGGGCGGGTTGGGGTTGTCCGGGTCGGTGTACAGCTCGTCCAGCGGGAAGGGCGCGGGCCGCACGGGCCGTTTCGCGGAGACGATCGTCAGCGGGACGATGGTCTGCCGGGCCCAGCAGCCGAAGTCGTAGATGTTGAGCGGGACCCACGTGGGGAAGTAGATGAGTTCCGGCGGGAGTTCGGGCAGGTCCTCCCACCTCCACCAGCCGAACAGGGCCAGCCAGATCCGGGTGAAGACGCGGGAGGCGGCGATGCCGCCCTGCTCGCGGATCCAGGCGGAGGCCTTGGCCATGTGGGGGGCGTCGGGTTCGTCGCCGGCCAGGCGAAGGGCGACGTACGCCTCGATGGTGGTGGAGAGTTCGCCGGGTCCGCCGTAGAACGTGGCCCAGGTGCCGTCCTCGCGCTGCTCACCGCGGATGAAGAGCGCGGCGGCCCGGGTCGTCGCCTCGTCGCGGATGCCCAGGAACTGACGCAGCAGCAGGTCCTCGGCGTCCATCGTGACGTTCGTCTCAAGGTCGCCCTTCCACCAGCCCTCTGCGTCCTGCCGGGAGAGCAGGAAGTCGGTGGCGCGCCGGACGGCGCGTGCGGCGGCTTCTTGCACCCCGGCCGCCACGGGGGTGGTGATGTGGGTTTCGCTGGCCGCGGCAGCGCGGGGCGGCAGGGTCGCCCCGGTGCTTCCGTCGGTCGTCGCTGTCATGGCTTCCCCTTCGTGCAGTCGTGCAAGTCGTGCTGCTGTGGGTCCGCCGTCGGCCGGTGCCTGAAACCTCTTGCGGCACCGGCCGGCGACTACGCGAGGAGTGTTCGAGCGATAGTGATCATCTCTTTCGTACGACGACGAAGTCGGCGAGCGCCGTGAAGGAGGCCCGTACCGGCTCGGGCATGTCGATGGCGTCGAGGGCTTCGATGGCGACGGTGTGCTGACGGCGCGCCTCCTCGGCCGTCCACTCGCGGCCGCCCGCCTCCTCGATGAGGGCGGCGCGGGCCGCGAACTCCTCCTCGGAGAAGTTCTCGAAGTCGCTGCTCTTGGCGTCGGCGGCGAGGATCTCGCCGAGCCGCTCGGAGGCGGATCCGCCCGCCGCGAGCGCGGCCACGACCGGCAGCGACTTCTTGCGCTGGCGCAGATCGCTCCAGGTCTGCTTGCCGGTGGCCTCCGGGTCGCCCCAGATACCGAGGAGGTCGTCGACGGCCTGGAAAGCGAGGCCGAGGTGGTAGCCGTACTTCTCCAGCGCGTCGGCGGTCGCGTCGTCCGCGCCGCCGAGCACCGCACCGATGGAGCTGGCGCAGGCGAGCAGGGCGCCGGTCTTGTTGCCCTCCATCTCCAGGCACTCCGCGACGCTGACGCGGTCGCGGTGCTCGTAGGAGATGTCCTGCGCCTGACCGTCGATCAGGGCGCGGGTGGCGGTGGTCAGGCGGCGGGTGGCACGGCCGGCCTCGACCGTGCCGAGCTCCAGCAGGATCTCGTTGGCCAGGGCGAACAGGGCGTCACCGACCAGGATGGCCTGGGCGGGGCCGTGCACCTTCCAGACGGTGTCGCGGTGGCGGCGCTGTTCGTCGCCGTCCATCAGGTCGTCGTGCAGCAGCGAGAAGTTGTGGACCAGTTCGACGGCGACCGCGCCGGGGATGCCGACTTCGGGCGCGGCCCCGGTGACCTCCGCGGAGAGTACGGCGAGGGCGGGGCGCACGGCCTTGCCTCCGTCTCCGTCCGCGGGGTTGCCCTCGGCGTCGATCCAGCCGAAGTGGTAGGCGGCAACAGTGTCCATGGGAGGTGCCAGGCGGTCGATGGCCGCCCGCAGTACCGGCGTGGCCAAGGTCCGGCCGCGCTCCAACAGCGCGGTCACGTCCACCGCGTCGGCAGCCGTCGAGGCCGGGGGCACAGTGGGCACAGTCTCTCCTCTTGTTGCGGTGCCGGGGGTGCGGGGGCCTGCCGCGCCGTGCTGATCGAGCATCAAGCCGCCTCCTCGAACGCGAACAGGCGGCTCGGGCGAGGCCGGCCGAGGGCGCTCAGCGCGGCGTCCGCCGCACTCACACCACTGCGGACCGCACTCTCCATGGTCGCGGGCCACCCTGTGGCGGTCCACGCTCCGGCCAGGTACAGGCCGGGGGCCTTGGTGCGGGCGCCGGGCCGCAGGCGCCCGACGCCGGGGGCCGGGGCGAACGTCGCCGTGCGCTCCCGGGTCACGAAGAAGTCCTTCACCTCGGCGCCGCGCGCGTGGGGCAGCAGCCGCCGCAGCTCGGGCAGATAGCGCTCGCGCAGCACGGCGACGGGTGCGTCGATCTCGTCCTGCGCCGCCGACTGGGACAGCGCCAGGTACTGACCGCGTTTCAGCCCGGACGCCTCCGTGCGGTCGAAGACCCACTGCACGGGGGTGCCGAGGGCGGCGAAGAAGGGCCTGCCCAGCACCTTGCGGTCGTAGACGACGTGGACGTTGAGGATCGGCGCGGTGCCGATCCGCAGCAGCCGCCCGGGGTCGTCGAGGGCACCGTGCGGCAGCAGGTCGTGCGCCTCGCGCTGCGGTACGGCGAGGACGACCGCGTCGGCCCGGAGCGTCTCGCCGGGAACCTGAACGCTCCAGCTCCCGTTCTCGTTGGTAGAGACGGAGGTGACGCGTGTACGGACCTCGGTACGCACGCCCGCGGAGTCGAGCGCCTTGCGGGCCAGCCGGTCGTGCAGTTCGCCCAGCGGGACGCGTGCCCAGCCGATGTCGGCCGCGCCCGGGTCGGACAGCAGACCGGTCTTGAACACCATCGCGGCGAGCCCCAGGGAGGCGTCGCCCGCGACCGCGTTGAGGGTGGCGACCCCGACCAGGTCCCACAGGGCCTCGACGGCACGCGCCGACTGACCGTGCGCGGTCAGCCAGCTGCCGAAGTCCTGGGTGTCCAGGGTCGGATCGGCAAGGTCGAGCCCCTTGAGCGCGAGCGCGGCACGGCCGACCTTGGCGCGCTCGGCGAGCGAGAGGTGCGGGTACGTCGCCAGGCTCCGCCCCAGGTGCAGGGGGACGGGCAGCGCGTCGCGCCGCAGCCTGCCGAGCCGTCGTCCCTCGGGCCTGGTGGCGTCCAGGACGGGCACGTCGAGGCGGTCCTGCAGCGGGGCGAGTGCCGCCGCCTCGATCCGGTCGAGGAACCAGCGGTAGGCGGTGCAGCAGCGCAGGTACACGTGCTGCCCGTTGTCGACGGTCAGGTCGCCGCGCCGGAAGGAGAAGGCGAGCCCGCCGAGGCGTGGCCGGCCCTCCAGCAACGTCACGCGGACTTCGGCGTCGGCGAGCGCGAGCGCGGCGGTGATGCCGGCGAGCCCGCCGCCGACCACGACGACGTGCCGCCCGGATGGTCCGGGGGTGCCGGTGAGCGGCCCTTCCGGCCGGTTGCCGTCGGTCATCGTGCGCCCTCCCCTGTGCGCCCGCCGTGGCGACGAGGTGCCCCACGGCCGGCCGTTGCCGTCAGGGACGCTGTCCAGCACCGGAGGGTTGCCCGCCGCTTTTCACCGGTGGAGTCACCTTGGACGGAATTGTCCATCAGGCGCGCCTCCTGACGGTCTGCCGGGACACGTGCCGGGCTTCCAGTCCGGACAGGCCGCGCACGGCGACGTACGCCTTCTCGCGCCCGGGCAGCGAGACCCGGCCGCGCAGCACCGCCTCCGGCTCGCGCTCGATGCGGTCGAGCAGGCGGCGGTAGATGCCGGCCATGGCGGCGACACACGCGCCGCTGCGCCGGTCCAGCATGGGCAGCAGCCGGTAGCCCTCGGCGAAAAGGGCACGGGCGCGTCGTACTTCGAAGTGCACGAGGCCCGCGAAGTCGGAGCCCTCCGGCGGTGTCGGCCCGTGGAACCCCGCCGAGCAGCCGAACTTGGCGAGGTCGTCGGCGGGCAGGTAGGTGCGGCCGCCCTCGGCGTCCTCGCGGATGTCCCGGAGGATGTTGGTGAGCTGCAGCGCGAGCCCGAGCGTGTCGGCGTACTCGGGTGCGCGCTCAGCGCCGCGCGCCCCCGGTTCCGTGCCGAACACGCCGAGCGAGAGCCGTCCGATGGCCCCGGCCACACAGCGGCAGTAGACCTTCAGGTCGTCCCAGGTCTCATACGTTTCACCGCGCACGTCCATGAGGACGCCGTCGATGAGTTCGTCCAGGCCGCCGAGCGGGATCGGGAAGGCCCGGGAGGCGTGGGTGAGGGCGACCGCGACGGGGTCGATGTCGTCGTCCTCGACCGCGCCCTCGCGGATCCGGCCGAGCAGGCTGCGGGTGTCCTCGAGCCGGGCGACCTTGACGTCGTCCGCCAGCGCCCCGTCGCCGATGTCGTCGACGCGCCGGGAGAACGCGTACAGCGCCGACATCGCGCGGCGCTTGGGCGTCGGCAGCAGTCTGATGCCGTAGGCGAAGTTACGGGCCTGCTGTCCGGTGACAGCCTCGCAGTAGCTGTAGGCGGCGAGTACCGGTGCGGACACGTGCGGTGGATACTCCACGGCCCGGATCACCCCTCTCCTCGCAGAGTCACGCCCACCTCACGCAGCAACTGGACCTTGCCGGGCTTGGGCGGGCCGGGAAGTACGTCGTATTCGGCCGCGGCGATCGCGCGGATCGCCGCCCTTCCCCCCGCCACGAACCCTGCGAGCAGCATCTTCAACCTGCCGTGGACGCTACCCACGAGAGGGGCGCCTTCATTCAGCAGATCGCGGGCGCGTTGTGCTTCGTATGCAATCAGTGCGCGCACCGATGCGCCTGCGGTGGGCGCGGCGAGATCCGCCTGCTGGACCTGAAAGCGTTTCATGTCGGTGGCGGGCAGATAGATGCGGTCGCGACCCAGGTCCTCCTTGACATCCTGGAGGTGCTCGACGATCTGGAGGGCGGTGCAGACCGCGTCGGAGCGGCGGATCCGCTCGGGGGTCGAGGTGCCGGTGACGGCGAGGACGAGGCGGCCGACGGGGTTGGCGGACAGTTCGCAGTAGGCGAGGAGGTCGTCGTAGGTCTCGTACCGCTTGACGAGCTGGTCCTGGCGGTTGGCGGCGATCAGGCCGAGGAACGGCTCGGGGGTCAGCGAGCGGCGGCGGACGGTGGACTGCAGGCGGCGCAGCAGGGGGTGGCGCGGGGTGGAGTCGAAGACCCGGCGCAGGTCGGCCTCGAAGGCGTCGAGGAGGACGAGGCGGTCCTCGGCCTCCTCGGGCGACACGCCGAGCAGACGGGCGTCGTCGCCGCCGGGAGTGAGGTCGCCGTCGCCGATGTCGTCGACGAGGCGGGCGAAGCCGTAGACGGCCATGAGGTCGGTGCGCCACGCCTTGGGCAGGAAGAACGGTGCCACGGGGAAGTTCTCACCCGCGGCCTTGTCCAGTGTGGTGCGCTCCGGGTCGCGCACCGTCGTGTCTGTTGCTGTCACTGTGGGCTGCCCGGGGCGGGGACGGCACATGCTGCGTTGAGCTGGGGAGTTTCCGTAGCCATTGCCGTCACATCTCCCGTTCTACACTGCCGACCCAATACACACTATTTCGGACACGCCGCCCGGCCATCCGCAGGGCAGCCCCCGCGGAGGTAGTGCATTATCGCCCCACTTGCCGCTTTCCGGGACCGGTACAGCTTACGTTGTACAACGCGGCGAGCTCCGCCGGGGTGTCCTGCACATCACAACAACACACCGATTGGCGTCAAGATTCCCAAGTGCGCACCGAGTTGACGTTTCCTTTGCAGATCGGGGCCCCGCCGGAACAGTTCCGGCGGGGCCCCGATCTGCGTGGGCTACTTGCCCGTGAACTTCTCGTACTCCTTGAGCACCTCTTCGGTGGGGCCGTCCATGCGCAGTTCGCCGCGTTCCAGCCACAGCACGCGGTTGCAGGTGTCGCGGATCGACTTGTTGTTGTGACTGACCAGAAACACGGTGCCGGCCTCCTTGCGCAGCTCCCGGATGCGGTCCTCGGACCGCTTCTGGAACTTTCGGTCGCCGGTGGCCAGGGCCTCGTCGATCATCAGCACGTCGTGGTCCTTGGCCGCGGCGATGGAGAAGCGCAGCCGGGCCGCCATGCCGGAGGAGTAGGTGCGCATCGGCAGGGTGATGAAGTCGCCCTTCTCGTTGATGCCGGAGAAATCGACGATCTCCTGGTAGCGCGACTTGATCTCTTCGCGCGACATGCCCATGGCGAGGCCGCCCAGGATGACGTTCCGCTCGCCGGTCAGGTCGTTCATCAGGGCCGCGTTCACCCCCAGCAGCGAGGGCTGGCCGTCCGTGTAGACCTTGCCCTTCTCGGCGGGCAGCAGGCCGGCGATGGCGCGCAGCAGGGTGGACTTGCCGGAGCCGTTGGACCCGATCAGGCCGATGGCCTCACCGCGGTAGGCGACGAAGGAGACGCCCCGCACGGCGTGCACCTTGCGCACGCCCCGCTCCTCGCCGCGCTTCAGGATGCGGCTGAGGGCGGCGGTGGCGCTGCCCTTGCCGGTCCTGGCGCCGTTGACGCGGTAGACGATGTGCAGGTTGTCCACGATGACGGTGGGGACCCGCTCCCCGCCGTCCTGCCGGACGTACTGCCCGATGCTCTGCTCAGCCACGGCCGTACCTCTCCTCCGCCTTCCAGAAGTACACGAACCCGCCGCTGAAGACGACCACGGCCCAGAACAGGGCGACGGCCCAGACGTGCGGCGGAAGGTTCGCGGCACCGTAGCCGTCGATCAGCGCGAACCGCATGAGGTCCATGTAGACCGCGGCGGGGTTCACCTGCATCAGACGGATGAACCACTCCGGCCGTCCGGCGAGCATGCCGTGGATGGAGAACATCACGCCGGACGTGTACATCCAGGTGCGCAGGATGAACGGCATGAGCTGGGCGAGGTCGGGGGTCTTGGCGCCCAACCGGGCCACGATCAGCGCCACGCCGGTGTTGAACAGGAACTGCAGCACCAGCACCGGCACGATCAGCAGCCAGGACAGGCCCGGGTAGCTGCCGAAGCCGATGGCCACGACGAACAGCACGATCATCGAGAACAGCAACTGCTGGAGCTGCTGCAGCGCGAACGAGATCGGCAGGGAGGCGCGCGGGAAGTGCAGCGCGCGCACCAGACCGAGGTTGCCGGAGATGGCGCGCACGCCCGCCATCACCGAGCTCTGCGTGAAGGTGAAGACGAACACGCCGGTGACCAGGAACGGGATGTACGTGTCGTGCGACATGCCCCGGCTGGCCTTGAGGATGACACCGAAGATGAAGTAGTACACCGCCGCGTTCAGCAGCGGGGTCGCCACCTGCCAGAGCTGGCCGAGCTTGGCCTGGCTGTACTGGGCGGTCAGCTTCGCCTGGGAGAAGGCGAGGATGAAGTGCCGACGGCCCCAGAGCTGGCGGACGTACTCCATGAGCGGAGGCCGGGCGCCGCTGACGGACAGCCCGTACTTGGCGGCGAGCTGCGCCGCCGTGAGGCCCTCGTCGGGCGACGGTGCCGCGCCCAGCGCGACGCCGCCGTCGTGCGTTGTCTCACTCACAAGTGGAAACTTTCGTCTTCGAGATGCGCAGCCTGTGCGGGCATGGCCCGAGCATCGGGCCGGGATGCGGCCCGATGCTCTCAAGGAACGAGCTTGTCAGATGACGGGAGGCCGGCCCAGTCGGGTCAGCCGCCAGACCGTGCGCCACTTCATGGGCCGGCGTGGACCGCACGAGGTGGTCCAGCCTTCCCGGAAGCCGCCGAACCAGGCCTTCAGGGCCGGGCGCGAGGGACGGCGGACGAGGGTGAGCAGCATCCAGACCCCGAGGTAGACCGGAACCAGGAGCGCGGGGAGGTTGCGGCGGGCCAGCCAGACGCGGTTGCGGGCGACCATGCGGTGGTAGACCGCGTGCCGCGAGGGCGCGGTCGTCGGGTGGTACAGCACCATGTCGGACCGGTAGTCGATCATCCAGCCCGCGTCGAGGGCCCGCCATGCCAGGTCGGTTTCCTCGTGCGCGTAGAAGAACTCGTCCGGCAGCCCGCCGACTTCGGCAAAGACCTGGGTACGGACGGCGTTGGCGCCGCCGAGGAAGGTGGTGACCCGGGAGGAGCGCATCGGGTCGGCGGCGCGCAGCCGGGGAACGTGGCGGCGCTGGGTGAGCCCGGTGTCCGGGTCGGCGATGCGGAAGCTGATGATGCCGAGCTTCGGGTCGGCCGCGAAGGCCTGGCGGCACAGCTCGGCGGTGTCGTGGTGGGCGAGGAGGCCGTCGTCGTCGAGGAAGAGCAATATGTCGACGTTGCCGCCGCTCGGGCCGAAGGCCTCGATGCCGACGTTGCGGCCGCCGGGGATGCCGAGGTTCTCGGGCAGTTCGATCGTCCGGACGCCCTCGGGGACGTCGGGGACGGGCGAGCCGTTGCCGACGACGACCACCTCGATGGGGTCGCCGTCCTGCTTGGCGACGGAGTCCAGCAGGGCCCTGAGCTCGTCGGGGCGGTTGCCCATGGTGATGATCACCGCGCCGACCTTCAGCGAAGAAGCCATGGCGCTCACCGCAGCCTGCTGGAGGCGAGGATGGACACAAGGTGCAGCAGGGTCTGCAGGATCGCGATGCCGGCCAGGACCGCGATGCCGAGGCGGGTCCAGAACAGGCCGCCGCCGGCGACGACGTCGAGGATCGCCACGAGCAGGATGAACAAGCTGGCCTCGACGCCGCCGACCAGGCGGTGGAACTTCAGCGCGGCCGCCGCCCTGCGGGCCAGCGCCAGGCCGGAGGAGCGGGGCACGGACGCCTCGTCCTTGACGGCGGGCAGGCCGCTGCGGGCGCGGGCCACGTCGACCAGGTCGGTCTCCGCCTTGATCAGGATCGCGCCGAGCGCGGCCAGGGTGCCGAGGAAGGCCCACAGCCACTCGGGGCTCTCGGAGCCGTCCCACAGGTCGGCACCGCGCAGGCCGAAGCCGACCAGCAGGGCCGCCTCGGAGAGGTAGTGGCCGATGCGGTCGAGGTAGACACCGGTGATCGAGGTCTGCTTGCGCCAGCGGGCGAGTTCGCCGTCGACGCAGTCCAGGAGCAGGTAGACCTGGATCAGGACGGCACCGAGCAGGGCCCCGGCGAGGCCCGGCACGAGCAGTGCCGCGCCCGCGAGGATGCCCGCGACGACCATCAGGTACGTGAGCTGGTTGGGCGTGATCCTGGTGTTGACCAGGTAGCGGTCGACCCGCAGGGACACCTCGCGCATGTAGAGGCGTCCCGCCCAGTGCTCACCGCTGCGCCGGTCCTTCACCCCTTCGGGGTGGACGACCGGTCTCAGTTCAGCTACCGATGGCCTTGACATAAGCGGCGTAGATGTCCTTGATCTGTTCGGTCGTGAGGTCGAGGTGTTCGAGGATCGTGTAGCGGCCGGGCCGGGTCTCCGGGGCGAACTCCACGACCCGGACGAACTCGTCCACCGTGAAGCCGATCTCCTCCGGCAGCACCGGCAGCCCGTGCCGACGCAGCACCTCGGCCATGTACGCCGACTCCTCGTGGGCCCCGCGCAGGTACATCGCGAAGGCCGCGCCCAGCCCGCACTGCTCGCCGTGGCTCGCGGCGCGCTTGGGGAACAGCAGGTCGAATGCGTGGTTGATCTCGTGGCAGGCGCCCGAGGACGGCCGCGAGTCGCCCGACACCGACATGGCGATCCCGCTGAGGACCAGCGCTTCGGCGAGCACCTGGAGGAAGGCGTTGTCGCCGATGCCGCCCGGGTGCCGCAGTACGGCCTCGCCGGCCTGGCGGGCCATGGCCGCGGCCAGGCCGTCGATCTTCTCGCCGTTGACGCGGTGGGACAGTTCCCAGTCCGCGATGGCGGAGATGTTCGAGACGGCGTCGCCGATGCCCGAGCGCACGAAGCGCGCCGGGGCCTCGCGG
This sequence comes from Streptomyces sp. NPDC005202, assembly GCF_040608235.1. NCBI lineage: Bacteria > Bacillati > Actinomycetota > Actinomycetes > Kitasatosporales > Streptomycetaceae > Streptomyces > Streptomyces sp. NPDC005202. Next base: position 129,408 of record NZ_JBEXHW010000016.1, on the reverse strand, counting down.
ATCACGTCCAGGTCGATGACGACCGCGATCGGGTTCGGCACGCCGTAGGAGCCGCGGCCCGCGTCGTTGTCGAGGGTCGCGACCGGGGAGCACAGACCGTCGTGCGCGAGGTTCGTCGGGACGGCGACCAGCGGCAGGCCGACGCGCGCCGCGGCGAACTTGGCACAGTCGATGATCTTGCCACCGCCCAGGCCCACGACCGCGTCGTAGTGGCCGGCCTTCATCTCGCCGGCCAGCCGGATCGCGTCGTCGAGGGTGCCGCCGCCCACCTCGTACCAGGTTGCGCCGGGCAGCGAGGGGGCGATCCGCTCGCGCAGCCGGGCGCCGGAGCCGCTGCTCACGGCGACGGCGAGGCGGCCGGAGTGCGAGATGCGCTCGTCGGCGAGCACGCAGCCCAGGTCGTCGAGGGCACCCGGACGGATGTCCACGACGACCGGCGAGGGGATGAGCCGGGTCAGTACTGGCACGCGATCTCCCGTCCCTTGGCGAGATCGTCGTGGTTGTCGATCTCGACCCACTTGACGTCGCCGATCGGCGCAACGTCGATCCGGAAGCCGCGGTTGACCAGCTCCTGGTAGCCGTGCTCGTAGAACTGCTGCGGGTCGGTCTCCCACACCGTCTTCAGCGCGTCGGCCAGCTCGGGGGCCGCGTCGCCCTCGATGAGGGTGACGCCGATGTACTCGCCGGTGGCCTCGGCCGGGTCCATCAGCTTGGTGATCTTCTGGACGCCCTTGTCGGGGTCGACGACGACCTTCATCTCCTCGTCGGCCAGCGACTTCACGGTGTCCAGGGCGAGGATGATCTTCTTGCCGTCGCCGCGGGCGGCGAGCAGCGTCTTCTCGACGGAGACCGGGTGCACGGTGTCGCCGTTGGCGAGGATCACGCCGTCCTTGAGGACGTCACGGCCGCACCACAGGGAGTAGGCGTTGTTCCACTCCTCGGCCTTGTCGTTGTCGATGAGGGTGAGCTTGAGGCCGTACTTCTGCTCCAGGGCCGCCTTGCGCTCGTACACGGCCTCCTTGCGGTAGCCGACGATGATCGCGACCTCTGGCAAACCGATCTCGGCGAAGTTGCCGAGCGTGAGGTCGAGCACCGTGATGCTGTCCTCTATGCCCGCGGGCCCCACCGGCACCAGCGCCTTGGGCAGGGTGTCGGTGTAGGGGCGCAGGCGCCGTCCGGCGCCGGCCGCCAGCACGAGGCCGATCATGCGGGTTCTCCTTCGTCGTGTACGGCAGGCGCGCCGCCCTTGTGGGCGGACACCCAGAAGCGGATGCTCTCGACGAGCACCACCAGGGCGACGGCCACGGCGAAAACCGTGAGCGCGGCCTTGAACTGCGAGGCGGTGAGCAGCGCTGCCAGGACGGTGACAAGCAGCGTCCGCCCTTCGTGCCCCCCGATGGCGCGCACCAGCCAGGCTGGGGGCGCTCCGGCGTTGCCGCGGATGCGGTACACCGTGTCGTAGTGATGGTAGGCGACGGCGGCCACCAGGCCGAAAGCCGCAGGGAGCGCTCCGTTCACCCCGGCTTTGGCGGCCAGCCCTAGGACGGTGCCGTATTCGGCGGCCCGGAAGAACGGCGGGACCAGCCAGTCGAGGGCGCCCTTGAGGGGGCGGGCGACAGCGAGGCCCGAGGTGACGGTGTAGACGACGGCCCCGAGGACCGGCCAGGGGCCGCCGAAGCCGGTCAGGGCCGAGGTGGCGACGACGGCGAGGCCGCCGAGGAGGGCCACGGCCGGGGCGGTGATGCCGGGCAGCCGCCGCACGAGGTTCTTGGAGGCACCGGCGAGGCCCTGGGCGAGCGGCCCGCTGTCGGCGAGGTCCGCCAGCGCCTGCGCCGCCCGGTCGGTGCGGTGTGCCTTGCGGGTCACCGACCGGAGCACGCGGCCCGCCGTGGTGTACGTCGCCGCGAAGGCGCAGCCGATGAGCAGCGCGTAGAAGGTGATGCGGGGGGTCGTGGCGGCCGTGAGGACGGCCATCATCGCCCAGCGCTCGCCGATGGGCAGGACGATCATCCGGCGCACCCAGACCGTCCAGCCGACGCTGTCGAGCCGGTCGGAGAGGGCGGCGGTGGGGCTGGTGTTGGCAGTGGCGTCGTGGTTGGCCTCGTTGAAGGAGAAGTCGACCACGTGCCGGCAGGTCTGCAGGACCATCGCACCGAGGGCGAGGGCCCACACGTCGTCGCCGCCACGGGCCGCGCCGAGGGCGAGGCCGGCGTAGTAGGCGTACTCCTTGGCCCGGTCGAAGGTGGCGTCCAGCCAGGCGCCGAGCGTGGAGTACTGCAGCGAGTAGCGGGCGAGCTGGCCGTCGGTGCAGTCCAGAACGAAGGAGGCGATGAGCAGCACGCCGGCGGCGACGAAGCCGCCGCGGGTGCCGGTGGCGGCGCAGCCGGCCGCTATCAGGGCGGTGAGCAGGGAAGCGGTGGTGACCTGGTTGGGGGTCAGGCCGCGGCGCGCGCACCAGCGGGCGATGTAGCGCGAGTACGGGCTGATGAAGAAGGTGGTGAAGAAGCCGTCGCGGGCTTTCACGGCGGACTTCAGGCGTACGGCCTCGTCGTCGACGGCGGCGACGGCCTGCCGTGCCTCGTTGCGGGCCTGCGGGTCGGTGGGGACGGCGGCGACGAGGCTGCCGAGCTCGGGGCGGTGCACGTCGGCGCCGTCGGCGTCCAGGGCGGCGACGATGCGGTCGGCGAGGCTGTCGACCGCGAGTGCCGTACCGCCGCCGGCGGAGTTCTCGCGGGCCATCGCGCGGGTCAGGGCCTGGCGACCGGCCGGCTGGGCGGTGACGGCACCGGGCAGGGCGGCGAGCGGGAAGCGGGGGTCGGTCAGGCCCAGGCGCAGCGCGTGCAGGTGACCGACGAACCGGGCGTCGACGACGGCGACCCGCTGGTCGCCGGGCACCTGGGCCAGGAGGGTCTCGGCGTCGGCGGCGTCGACGGCGACCTGCACGTCGAAGCCGAGGGACCGCAGATCGCCCTCGATCGACGATCCGGGGACCGGCTGACCGGTGAGGATGGCGGTCGACAACCGAACTCACTCCCTGGGTGCCGACGCATCCGCGCCGGTCATGTGCATGGTGGGGGGCGCCGCTTTCCTGTGGCACCCGGGCGGCATGTCGGCAGAGGCTATCGGATGACGGGAAGCCCGCGTTCACCGCCCGTTCACGGGCCGATCAACGCGGTCTGCTGCGGCCTTCACCGCGATCATCATGGGTGATCCCGGCGCCGCGTCACAAACTCCGCCGCAGATCCGGCCATTCGCGGCATAGCGTGCGGGCACGGCGGTGGGGGGCGCGTGCGGAAAGGGGAAAGGGGAGGCGCCCTGGGGCATGTGCGGCAGGAGCGCGGGGCACGGTCGGCGGGGATGCACGGGATGCACGGCGGATGAAGGCGCACAGGATGAGTGAGACAAGAGGAACACATGCGGCGGGCGGGGCGCATGCGGCAGGGGGCGGAGGCACGGGGGCGTGCAGGGCTGACGGCCGGCGCAGGACTCACCCTGACGCAGGGCTCACGCTCGGCGCAGACTCACCCCTGCGAGGGCGTTTCGGTCCGCGAACTGATCACGGTCATCGGCGGGTCACCGGCGACCGGAGGCCGCCCGTCGTCGAGGCCCGCCGCCCCGGGGACGCCCCACGCGCGGTCGCCTCGGCCGAGCGGGCCGCGGCGGAGCTGGGCTGGCGGGCCCGGCGCGAAGTACCGGAGATGATCGCCTCGGCGTGGCGGGGGTGGCAGCTGCACCACGGTGCCTGACGGCCCGTACGCCCTGACCTGCGGTTCGTTTGCGCACGTCAGGGCACATGACAACGGTGTTCAGTGCCGCGTTGCCCCATATCCCCCGCCCGTAGTTGACTGTGATCCGGGCGGAACACAGGAGGGCGGAGTCACATGGGGGCCGGTCACGACCACGGGCACGCGCACGGCGCTCCCGCCACCGGGACGGCGGCGGCCGCGCACCGCGGCACCCTGCGCATCGCACTGTCGATCACCCTCACCGTGACGGTGGTGGAGATCGTCGGCGGCGTGGTCGCGGATTCGCTCGCGCTCATCGCGGACGCGGCCCACATGGCGACCGACGCCCTCGGCCTCGGCCTGGCCCTGCTCGCCATCCACTTCGCGAACCGCCCGCCGAGCGAGAGCCGCACCTTCGGCTATGCCCGCGCCGAGATCCTCGCCGCGCTCGTCAACTGTCTGCTCCTCCTCGGCGTCGGCGGCTACGTGCTGTACGAGGCGGTCCAGCGGTTCGTCACGCCCGCCGACACCGCCGGCGGACTGACCATCGTGTTCGGTCTGATCGGTCTGGTCGCGAACATGGTGTCGCTGACGGTGCTGGTGCGCGGCCAGAAGGAGAGCCTGAACGTGCGCGGCGCGTTCCTGGAGGTGGCCGCGGACGCGCTCGGCTCGCTGGCGGTGCTGATCTCGGCGGCGGTGATCCTGCTCACCGGCTGGCAGGCCGCCGATCCGATCGCCTCGCTCGTCATCGGCGTGATGATCGTGCCGCGCACCTTCAAGCTGCTCCGGGAGACCCTCGACGTCCTGCTGGAAGCGGCCCCGAAGGATGTCGACATGGCCGAGGTGCGGGCGCACATCCTGGCGCTGGACGGCGTCGAGGACGTCCACGACCTGCACGCCTGGACGATCACTTCCGGTCTTCCGGTGCTGTCCGCGCACGTGGTGGTCAGCACCGACGTCCTGAGCGCCATCGGCCACGAGAAGATGCTCCACGAGCTCCAGGGCTGCCTCGGCGACCACTTCGACGTGGAGCACTGCACCTTCCAGCTGGAGCCGGGCGGACACGCGGAGCACGAGGCGCGCCTGTGCCACTGAGACACCCCCGGCGGAACGCAGCGATCCGGGGCGCCCTTGCGTCCTCCTCCTCGAGGCGCTCGGACGGTTCCGGGTCGGTTCCACCGGACACGATCAGCTACCGGGTCCCTCTTCCGGCGTCCGACCGGTGACGGCCGCGGTCTGCGCCGCCGCGCAGGACATGCGGGAGTGCCGCGAAGTGCCGGGAGTGCCGGTTTCGTGCGGCAGACTTGGGGCTCGAGGACCGATGTGAAGGATGGGTATGCCGATCACTCCTGCCACAGCGACGCACAACTCGTCGAACGGCACCGCGGACGCGATTTTGCTCGAACTGGTCGACGAGGACGGCGTGACGATCGGCACCGCGGAGAAGCTCGCTGCCCATCAGCCACCGGGACAGTTGCACCGCGCCTTCTCCGTGTTCCTCTTCGACGAGCACGGCCGGCTGCTGCTGCAGCAGCGGGCCCTCGGCAAGTACCACTCCCCCGGCGTGTGGTCCAACACCTGCTGCGGCCACCCCTACCCCGGCGAGGCGCCGTTCGCGGCGGCGGCCCGGCGGACGTACGAGGAGCTCGGGGTCTCCCCGTCGCTGCTCGCCGAGGCGGGCACGGTCCGCTACAACCACCCGGACCCGGACTCGGGCCTGGTGGAGCAGGAGTACAACCACCTCTTCGTCGGCCTGGTGCAGTCCCCGCTGCGGCCGGATGAGGAGGAGGTCGGCGCCACGTCGTTCGTGACCCCCGCCGAGCTGGCGGAGCGGCACGCGAAGGACACCTTCTCGTCCTGGTTCCTGACCGTGCTGGACGCGGCCCGCCCCGCGATCAGGGAGCTGACGGGTCCGTCCGCCGGCTGGTGAGCCACTCCCCGCCCCCGCCGACCGGCGGGCTACCGCGCGGGTTTGAGCGGCAGGGCGGCCCAGATCACCTTGCCGCCGCTCGCCGTGTGCTCGACGTCGCACACCCCGCCCGCTTCCCGGGCGATCTCACGGACCAGGAGCAGTCCGCGCCCGCCGGTCCGTCCGTGGTCGGCCTCCAGGGCGGTCGGGCGGTAGGGGTGGTTGTCCTCGACGGACACCCGCACCCACTCGGTGCCGACGGCGACCTCCACGGCGAGCATCGGCGACAGCAGCGCCGCGTGCCGCACGGCGTTCGTGACCAGCTCGGAGACGATCAGCAGCAGGCCGTGGACCAGGTCGTCCGACGCCGGCACCCCCTGGCGCAGCAGCAGGTCCCGTACGGCGTGCCGGGCCTGCGGGACCGAGGCGTCGACGGCGGGAGCGGTGAACCGCCAGACCCCCTCGTACGGCAGTGGAGCCGGCGGCCCGGCGTCCAGGGGTGCCCCCGCGCCGCCTTCTGGGCGTGGGCCGTACCCGCGCCCGTGGTTCTCCATCGTCCGGTCGCCACCCTTGCGCTCGATTGTCACCACACGTCGAGTGTTGGTAACGCACGGCTCCGCCCCCAAGGACTGAACACAAGTCAGCTGGTTTCGAGCGCTTTGTGACCGCCTGCGTATGACACGGTCGCGTCGGGGACCGCTCCTGTCCTCCCTGCGCCGACTTCGCGAACTCTTCGGGTTGTACGGGTTTGGCGGGCCGCCTCGTCCGACCGGCACCCACGCTCCGTCCGCCTAGGCCAGCCGGTCGGAGACCATGCCGACGATGCGGCGGCCGCCGTAGCCGGTCGCGAGCAGGCCGAGCCCGTCGAAGAGCAGCGCCAGGGAGAAGAAGGCGCCGATGACGTACTGGCTGCTGCTCGGCCAGGAGGCCAGGACGAGGATGCCGAGCAGCAGGTCGAAGGCGCCCAGCAAGAGGGTCCAGCCGAACTGGGGGCCGCGCACCACCAGGCTGCCGACCAGCCGGAACAGGCCGCCCGCGAGGAACAGCAGGGCGGCGAACATGGTGAGCGCGGCGGCGGCCGCGTGGGGCTGGCGGATGAGCACCACACCCGCGGCGATGTTCAGGGCCGCGACGATCACGCCGAGCCAGAAGAAGTTGGAGCCGCGCGACTGGATCGCGTGGAGCAGCCCCACGATCCCGCCGATCAGCAGCAGCCAGCCGAACAGGAGCATGGAGGTCAGGGTGACGGCGGCGGTGTAGACGAGTCCGACGACCCCGGCGATCACCAGGATCACGCCGAGTGCGGCGAGCCAGCTGAAGCCTCGGCGCATCTTCGCCGCTTCGCCCCGGGGCTTGGTGGACCTGGCCATCAGCGCCTCCTCAGTGCCGCACCCCACCCCCGCTTTCTTCCTTTTCATCCGCTTTGCCGCCGCGTCGTTAACTCTCCCCCTCCCCTTCTTGATCAAACGCTCGGTCCGGCGGATAGCATCCGGCGCATGGAGCCGCAGCTGCTGCACGACGTCACCGACACGGTCGCCACCGTCGTCGTCCACCACCCGGCCAAGCGCAACGCCATGACGGCCGCGATGTGGCGGGCGCTGCCGCCGCTCCTCGATTCCCTGGCGGCCGATCCGGGCGTGCGGGCGCTGGTGCTGACCGGTGAGGGCGGCACGTTCTGCGCCGGGGCCGACATCTCCACCCTGCAGGGCTCGCCGGGCGAGGCGCAGCATCTCGCCGTGCAGGCGGAGGAGGCGCTGGCCGCATTCCCGAAGCCCACGCTGGCGGCGGTCCGCGGGCACTGCGTGGGCGGCGGCGCCCAGCTGGCGGCGGCCTGCGATCTGCGGTTCGCCGAGGCGGGTGCGCTGTTCGGGGTGACGCCGGCGAAGCTCGGGATCGTCTACCCGGCCTCCTCCACCCGGCGGTTGGTGTCCCTGGTGGGTCCGGCCACCGCCAAGTACCTGCTGTTCTCTGGCGAGTTGATCGATGCGGAGCGGGCGCTGCGCACGGGGCTGGTCGACGAGGTGCTGCCGGAGGGCGAACTCGGCAAGCGCGTCACGGAGTTCATGCGGATCCTCACTGCCCGCTCACAGCTGACGCAGGCCGCGGCGAAGGAGTTCGCGAACGGCCGCACGGACCGGGACGCGTACTGGGCCGGGCAGGCGCGCAGCAGCGGCGACACCGCGGAGGGGGTCGCCGCGTTCCTGGAGCGCAGGCCGCCGCGCTTCTCGTGGAGCGTTCCTACGTCAGGCTGAAGCGGCTGCCCGCGCGGAACTCCTGCACGAGGTGAGCGGGTGCCTTGTCCGGCGAGCCCGCGTCGTACGGCGGCTGCGGGTCGTACTCGATCAACAGCTGGACGGCCTGTGCAGTACGCCCAGTGGGTCGTGGCGCGGCGCCCGTCCAGCAGGCCCGCCTCGGCCAGCAGGACCGCCCCGGTGCACACGGAGACGAGGCGCTCCGCGCGCGGCCCGTGGGCGCGCAGCCAGTCGATGAGGCGCGGATCGGGACGGCGGGTGCCCTGAGCACCGGGGACGAGCAACGTGTGCGGGTCGGACACGTCGGCGACAGCCTCGTCCGGTACGAGGGTCAGGCCGCTGGAGGTGCGCACGGAGCCGCCGTCCAGGGAGGCCGTACGGAGGCGGTACGTCCCCGGCGTGTGCTTCTCGGCGCCCGCGAAGACCTCCACGGGGCCGGTGATGTCGAGGCTCTGCACCCCGTCGAAGACGGCGACGAGAACGGTTCGCTGCACCATGCGTCGATTCTTCGCGGGCGCACTCGTGGCCGCAATGATGTATTCCCCACCCTTTCTGCCATGGCGGGCCAACCGTTCCACCACGTACCGACCAGTCGGTAACCTTCCGCCATGAACACATCACTGCCGCCCCGCGCGGGACGCCGCTGTCACCACGTCCTCAATCCGCTGCACTCGACCCATTACTTCTCACCGGACCTCGGCAAGGAGCTGGCCGGGATCGGGGTGAGCGACCGCAACGCCGCGTACTTCGCCGTGCGGGCGGCGGCAATGGGCCCGGTGGGCGCGGGAACCGTGACAGCGACGTTCTACAACTTCCGGTACGAGTTCGTGGCGCGGCACATACCCGAGGTGTGGCGGACCGCGTCCGCCGAGGACGTGCTCGCGGCACGCGCGCGTGCCGTCGACGCGACGCTGCGCCGACTCCTCGGTGAGGAGGTGATCGCCTCCAAGGAGGTGGCCGAAGCCGCTGAGCTCGCGCTGCGGGCGGCACAGGCGTGCGACAGGACCGCGCGCCCCCTGTATGCGGCGCACGCCGACCTTCCTGTGCCGGACGAGCCTCATCTGGCGCTCTGGCACGCGGCGACGCTGCTCCGAGAGCACCGTGGCGACGGCCATCTGGCCGTCCTGCTCAACGCGGAGCTCGACCCCGTGGAGGCTCTGGTGAGCCATACCGCCACCGGCAAGGGGATGGCGCCGAAGTGGATTCGGGCCACACGCGGCTGGAGCCGGGACGACTGGGACGCGGCTGCCGACCGACTGCGGGAGCGCGGGCTGCTGTCCGCCGACGGCGAGTTGACCGAGGCGGGGACCGCCCTGCGCGAGGAGATCGAGGCGGAGACGGACCGGCTCGACCGGGCACCGTACGAGTACCTGGGCGCCGCGGGTGTGGAGCGGCTCACGGAGCTGGCGACGGGCCTGCTGAAGCGGGCCCTGGCCGCAGGAGCGTTCCCGGAGGGCATGGTCGGCAAGGGCTGAGGTATCCGTGCTTCGCACGGTCAGTGTGGCCGGCAGAGCCTACGGCCGGGAGAGGCCTATGGCCGGGAGAAGGAAGGAATGGTCCGTGTTCCGTGCCATTGCAGACGTGCTGCGGCAGATCGGCGGGGCGATCGCCACGGTGGTGACACTGCCGTTCCGGGCCCTGGCCCGGCTCTTCGGCGGGGCCTCGGCCTCGACACGCGGCAGCAGGGCCTGAGAGAGGCGCGGCGGCAGGGGCCTGGAGACGGGCCCCGCCCCGCCGCGTGTCGCCCTGATCCCCGACTGTCGGTGCCACCTGCCACAATTGCCGCGCAACCCGAAGTGGAGAAGGCGGTACGGGATCGTGACGACACCCCTCGTAGGGTCCATCGAAGGCAGGATCGCCGAGGAGCTCGGCGTACGGGAGCGGCAGGTCAAGGCCGCCGTGGAGCTGCTCGACGGCGGTTCGACGGTGCCCTTCATCGCCCGCTACCGCAAGGAAGCGACCGAAATGCTCGACGACGCGCAGCTGCGCACGATCGAGGAGCGGCTGCGCTATCTGCGGGAGCTGGAGGAGCGACGGACCGCGATCCTGGAGTCGGTGCGCGAGCAGGGCAAGCTCACCGAGGAGTTGGAGGCGCAGATCCGCGGTGCGCAGACCAAGGCGCGCCTGGAGGACATCTACCTTCCGTTCAAGCCGAAGCGGCGGACGAAGGCGCAGATCGCGCGTGAGGCGGGCCTGGAGCCGCTGGCCGAGGGGCTGCTCGGCGACCCGACGGTGGAACCGCTCGCCGCGGCCGCCGCCTTCGTCGACCCCGACAAGGGGGTCGACGACCCGCAGGCCGCGCTGGACGGGGCCCGAGCGATCCTCACCGAGCGGTTCTCCGAGGACGCCGACCTGATCGGCGAGCTGCGCGAGCGCATGTGGGTGCGCGGGCGGCTGGCCGCCAAGGTGCGGGAGGGCAAGGAGGAGGCGGGCGCCAAGTTCGCCGACTACTTCGACTTCGCCGAGCCGTTCACCGAGCTGCCCTCGCACCGCATCCTCGCGATGCTGCGCGGCGAGAAGGAGGAGGTCCTCGACCTCGTCCTGGAGCCCGAGGAGCCGACGGACGGCCCGTCGTCGTACGAGGGGATCGTCGCCAACCGCTTCGGGATCGCCGACCGCGGCCGTCCCGCCGACAAGTGGCTGCTGGACACGGTGCGTTGGGCCTGGCGCACCCGCATCCTCGTGCACCTCGGCATCGACCTGCGTATGAGGCTGCGCACTGCCGCCGAGGACGAGGCCGTCAACGTGTTCGCGGCGAATCTGCGCGACCTGCTGCTCGCGGCCCCGGCCGGCACCCGCGCCACGCTCGGGCTCGACCCCGGCTTCCGCACGGGCGTGAAGGTGGCCGTGGTGGACGCGACCGGCAAGGTCGTCGCCACGGACGTCATCTACCCGCACGTCCCGGCCAACAAGTGGGACGAGGCGATCGCCAAGCTGGCGCGGCTCGCCAAGGAGCACGCGGTCGAGCTCGTCGCCATCGGCAACGGCACGGCGTCCCGCGAGACCGACAAGCTCGCCGGGGAACTCATCGCCAGGCACCCGGAGTTGAAGCTCACGAAGGTGATGGTGTCCGAGGCGGGCGCGTCGGTGTACTCGGCGTCGTCCTACGCCTCCCAGGAGCTGCCGGACCTGGACGTCTCGTTGCGCGGCGCGGTCTCCATCGCCCGCCGGCTGCAGGACCCGCTGGCCGAGCTGGTGAAGATCGACCCCAAGTCGATCGGCGTCGGCCAATACCAGCACGACCTGTCCGAGGTGAAGCTGTCCCGCTCGCTGGACGCGGTGGTCGAGGACTGTGTGAACGGCGTCGGTGTCGACGTCAACACGGCGTCCGTGCCGCTACTCGCGCGGGTGTCCGGCATCACCTCCGGGCTGGCCGAGAACATCGTGGCGCACCGCGACGCCAACGGGCCGTTCAGGTCCCGGTCCGAGCTGAAGAAGGTGCCCCGGCTCGGCCCGAAGGCGTACGAGCAGTGCGCGGGCTTCCTGCGGATCCGCGGCGGCGACGACCCGCTGGACGCCTCCAGCGTGCACCCCGAGGCCTACCCCGTCGTCCGCCGGATGGTGAAGGCCACGGGTCAGGAGGTGGCCTCCCTCATCGGCAACACGGCGGTGCTGCGCTCGCTGCGCCCGGCCGACTTCGTGGACGACACGTTCGGTCTGCCGACGGTCACCGACATCCTGAAGGAGCTGGAGAAGCCCGGTCGCGACCCGCGGCCCGCCTTCAGGACGGCCACGTTCAAGGAAGGCGTCGAGAAGATCTCCGACCTGTCCGCCGGGATGATCCTGGAGGGCGTCGTCACCAACGTCGCCGCGTTCGGCGCCTTCGTGGACGTCGGCGTCCACCAGGACGGTCTGGTGCACGTCTCGGCGATGTCGAAGACGTTCGTGAAGGACCCGCGCGACGTCGTCAAGCCCGGCGACATCGTCAAGGTGAAGGTCCTGGACGTCGACATCCCGCGCAAGCGGATCTCGCTGACGCTGCGTCTGGACGACGAGGCGGCGCCCCAGGACCGGCAGGGCGGCGGCGAGCGGGGCCGGCGCGGCGGGCGTCCGCCGCAGCAGCGCCAGGGCCGCGGCGGGGGTGGCGGGCAGGGCCGCGGCGGCGCCGGCGGAGGCTCCCGTCAGGCGCCCCCGCCGGCCAACAGCGCGATGGCCGACGCCCTGCGCCGCGCGGGCCTGCTCGACCCGAAGAACGGCCGACGCTGACGGCGTCCGGGCCCGGACTCTCCAGCAGGGCAGGAGAGTCCGGGCCCGGCCCGCCCGTAAGGTGACGGCATGTCGACGACAGGCGTCATCACCTGGGACGTCACCGCGAGCAACGGGTACGAGACCTCCTGGACCGTGTTCGGCGAGGGGGCGCTGGGGGCGCACGGCCGTGCCGTCGGGACCGTCCCGGAGCCGTACTGGATCACGTACGAACTCGACACCTCCGACGGCTACGTCACCTGTGGGCTGAGCGTGACGGCAAAGACCGCGACCGGTGTCCGCGCCCTCGACCTCCAGCACGACGGCGAGGGCAGGTGGACCGCGAACGGCGAGCCGCGGCCGGATGTCGACGGCCCGCTCGACTGCGATCTCGGACTGTGCCCGCTCACCAACACCATGCCGGTGCTCCGGCACGGGCTTCATCGGATGCCCGGCGCGCAGGAGTTCCTCTTGGCCTGGGTGTCCGTGCCCGACCTGACCGTGCGGCCGTCCCGGCAGACGTACACCCACCTCGGCCGCACCGGGCACGGCGCCCGCGTCCGCTACGCCTCGGGCGGCTTCCGCAGCGACCTGGAGTTCGACGCAGACGGCTGCGTGATCGACTAACCCGGCCTGGCGACGCACCTGCGGTGAGCAAACGCTTGGACGGCGCTTCGCCCCTGGATGCGGTCGGCCGCGTGCCGTGGGGCGGGCGGAGCGAGGTGATGCCCCGTCGAAGTCTCACCCAGGCTCGGTCACCTTGCCGTCCGCCACCTCCAGGCGGCGGGTCACCCGTACCGCGTCCAGCATCCGGCGGTCGTGGGTGACCAGGAGCAGCGTGCCCTCGTAGGCGTCCAGGGCCGATTCCAGTTGCTCGATGGCCGGCAGGTCCAGGTGGTTGGTCGGCTCGTCCAGGACCAGGAGGTTGACACCCCGGCCCTGGAGGAGGGCGAGGGCGGCCCGGGTGCGCTCGCCCGGGGAGAGGGTCGCCGCCGGACGCAGGACGTGGTCCGCTGTCAGGCCGAACTTGGCGAGCAGTGTGCGGACGTCGCCGGGCTCCGTGTCCGGGACCGCCGCGCAGAAGGCGTCGAGCAGGGAGTCGGAGCCGTGGAACAGCCTGCGCGCCTGGTCGATCTCGCCGACCAGCACCCCCGAACCGAGGGCGGCGTGGCCGGCGTCCAGGGGGACACGCCCCAGCAGCGCGCCGCGCAGTGTCGACTTGCCCGCACCGTTCGCACCCGTCACCGCCACCCGGTCCGCCCAGTCGATCTGCAGCGACACCGGGCCGAGCACGAAGTCGCCGCGCCGTACCTCCGCGTCCCGGAGCGTGGCGACCACCGCGCCGGAGCGCGGGGCCGCCGCGATCTCCATGCGCAGCTCCCACTCCTTGCGCGGCTCCTCGACGACTTCCAGGCGCTCGATCATGCGCTGGGTCTGGCGGCCCTTCGCCGCCTGCTTCTCGCTGGCCTCGCTGCGGAACTTGCGGCCGATCTTGTCGTTGTCGCTGCCGGCCTTGCGCCGGGCGTTCTTCACGCCCTTGTCCATCCAGGCGCGCTGCATCTGGGCGCGTTCCTGCAGGGCGGCCTTCTTGCCGGCGTACTCCTCGTAGTTCTCGCGGGCGTGCAGCCGGGCGACCTCCCGCTCCTCCAGGTAGGCCGCGTAGCCGCCGCCGAAGAGGTTGACCTGCCGCTGGGCGAGGTCGAGTTCGAGGACCTTGGTGACGGTGCGGGTGAGGAACTCGCGGTCGTGGCTGACGACGACCGTCCCGGCCCGCAGGCCGGTCACGAACCGCTCCAGCCGCTCCAGGCCGTCCAGGTCGAGGTCGTTGGTCGGCTCGTCGAGCAGGAAGACGTCGTAGCGGGACAGCAGCAGGGAGGCAAGGCCCGCGCGGGCCGCCTGGCCGCCGGACAGGGACGTCATCGGCTGGTCGAGGTCGACGGCCAGGCCGAGCGAGTCGGCAACCTCCTCCGCGCGCTCGTCGAGATCGGCGCCACCGAGGCCGAGCCACCGCTCCAGGCTGGTCGCATACGCGTCGTCCGCGCCCGGTGCCCCGTCGACGAGCGCCTGCGTGGACTCGTCCATCGCCCGCTGGGCGGCGGCAACCCCGGTGCGGCGGGCGAGGAACTCCCGTACGGTCTCGCCCGGGCGCCGCTCCGGCTCCTGCGGCAGATGGCCGACCGTGGCCGTCGGCGGGGACAGCCTGAGCTCGCCCTGCTCCGGGGTGCTCAGCCCGGCGAGCATCCTCAGCAGCGTGGACTTGCCCGCTCCGTTGGCACCGACCAGCCCGATCACGTCTCCGGGGGCGACGACGAGGTCGAGTCCGGTGAACAGCGCGCGGTCGCCGTGGCCGGCGGCGAGGTTCTTGGCGACGAGGGTGGCAGTCATCAGACCGCGATCCTAACGGCCGTGCGCCGCCCGGCACTCAGTGCGCCATCGCCTCCACAAGCACGCTCCCCGACGTCCGCGCCACCACGAACGACTCCCCCTTCACCGCCCGGGAATCCAGCGGGATCCGGTGGCGGCCCGGCTCCAGGACGCCGTCGAAGACCTCGTGGGTATGGGTGCGGGAGAGACGGTCGAGGCGGTATGCGGTGAGGCGGACCCGGCAGGACGAGGTGACCTCGACGCCCGCCGCGCCGTCGGCGGCGACCAGGCGGGTCAGGCGGCGCTGCGCCACGGGGCTGCGCTCCAGGGCGTGTTCGATCTGGGCGACGAGGAGCGGGACGATCGGGGCGAGTCCGTCGACGTAGGCCACCTCGACCCCCGCGTGCTCGAAGGAGCGGCGTACGGCGGCCCGTTCCTGCGCACTGATCGCCCGGCCGAAGGCGACGGCACCGTACTGGCGCAGTTCCTCGACGGGGACGTGGGTGGCGTCGCGGGTGATGTCGGCGCCGATGCCGATGCCGCGCAGGGCGGCGGCGAGCTTGGCGAGGACGGCCACGCCGGCGCCGATCAGCAGCACCCGGCGGCGGTGGGCGGGCTCGCCGCCGTCCAGGAGGGAGCTCAGCGCCGCGCGGTACTCGGCGCCGTGGAAGCGGAACGGACCGAACCCGTGGTAGCCGTTGAGCTCCAGGTCGGCGAGTTCGTCCGTCTGCCAGGCGAAGTCCCGCCAGACGTAGTCGTCGCCGGCCTGCTCGATGACGGCGGTGACCGCGCCGCAGGCCAGGTCCGCGCACTCGGGGCAGCCGTAGATGACGTACCGGCCGTCGGGCAGCGGCGCCTCGGTCTCCAGCAGCAGGCTGCGGACCTGCGCCGTGAAGATCGCGGGCGGGACGTCCGAGGCGAGCGGGGAGACGGCGTCCAGGTCGGAGAGCCGGAACAGCAGCGGGCGCCCGTCCACGACGAAGTCCACGAAGTCCCGGTGGACCTGGTAGCCGCCGTCGGCGAGGATCTCGCCGGCCCGCATCGCCGGGGCCAGGCCGAAGGTCGCGTACTCGGCAGACATGCTCTGAGTATCCCCAGCGCGGGACCGATGTGAGCGCGGCATGACACATTCCGCTACGGTCCCCGCATGGAGAGTGCACTGCACGGCGATGTCGTCGTGGTCGGCGGTGGGGTCATCGGGCTGACGACGGCCGTCGTGCTGGCCGAGCGCGGCGGGCGGGTGCGGCTGTGGACGCGGGAACCGGCCGAGCGGACCACTTCGGCGGTTGCCGGGGCGCTGTGGTGGCCGTACCGGATCGAACCCGAGTCGCTCGTCGGGGACTGGGCGCTCGAATCCCTGCTCGTGTACGAGGAGTTGACGGCGCGGCCCGAGGAGACGGGCGTACGCATGGTCGAGGGCGTACACGGCGGGATTCGGCTGGACGAACTGGGTCCGTGGGCGGCGCGGGTGCCGGGACTGCGCGCGGCGCACGCCGCGGAGTACACCGGGACGGCGCTGTGGGCGCGGCTGCCGCTGATCGACATGTCGGTTCATCTGCCGTGGCTCAGGGAGCGGCTGCTGAAGGCCGGCGGCACGGTCGAGGAGCGCACGGTGACGGATCTGGCCGAGGTCGACGCCCCCGTCGTGGTGAACTGCACGGGTCTGGGCGCCCGGGACCTCGTACCGGATCCGGCGGTGCGTCCCGTGCGGGGTCAGCTCGTCGTCGTGGAGAACCCGGGGATCACGACATGGCTGACGTCCGTCGACCATGCCTCGGCCACGTCCACGTACTTCTTTCCGCAGCCGGGCGGGCTCGTCCTCGGCGGTACGGCCGAGGAGGACGCGTGGTCCCTGACGCCCGACCCGGCGGTGGCCGAGCAGATCGTCGCACGGTGTGCGGCCTTCCGGCCGGAGATCGCCGGGGCGCGGGTGCTGGAGCACCGGGTGGGGCTGCGTCCGGCGCGGCACGCGGTGCGGCTGGAGCGCGAGGCGCTGCCGGGCGGGCGGGTGCTGGTGCACAACTACGGGCACGGCGGGGCCGGGGTCACCGTGGCGTGGGGGTGTGCGCGTCAGGCGGCCGGGCCGGCGGGTCCGGCCGCCTGAGCTCGTCAGTGCCCGGGAATCCGGTGGACGGTACGCGGTGCCCCTACGCCGCCCGGTGTCCGAGCCGTGGAGCCGGCGGATGCCGGACCGGCCGTGGCGCGGGCGAACGCCGCCGCACCACCGACCAGCGGGACCTTGGCCGACGTACCGGACAGATCCAGGGTGAGCGTCGGGGTGCTCGACGGAGGGTCGATGAGGTCCTTGTCCGTCCCCGCGACGATCAGCGCCAGACGGTGGCCCTTGGGGACGACGTGGTCCGTGGCCGCGAGGTCCAGCGTGATGGTGTACGCCTTGCCCGGGGTGAGCGGAAGGCCCTTCCGATCGGAGGCGTAGTTGCCGAGGTCGGCCCAGCCTCGGCTGAAGACCGTGTAGTCCACGGCGGCCGTCCTGGCCTTGGTCTCCTTGAAGCAGGCACTGTCGCCCGAGGTGCTCGCACCCCAGCAGGTGCGGTCGGTGAGTGTGGTGATGCCCTCGGCGGCATCGGCGTAGTCCCGGATGGTGTCGGGGCCGAGGTCGACGAGGACGGCGGACAGGTGCGCCGTCGAGGTGGTCGGGGTGGCGGTGACGGTGACCTTGGAGGAGCCGGACAGGCGCAGGTCGTGGCCGAGCGGCTTGGTGACGAAGCCCGCCTTGTCCGCGGTCGGCGTGTCGATCCGCGCGGCCCAGTCGGTCTCGCTCAGCTGCCGGTTGTCCGTGAAGGTCTCGGTGCCCCGGGCCTTGTGGAGACCGAGGGTGCCGACGCCGGCCTGCGTGCCCGGGGCCGGGCGCAGGGTGGTCGCCTGCGTGCCGCGCGGCGGCCAGGCCTTCGAGGTGACCCACTGGTCGGGGTGGCGTTCGATGTCGGCCATGGGCTCGCGGTCGATGCCGTTGTCGTAGCCGAGGAGTTCGTGGTCGAACCAGCGGTGCAGGGTGTCGACCCAGGTGGCGCGGCGGAAGTCGAAGGGGTCGACGTGGCCGGTCTGGGAGAGCCAGATCTTACGCTCGACGCCGTTCCTGGCGAGGGCGTCCCACCACTGGCCGAAGTGCTTGGTGCGCACGTTGAGGTCCTGCAGGCCGTGGACGAGGAATACGCTCGCCTTCACCCTGCCCGCGTCCTTGACGTAGTCGCGCTCGGTCCACAGCGAGGTCCAGTCGCCGCTGCGGGGGGCCTCGTCGACGAGTTTCTTCTGCACGGCGGCGCACTTGGCGCGGGCCTCGGGGCTGTCGACGTAGTCGGACAGCCGGTCGGGCCCGGAGTCGTACAGCGGGGCGCCCTTGGCGAAGTAGTAGTCGTACCAGGAGGAGATGGCGCTGATCGGCACGATGGTCTTCAGGCCCTTGACGCCGGTGGCGGCCACGCCGTTGGCGATGGTGCCGTCCCAGCTCTTGCCGATCATCCCGGTCCTGCCGTTGGTCCAGGTCGCCTTGACCGTGGTGGAGCCGGTGCGGGTGGTGTAGGCCTTGGCACGGCCGTTGAGCCAGTCGATGACGGCCTTCGCGGACTGGATGTCGAAGTGGCCGCCGACGTCGACGCAGCCGTCGGAGCGGTTGGTGCCGGCGAGGTCGACGCCGACGAAGGCGTAGCCGCGGGGCACGAAGTAGTTGTCGTAGAACAGCGGCATCTGCACGACGTGGCCGCTTGCGTCGTACGTCTTCTTCTGGCTCTCGTTGCCGCGCCCGCAGCAGGAGTAGTACGGGCTGGCGTCCATGATCACGGGTACTTTCCGGGCCTGCCGGGCCGGTTCGCGGGGCCGGACGATGTCGGCGGCGACGCGGTCGGTCCTCCCGTCGCCGTCGCCGTCGAGTCCGGTGTCCACCCAGACGGCCTCGCGGACGGCGTTCGCGTACGAGTGGACCGGCTGGCTTTCGCGCGGGGCGCCGTGGGCCGCCGCCGGGGTGAGGAGTGCGGCCGTGAGGACGGCGGTGGCGGTCGTGACGAGCGATCTCCAGGTCGTGAGGCGCATGCGTATCGGCATGCGCGGGACGGTACAGGGGTCAACTGCCGGACAGAAGAGGGAAGCTGACGGTCACAGGGACGCCCGTGGCCGAGATAGGCCCATGGGAGTGAGTCACTCATGACGGCCGAATGGCGATCGTGTGACAGGAGCGGCCATGGACATCGCCCTGGAACGCAGGGACTCAATAGGCTCCGAACGCACCTCGTGCCCCTACGACTTGGAGTTCTCGTGCACCGCAGAATCATCGCGCCGGGCGCACTCGCGGCGGCCTCCCTGTTGCTGGCGATCCCGGCATCGGCCGCAGGCTACTCCCCTGGCGCGCCGGGCATCGGCGACCCCTACTACCCGTACTACGGCAACGGCGGCTACGACGTCTCCCACTACGACCTCAGGCTGAAGTACCAGCCCGCGACGGACCAGTTGGAGGGCACGGCAACGATCCAGGCGAGGACCACGCAGGACCTGTCCCGGTTCGACCTGGACTTCCTGCTGGACGTGAGCGAGGTCCGGATCAACGGCGCCAAGGCCGCCTTCGCCACCTCCGGTCAGCACGAGCTGGAGATCACGCCGAAGACCCCGCTGGCGAAAGGCACGCCGATCACGGTCGTCGTCCGCTACAGCGGTGTGCCGTCCACGAAGAGTGCGTACGGCTTCACCACCTGGCACCGCACCCCGGACGGCGCGGTCGCGGCGGACGAGCCCGAAGCGGCCTGGTGGTGGTTCCCGAGCAACGACCACCCGAGCGACAAGGCCACCTACGACGTGTCGGTGGCGGTGCCCAACGGCACCCAGGCCATCTCCAACGGCACACTGCAGTCGACGAGTTCCCAGCTCGGCTGGACCCGCTACAACTGGCGGCAGAACAAGCCGCAGGCGACCTATCTGGCCACGCTCGCGCTCGGCAGGTTCGACATCACGACGGGCACGTCCGAGGGCGGGGTGCCGGTCATCAACGCCTACAGCAAGGACCTAGGTGACAACGACGGGGCGGCGCGGGCGAGCGTGGAGCGCACCGGGGAGATCGTCGACTGGCTGAGCGGCTACTTCGGGCCGTATCCGTTCAGCTCGGCCGGCGGCTACGTTCCCAACACCACCACCGGGTACGCGCTGGAGACGCAGACCCGTGTGTACTACAGCCCGAAGCAGTTCGCGAACGGCTCCAACACCTCCGTCGTCGTGCACGAGCTGGCCCACCAGTGGTACGGCGACGACGTGTCGCTCAAGGGCTGGAAGGACATCTGGATCAACGAGGGCTTCGCGCGCTACGCGCAGTGGCTGTGGTCCGAGCACGAGGGCGAGGGCACGACGCAGGAGCTGGCGGACTACGTGTACGCCTCGCACCCGGCGGACGACGCCTTCTGGACGGTGAAGCCGGGTGACCCGGGTCCGGACGACCAGTTCGACATCGCCGTCTACGACCGCGGCGCCCTCGCCATCCAGGCGCTGCGCAACGAGGTCGGCGACGACGCGTTCTTCGCCATCCTCAAGGGCTGGCCGAAGGAGCACGCCTACGGCAACGCCTCGGTCGCGGACTTCCAGAAGTACGCCGAGCAGGTGTCCGGCAGGCCGCTGGCGGGGCTCTTCGACACCTGGCTGTTCCAGCCGTCCAAGCCGGCGGCGCCCGCGGCGCGCACCGCGTCGCTCGCGCAGGCGGCGATCGCGCCCGTCCGGCCGAAGTCGTGGCAGAAGATCGAGGCGACGAACGACGTGCACCGGGGCTGACCGTCCCGCACCGAGCGGCCCTGCGGCCCGGGGCGAAAGCTCCGGGCCGTCTCACCGCGCGCTGTTTCGAGCGACGGGCCGCTCACGTCTCCCCGTGGTCGTAGACCGTCACGGTGATCCCCCGCTTCACCAGCCGCTCGGTGATCAGCGGCTCGACCCGGGACCAGGTGCCGCCGGCCAGCCCGCAGGCTATGCGGGGCATGTGCACGGACGCGTCGAGCTCGGTCGCCCGGACGGCGAGCCGGGCCAGGGCCGCGTCGATCGCCTCGTACCGCACGGGGACGCCCTTGCTGCCCCTGCGGATCCCGCGCTGCCCGACCATGTTGGCCACCCATACGTGGCGCTCGACCCGGACCAGCTGGACGGCGCCCGGGCCGAAGTCGTTCGACGCGCGGTCGCGGTGCCAGGCCCGGTAGGCGGCCTCCGGTTCGGGCCAGCGCCGCGAGAGCGCAAGGACGAAGCCCTTCCCCAGCCCTCTATATCGTTAGCCCCCTATGTCGTTAGCCGCCTATGTCGTTAGCCGCCTATGTCGTTGCAGACGTGGGCTATCACCTTGACGCCCTTGACCGACGGCACGGTGGCGTCACCCCGGACATACGTGATCTCCGACATGACGCCAGCGTAGGCGCTGCCACTGACAGTGGCCCGAGCTGCTACTTCGTGGTCTACGAGATCTCCGACAGCTCCTGGTCCGCGGTCAGCGAGACCCGGCGGCGGACGCCGAACCAGCCGGCGACCAGCAGCACCGCGATCAGCGGGATGAGCAGCAGAGTCTTGCGGCCGACCTCGGGGTCGTTCCACATCAGGCCGAGGCAGGCCAGCAGGAAGGCGATCGTCGCGATCTCCGTCACCGGGCTGCCGGGCAGCCGGAAGTGCGGCCGGGTGGCCTGGCCCGCCTTGGCGCGGCGGACGAAGATCAGGTGGCAGACCATGATGATCACCCAGGTGCTGACGATGCCGAGGGAGGCGACGTTCAGCACGATCTCGAAGGCCTGGCTCGGCACGAGGTAGTTCAGGCCGACGCCGAGCACGCACACCGCGCAGGTCAGCAGGATGCCGCCGTAGGGGACCTGGCTGCGGCTCATCACCCGGGTGAACTTCGGCGCCGAGCCCGCCATCGCCATGGAGCGCAGGATGCGGCCGGTGGAGTACAGGCCGGAGTTCAGCGACGACATGGCGGCGGTGAGGACCACCAGGTTCATGATGTCACCGGCCGCGGGAACGCCGATCCTGGCCAGGACCGTGACGAACGGGCTCTCGTCGGCCGAGTAGACCGAGCCGGGCAGCAGCAGCGCCAGCAGGACAACCGAGCCGCAGTAGAACAGGCCCACGCGCCACATGATCGAGTTCACCGCGCGCGGGACGACCTTCTCCGGCTCGGCGGTCTCGCCCGCGGCGACGCCGACCAGCTCCAGGGCGGCGTAGGCGAAGATCACGCCCTGCATGACGAGGACGACCGGCATCATTCCGTGCGGGAAGACGCCGCCGTGGTCGGTGATCACGCCCAGGCCGGGGGTCCGGCCGCCGACGTCGTGCTGGGTGGCCAGCAGGAAGACGCCGATCAGCATGAAGCCGACCAGGGTGGCGACCTTGATGATCGCGAACCAGAACTCCATCTCGCCGAAGATCTTCACCGAGATCAGGTTCACGGCCAGCACCACGGCGAGGGCGACCAGGGCCAGCACCCACTGCGGGATGCTCGTGAACATGCTCCAGTAGTGCGTGTAGAGCGCGATCGCGGTGATGTCGGCGATACCGGTCGTCGACCAGTTCAGGAAGTACATCCAGCCGGCGACGTAGGCGCCCTTCTCGCCGAGGAACTCGCGCGCGTACGACACGAAGGACCCGGAGGAGGGCCGGTACAGGACCAGCTCGCCCAGGGCGCGGACGACGAAGAACGCGAAGACGCCACAGACGAGGTAGGCCAGCGCGAGCGCCGGGCCCGCGTTGTGGAGGCGGCCGCCGGCGCCGAGGAAGAGTCCGGTGCCGATGGCGCCGCCGATGGCGATCATGTTGACGTGGCGGTGCTTGAGGTCCTTGCTGTAGCCGGCGTCGCCCGCGTCGGCGGGCGTCCCGGTCGCCTGGGGATGGTCGGCGACCTGTGCCGTGTGCATGGATGTCTTGCTCACGGGTGGTTCCACTCTCTGGTGCGCCCGGGCGTTGTGGGCCCGGGTGTCCGTACGTGTTGCGGCCCGCACCACCCATGATGCGGCACAGACCAGAGCAACAGCTTTCCAGAGGGATCACTTCTCATGCGATGGCCCATGTCACAGAGCGGTACTTCTCACACGCCCTTCGCCGTTCGGTCACAAGGGCACCGAAGGTTGCGCAGGAGGCTTCCCGGCACTGCCGAACCAGGTTTCACACCACTGGTGAGACAGCGATACTGCTGCACATGACGACCGACACCGAGGAGCCGACCCTCACGATCGACGAGCTGGCCGCGCGGGCCGGCGTCACGGTGCGCACGGTCCGCTTCTACAGCACCCGGGGCCTGCTGCCGCCCCCGGTGATCGGTCCGCGCCGGGTGGGTCACTACGGCCGCGAGCACCTCGCGCGCCTGGCGTTGATCGAGGAGATGCAGCACCAAGGCATGACGCTCGCCGCGATCGAGCGGCACCTGCGGCAGCTGCCGCCGGACCTCACCCCGCACGACCTCGCCATCCAGCGCGCGGTGGTGGCCTCCTGGGCGCCGGACACGGTGGAGACGGTGTCCCGGCGGGAGCTGGAGCGGCGGGCCGGCCGGCCGCTCGCCGACGAGGACGTGGAGCGGCTCGCGGCGATGAACGTGGTCGCCCGCGACGGCGAGTCCTTCCGCGTCGACTGCGGCCTGCTGCGGCTCGGCGTGCAGCTCCTCGACGTACCGCTGGCCCAGGAGACGATCCTCGCGGCTCGCACCGCGCTCGTCGAGCACGCGCGTGCGGCCGCGCACGAGCTGTCACGGCTGCTGCGCGACGCGGTGGCCGAACGCGACACACGGGACGTGAAGTCCCTGTCCGCCCACATGCACCCCTTGGTGGTGCAGGCCCTGCTGACCACCTTCCAGCGGTCGCTGAAGGAGGCGCTGCAGGAGTGGGTCGACAGTGCCACGCAGGGGCGTCCACCAGGAGGACATGACCGGGGGACGCCCACTGCGTGACCGACGCGTCAGCGCGCGTCCGTGAAGGTCTCCCCCTTCTCCGCCTTCTCCACCAGCAGGGCGGGCGGGGTGAACCGCTCGCCGTAGCGCTCGGTGAGTTCCCGCGCGCGTGCGACGAAGCCGGGCAGTCCTCCCTCGTAGCCGTTGATGTACTGCAGCACACCACCGGTCCAGCCGGGGAAGCCGATGCCGAGGATCGAGCCGATGTTCGCGTCGGCGACGGACGTCAGCACCCCCTCTTCCAGGAGCTTGACGGTGTCGAGCGCCTCGGAGAAGAGCATGCGCTCCTGCATGTCCTTGAACGGGATCTCGTACCCGGGCTTGGTGAAGTGCTCCCGCAGCCCCGGCCACAGCCCGGCCCGCTTGCCGTCGACGTAGTCGTAGAAGCCCGCGCCGCCGCTGCGGCCGGTGCGGCCGAACTCGTCGACCATGCGGTCGATGACCGCCTCGGCGGGGTGCGCGGTCCAGGTGCCGCCCGCCTCCTCGACGGCCCGCTTCGACTCGGCCCGGATCTTGCGCGGCAGGGTGAGCGTCAGCTCGTCCATCAGGGACAGCACCTTGGCGGGGTAGCCCGCCTGGGCGGCCGCTTGCTCGATGGACGCGGGCTCGATGCCCTCGCCGACCATGGCCACGCCCTCGTTGATGAAATGGCCGATCACCCGGGAGGTGAAGAAGCCGCGCGAGTCGTTGACGACGATCGGCGTCTTCTTGATCTGCCGGACCAGGTCGAAGGCCCGCGCCAGTGCCTCGTCACCAGTGCGCTCGCCCTTGATGATCTCGACGAGGGGCATCTTGTCGACGGGCGAGAAGAAGTGCAGTCCGATGAAGTCGGCCTGGCGTTCCACGCCCTCGGCCAGCGCGGTGATCGGCAGGGTGGAGGTGTTGGAGCACAGCAGCGCATCGGGCGCGACGATGTGCTCGATCTCCTGGAACACCTTGTGCTTGAGGGCCGTGTCCTCGAAGACGGCCTCGATCACCGCGTCGCAGCCCGCCAGGTCGGCCGCCTCGGAGGTGGGCGTGATGCGGGCGAGCAGCGCGTCCGCCTGCTCGTGGGTGGTGCGGCCCTTGGAGACGGCCTTGGCGCACAGCTTCTCCGAGTAGCCCTTGCCCTTGACGGCGGCCTCCAGCGACACGTCCTTCAGGACGACGTCGATGCCCGCGCGGGCGCACGCGTAGGCGATGCCCGCGCCCATCATCCCGGCGCCGAGGACGGCGACCTTGCGGACCTGGCGGGGCTCGATGCCCTTGGGGCGGTTGGCGCCGGAGTTGACGGCCTGGAGGTCGAAGAAGAAGGCCTGGATCATGTTCTTCGAGGTCTGGCCGGCGGCCAGCTCCACGAAGTAGCGGGCCTCGATGACCTGGGCCGTCTCGAAGTCGACCTGGGAGCCCTCGACGGCGGCCGCGAGGATGTTGCGCGGGGCCGGATAGGGCGCGCCGTTCGTCTGCTTGCGCAGGGTGGCCGGGAAGGCGGGCAGGTTGGCCGCGAACTTCGGGTTGGCCGGCGTGCCGCCCGGGATGCGGTAGCCCGGCTTGTCCCAGGGCTGCTGCGATTCGGGGTGGGCGTCGATGTAGGCGCGGGCCTTGGCGATCAACTCGTCCCCAGTGGCGGCCACCTCGTGGACGAGGCCGTTCTCCAGGGCGCGCCGCGGGCTGTACTGGGTGCCCTGGAGGAGCACCTTCAGCAGGGCGTCGGCGATGCCGAGCAGGCGCACGGTACGGACGACGCCACCGCCGCCGGGCAGCAGGCCGAGCGTGACCTCGGGGCAGCCGATCTTCGACCCGGGCGTGTCGAGGGCGATGCGGTGGTGACAGGCCAGGGCGATCTCGTAACCGCCGCCCAGGGCCGCACCGTTGATCGCCGCGACGACCGGCTTGCCCAGGGTCTCGATACGGCGCAGGTTGCGCTTGATGGCGAGGCCGCCGTCGAACAGCTCCTGGGCGGTCTCGGGGGTGACCCGGATGAGGTCGCGCAGGTCGCCGCCGGCGAAGAAGGTCTTCTTGGCCGAGGTGACGATGATGCCGCGGATCGAGTCGGGATCGGCCTGGATTTCCGCCTCCAGACGGTCGGCGACCGCGGCGAGCGAGTCCCGGAACGCCTGGTTCATGGTGTTCGCGGACTGGTTGGGGTCGTCGAGGACGAGGGTGACGACGCCGGTGTCGTCCTGCTCCCAGCGGATGGTGGTGCTCTCGGTCATGACAGGGTCTCCGTTGAAGTCTCTTGGTTTCGCCGATTCCGCCGGGAATCAGACGCGCGCGACGATCGTCGCGATGCCCATGCCGCCGCCCACGCACAACGTGGCGAGGCCGTACCGCTTGTCCTGGCGCTCCAGTTCGTCGACGAGCGTGCCGAGGATCATCGCGCCGGTGGCGCCGAGCGGGTGACCCAGCGCGATCGCGCCGCCGTTGACGTTGACCTTGTCCAGGGACAGGCCCATGTCCTTCACGAACCGCAGCACGACCGCCGCGAACGCCTCGTTGATCTCGACGAGGTCGATGTCGTCGATGGTCAGTCCGGCCTTGGCGAGCGCCTTGCGGGTGGCGGGTGCGGGCCCGGTGAGCATGATGGTGGGCTCGGAGCCGGAGACCGCGGCGGAGACGATCCGCGCGCGCGGGGTGAGTCCGTAACGCTCGCCGACCTCCTTGGAGCCGATCGCGACGAGCGAGGCGCCGTCCACGATGCCTGAGGAGTTGCCCGCGTGGTGGACATGGTCGATCTTCTCGACCCAGTGGTACTTCTGCAGGGCGACGGCGTCGAAGCCGCCCAGGTCGCCGATGTCGGCGAAGGACGGCTTCAGCTTCGCGAGCGAGTCGGCGGTGGTGCCGGGGCGCAGGTGCTCGTCGTGGTCGAGGACGACCAGGCCGTTGCGGTCCTTCACCGGGACGACGGAGCGGTCGAAGCGGCCCTCCTTCCAGGCGGTGGCCGCCCGCTCCTGTGACAGGGCGGCGTACTCGTCGACGTCCCGCCGGGAGAAGCCCTCGATGGTGGCGATCAGATCGGCGCCGATGCCCTGCGGCACGAAGTTGACGGCGAGGTTGGTCATCGGGTCGTTGAACCAGGCGCCGCCGTCCGAGGCCATCGGCACCCGGGACATCGACTCGACGCCGCCCGCGAGGACGAGGTCCTCCCAGCCCGACCGCACCTTGGCGGCGGCCAGGTTCACGGCCTCCAGGCCCGAGGCACAGAAGCGGTTCTCCTGCACGCCGGCCACCGTGTCCGGTAGCCCGGCGGCGATCGCGGCGATGCGCGCGATGTCGGAGCCCTGGTCGCCGACCGGGCCGACGACGCCGAGCACGATGTCGTCGACGGCCGCCGGGTCGAGGCCGGGGAAGCGGTCGCGGATCTCGTGGATGAGGCCGACGACCAGGTCGATGGGCTTCGTGCCGTGCAGGGCGCCGTTGGCCTTCCCGCGCCCGCGCGGGGTGCGGATCGCGTCGTACACGTACGCTTCGGTGCTCACTGACAAGCCTTTCAATGAGGGTTTTCGGGGCGATGAGGGCTGGTGATGCGGTCCTCGGGGAACGAGGGTCACAGCCAGCTCTTGACGGTCTCCACCAGGCGGGCCGGTTCCGGGCCGACGGGTATCACGTTCAGCATGGTGACCCCGGCCTCCTGGAAGGCGGCGACGCGCTCACGGACGTAACTCTTGGGTCCGCACAGGGATGTCAGCTCGCAGAACTCGTCCGGCACGGCGGCCTCGGCCTCCTTCTTGCGGCCGGAGAGGTACAGCTCCTGGATGAGCCGGGCCTCCTTCTCGTAGCCGTAGGCGACGGCGAGGTCGTTGTAGAAGTTCCTGCCCGGCGCGCCCATGCCGCCCACGTACAGGGCGATTTTCGGCCGGGCGAGGTCCCGTACGGCGGCTGCGTCCTCGCCGATGGCGAGGAGCCCGCCCGCGACGGTCTGCAAGGGCTCCAGGGCGGGGTCGCGCCGCGCGGCGCCCTCCGCAAGCGGCGCGCCCCACACCTCGCGGGCCCTCTCCGGGATGAAGAGGGTGGGCAGCCAGCCGTCGGCGATCTCGGCCGTCATGCGGACGTTGGCGGGGCCCAGGGAGGCGACGTACAGCGGGACGTCGGGGCGGACGGGCCGGGTGAGGATCTTCAGGGGCTTGCCCAGGCCGCCCGGCAGGGGCATGTCGGTGATGCCGTGGTGGTCGACGAGCTCGCGGCGCAGGATGCGGCGGGTCAGCTCGATGGTCTCGCGGGTGCGGCCGAGGGGTTTGTCGTACGGCTTGCCGTGCCAGCCCTCGATCACCTGCGGGCCGGAGGCGCCCAGCCCGATGATCGCGCGGCCGCCGGAGATCGCGTCGAGGCCGGCGGCGGTCTGGGCGATGAGGGCGGGGGTGCGGGAGTAGACGTTGAGGATCGCGGCGCCGATCTTCATGCGCTCGGTGCGGGCGGCGAGGTAGCCCATGATCGTGGGCGAGTCGAACCCGTACGCCTCCGCGACCCAGACGGCGTCCAGGCCGGCCGACTCCAGCGCCGCCGCGTCGTTTGCCGCCGTGCGCGGGTCGGCGGCGTAGTCCAGGGGGATCGAGAGCTCCATCAGTCGCCGTCCTTGTCGGGGTCCTTGAGCAGGCGCGGTACGTCCCAGTCGCGGGCCACGTGCTCCGTGTCGGCGCCCGGCCGGGCGGGGCCGGTGCGGACGGCGGTGGGGGTCACGGAGAAGCGGGGTGCGGGCGCGGGCTGGTTGATGCCGGCGTGCTCGGTGAAGGTGCCGCGGGCGGCGAGGTGCGGGTGGTGCGGGGCCTCCCGCAGCGACAGCACGGGCGCCACGCACGCGTCGGAGCCCTCGAAGACGGCGGTCCACTCGTCGCGGGTGCGGGTCCTGAAGCGGACGGCGACCGCCTCGCGCAGCTCGCCCCAGCGGGTGATGTCCTTGTGGGCCTGCGCATGGTCCTCCAGGCCGAGGAGGCTGAGGAACTCGTCGTAGAACTGCTGCTCCAGGGCGCCGACCGCCATGAACTCGCCGTCGGCCGTCTCGTACGTCCCGTAGTACGGGCTGCCGCCGTCGAAGAGGTTGGCCCCGCGGCGGTCCTGCCAGGCGCCGGCGGCGAGCATGCCGTGGATCATCGCGGCGAGGTGGGCGGCGCCGTCGACGATGGCGGCGTCCACGACCTGGCCGGTGCCGGTCGCGCGGGCGTGGTGGAGGGCGGCGAGGACGCCGACGACGAGGTAGAGCGAGCCGCCCGCGTAGTCGCCGATCAGGTTGGCGGGGACGGCGGGTGGCTCGTCCGGTTTTCCGATCATGCCGAGGGTGCCGGTCACGGCGATGTACGCGATGTCGTGGCCGGCGCGCGGGGCGAGGGGGCCCTCCTGCCCCCAGCCGGTCATCCGGCCGTAGACCAGCCGCGGGTTGCGGGCGTGGCAGGCCTCGGGGCCGACACCGAGGCGTTCGGCGACGCCGGGGCGGTAGCCCTCGATCAGGATGTCGGCGCGTTCGGCGAGGTCGAGGATGCGGGCGGGGCCGTCCGCGGACTTCAGGTCGACGATCACCGAGCGCTTGTTGCGGTTGGTGACGTCGTAGGCGGGGTCGATGGCGAGTCCGGTGCCGCCCGGGCGGTCCACGCGGACGACGTCGGCGCCCAGGTCGGCGAGGAGCATGGCGGCGAACGGACCGGGGCCGATGCCGGCCAGCTCGACCACGCGCACGCCGGTGAGCGGGCCGCCGTCCCCGGGCGCCGTTGCCGCTGCCATCCAGCCCCCTCGCTGTGACACAACCGATGTGACACCGGTGATGCTAAGAACGTGTTCCCATGGGCACAAGACCTGGGCGAGCAAGCGCTTAGCCAAGTTGTACCCGGCGTCGGCGCGGCCGTACCCCACGTCGTCAGGCTCCGCACCCCTCACGCTAGCCTCGGCGACCGACAGCGGCGCGGGCTACGGGACGAGGGGTGTCATGAGCAGGCTCAACAGGACGGACCGTCCGTACGACATCGTGCTCTTCGGAGCCACGGGCTTCGTCGGGACGCTCACCGCGGAGTACCTCGCCGCGCACGCCCCCGAGGGGCTGCGCTGGGCGATCGCCGGCCGCAGCGAGCGGAAGCTGGAGCAACTGCGCGAGCGGCTGCCCGGCGGCCAGGCCGTAGGGGTGCTGCGGGCGGACGTGGCCGACCCGGCGTCGCTGCGCGAACTCGCCCGGCACGCGCGCGTGGTGGCCACGACCGTGGGTCCCTACGTGACGTACGGCGAGGAACTCGTCGCCGCCTGCGCGGACAGCGGCGCGGACTACCTGGACCTCTCCGGTGAGCCCGAGTTCGTGGACCTGGTGTACGTCCGGCACGACGCACGCGCGCGGGAGACCGGGGCGCGACTGCTGCACGCCTGCGGGTTCGACTCGATCCCCCACGACCTGGGCGTGTACTTCACCGTGCAGCAGCTGCCGGAGGACGTTCCGCTGACCGTGGACGGGTTCGTCCGGGCGGACGCGGCCTTCTCGGGCGGCACGTTCGCGTCGGCGCTCAACCAGTTCGCGCGTCCCCGCCGGATGGCGGCCGCCGCGCGGGACCGTGCGCGGCACGAGCCGCGGCTGATGGGCCGGCGGGTGTCCGCGCCGACGGGCGCGCCGCGGTTCGCCGCGGAGGTCGGCGCCTGGGCGCTGCCGCTGCCGACCGTCGACCCGCAGATCGTGCGGCGGTCCGCGAGGGCGCTGGAGCGTTACGGACCCGACTTCCGCTACCGCCACTACGCGGCCGTCGAGCACCTGCCCGTCGCCGTGGGCGGGGTCGCGGCCGTCGGCGCGATCGCCGCCGCGGCCCAACTGACGCCCGTGCGGCGCTGGTTGTCCGACCGGCTCAAGCCCGGGGAGGGGCCGAGCGCCGAGAAGCGCGCCCGGAGCTGGTTCTCCGTGCGCTTCGTGGGCGAGGGCGGTGGCCGACAGGTGTTCACGGAGGTCGCGGGCGGCGACCCCGGGTACGACGAGACGGCGAAGATGTTCGCCGAGTCGGCCCTGTCCCTGGCCTTCGACGACCTGCCGCCGACAGCCGGCCAGGTCACGACGGCCGTGGCCATGGGCGACGCGCTGACCGACCGCCTGCGCACGGCGGGGATCACCTTCCGGATCGCGGCGAGGCGGTAGCCCGGTCGGGCTACAGCGACCACCCCGCCGCCGTGCAGATCATCCCGCCTATCCAGGCGAGCCCCGCCAGCACGGCGAGGATCAGTACGGCTGTCACGGCGCGCTCGACGGGCCGGTTCGGGTCGACGAGGGGCTTGGGGGAACGGTGCATCGTCATGCGGCACAGACTGCCGACGAGACCTCGGCAGCCACATCCGTACGGGTACTCAGATGACGTACTCAGTCCGCTCCCCCGCGCAGTCCCCTCCCCCGCACCATTCCCCATTCCCCTCCCCCGCACCTCCGTTTGAGGCTTTCCGCACGCTCTTCCGCCTCGGGCCGCGGAACTGTCCGAAGAAGTGCCAACTAGGACTTCAATGAAAGAATCGAACCCATGAAATTCCAACTCGAAGTCACCCTGGACGACGGAGCGATGGCGCAGGACCCGGCAGGAGAGCTGGGCCGCATCCTGCGGTACTGGGGCGGGAACATCCGCCATTACGCCCTCGATCCCGAGGAGGGATCGGTCATCTACGACTCGGACTACCGCGAGGTGGGCGGCTGGCGCGTCGTCGCCTCCTGAAGTGCCCGGCGGCACAGCGCGTCCGCCCGGCGGGTCGTCTCCGGGAGACGGTAGGACGGGGTGAGGGCGAGGGTGTGGGCGCAGGCGTTGTCCAGCGTCATCCGGTGACCGACGGAGACGAAGACCGGTTTGACGCCGTCGCGGGTGCGCAGGGCGCGGCCGACCTCCTCGGTGCCCGCCAGGAGCGGGGAGGCGCTGCCGCGCTGGGCGTCCGGGTCGTCGTAGGTGAAGGTGAAGGGGTTCTTGGCGACGCCGATCGTCGGCAGTCCGGTCAGCACGCCGAGGTGGCTGGCGAGGCCGAAGCAGCGGGGGTGGGCCAGGCCGTAGCCGTCGCAGACTACCAGGCCGGGCGGACAGGGCAGGGCATCGAGGGCGGCCAGCACCGTGGGGATCTCGCGAAAGGCGAGCAGTCCGGGCACGTACGGGAAGGAGATCCGCCCCACGGCGGTGACTTCGGCCACGACGTCCAGGCTCGCCGCGTCCAGCACGACGGCCGCGGCCGCGACGACGTCCCGTTCGTCGTCGTAGGCGACGTCGACCCCCGTGACGTGTCCCGTACCGGGCGGCGGTCCCGGCTCGTCCAGCACCACCCGCGCGCGCAACTCGTCCTGGACGGCGCGGGCCTGCTCCTCGGTCGCGGGCCAGCCCGCGGGAATGCCTACGGTCGTCATGGTGGTGACGAGCGTACG
The DNA here is from genome assembly GCF_040608235.1 of Streptomyces sp. NPDC005202. NCBI lineage: Bacteria > Bacillati > Actinomycetota > Actinomycetes > Kitasatosporales > Streptomycetaceae > Streptomyces > Streptomyces sp. NPDC005202. The sequence continues at coordinate 97,748 of NZ_JBEXHW010000016.1, read as the reverse complement.
GCCCCGGCGGCGCCGGGCAGCGCGGCGGGGCGGGCTCGCGCACACGCGGATGCGGGCCCGCCCCGCCCGGCGCCCCGGGTCAGCCCCTGCCCAGCGCCTGCTGCAGCTGCTGCTTGTTCATGTCCGAGCGGCCGCGGATGTTGCGCCGCTTGGCCTCCTGGTAGAGCTGGTCGTAGGTGGATCCCTGGGAGCCGCTGCCCGAGCGCTGTCCGCCCCGCCTGCCCGAGGACACGTCCTGGGTCGAGGAGCGGCTGGCGGTCTTCGCCTCGCCGGAGCGGGCGCGCTCCTTGTTCACCGTGCGCGCGGCGATCTCCTTGGCGCGAGCGGTGCTCTCCCCCCGGTCCTGCGCGCTCTCCTTGATGTGCTCGTACTGACGCTCCCGTTTGGAACTGGAACCGCGTGGCATGCCGTTCACTTCCTCTCTGTGCAATGAACGGATACCCGCATTCTGGATCAGTTCGTCATATCGGGCGATATCAGTACTCCAGTCGAGCGACACGCCCCTGCTCGCCGGCGGCCCAGCAGCCCAGGTCCGGGGCGCAGTCCACGGTGTCGTACGAGCCGGTGTCCACCGTCCGCCAGGTGCGGCCGCCGTCGGTCGTGAGATCCGTGCCGGTGGGCCCGACGGCGAGGGCGGCCGCGCGGCTGTGCGGCAGCCAGGCGGCGCCGGAGCGGTAGGCGGGCGGAGGCGTGGCGGAGGGCTGCCATGTGCGGCCCCCGTCTCCGGTGGTGGCGGCCGCCCCCGGTGACGCCTGGTCCACCCGGTAGTCGCCTCCGACCACGAGCCCGTGCGTACGGTCCCGGAAGGCGAGCGCGAAGACGCCCTTGGCCGGGTCACCCGCCGGAATCGGCGTGTCGGTGGCCGTCCAGGTCAGCCCGCGGTCCGCGGAGTGCAGCACACGCGCGCGTGCACCTCCGCCGGTGGCGAGCCAGACGTCCCGCGGCCCGGAGGCGACCAGGCACTGGCCGCTCGCGGCGAGGCCCGCCTCGCCGTCCAGCGCCGCCGGCATGCCCTTGCTCGGCAGGACCTTCCACGAGCGGCCGCCGTCACTGGTCGTCAGGAGGCGGAACCTGCCGTCCACCGGGTCGCTCATCGCCAGGCCGTGCCGGCGGTCGAAGAAGGTGAGGCAGTCGTAGGAGGCCTGGGCGTCGGGGTTGCGGAAGGACTCCGTCCAGCTCGCTCCGCCGTGGTCGGTGCGGTAGACGCGGGACGCTTCGCCCGCGCCGATGGCCAGCACCACGGCCCGCCGCGCGTCGAACGCCTCGACGTCCCGGAACTGCAACTCCGCGGCGCCGGGCGGCGAGACGTTCCGCCAACTCGCCCCGCCGTCGGTGGTGCGCAGCACGGTGCCGCCGGTTCCGGCCACCCAGGCGGTGTCCCGGCTGACGGCGGACAGACCGCGGAAGCGGGCGCCGGTCGTGCCGGCCTCCTCGAGCTGCCAGTGCGGCACCCGGTGCTCCTGGCCGCGCGCATGCGCGGGCACGGCCGCCAGCACCGCCCCGCACACCGCCGCGGCCACTGTCCGTCTCGCCCGTCTCGCCGGTCGCCTGCTCCCCAAGCGCCTCATGGCGGGCGAAGCCCGCCCACTCCCCCGGCGCCGTCCAGACGGCCCTCGACGCTCCAACTCCCTTTCGCGGCACGGCGGAAGGGCTGGGTCACACACGTGACGGTCGGGAGAGGCGCATCACGTCCGTGCATGAACGCGGTGACAGAGGTCACTCGCTTTTCGTGTGCACGGATTGGCTGATTCCGTCGTCTCCTCCAGTGCCCGGCCTCATCCGCCCGAAACGTTCGTCCAGCCGCCACAAGGGAGCAAGGCGTTGTCCACCGTCATCGAGCAGCCCGTAGAGGCGCGCCTCGTCGCCGCCGCGCCGCGGATGCTCAGCATTCCCGCCACGCTGCACTACGACCGGCGCGACCCGTTCGCCGTCCGCATGACCTTCCCGGCCCCGGCCACCCTCGAAGGCGTGGAGGTCTGCTGGACCTTCGCCCGTGACCTGCTTACGGCCGGTCTGCAGGAGCCCGACGGGCACGGCGACGTACGGGTGCGGCCGTACGGGTACGACCGCACCGTCCTGGAGTTCCACGCCCCCGAGGGCACCGCCGTGGTGCACGTCCGGACCGGTGAGATACAGCGGTTCCTTCAGGCCACGAGCGAGCTGGTGCCCGTCGGCCTGGAGCACCTGCAGCTCGACCTGGACCACGGCCTGGCGGAGCTGATGCGGGACGCCTGCTAACGGCTCCCCTTCAGCAGCGCGTTGGGCTCGCCGTAGTCGAGCCCGCCCGCCAGCGACCCGTACGTCCCCGCGTCCAGCAGCTCCCGCCCGGCGCGGCGGACCACGGCGTGCGCGGGCTGGGCGACGGCCGACCCCACGCTCACGCGCGCGACGCCGAGCGCGGCCGGCTCGGCGACCGGCGGCGCTCCCGGACCGACCAGTACGTTGAGCGGCGCGTCGATGCCGTCGGCGAGCACCTCCACGATCCCCGGGTCGACGGCCCCGGGGACGAAGATCCCGTCGGCACCCGCGGCGCGGAAGGCGGCGGCCCGCTCCAGGGTGAGGTCCACGTCCCCGGTGCCCCGCAGGAAGGTGTCGATACGGGCGTTGACGAACAGCGGCACCCCCTCCGCGTCGGCGGCCTCGCGGGCGGCGGCGATGCGCTCGGCCTGCTCGGCGACGGGGCGCAGCGGGCCCGCGCCCTCCTCGTACAGCGCGTCCTCGATGTTCACACCGACGGCACCCGCCGCGAGCACCGCGCGGATCGTGTCGGCGACACTCGCGGGGTCCTTGGCGTACCCGCTCTCGATGTCGGCGCTGACCGGCACGCCGACGGCGGCGGTGATCCGCGCGACGGCGGCGAGCGCCAGGTCCCGCTCCAGCCGGTCGCCGTCGGCGGCACCGAGGGCCCAGGCGAGCCCGCCACTCGTGGTCGCCACAGCCGCGGCACCCGCCTCCTCGACGACACGGGCGTTCACCGCGTCCCAGGCGTTCGGCAGCACGACCGGCCGCCCCGGGACGTGCAGGGCGCGGAAGGCCAGGGCGCGGTCGCGAAGGGTGTTCTGATCCGTCATGAGCGGTACTCAACCAGCCGTGGACGGGCGGAGACCGGCAGGAATCCGACGTGAACGTGACGGCCCGGACGGCGCGAGGAGGGCGGGCCGGGGGACGGGCCCGGGGGGGGCGGGCCGAAGGGCGGATTCGGCCACGCACCGGCGCCGGCCCGCACGGTCGTCACCGACGAACGCCGCGCCTCGGCCTGGCGGCTCAGATGCCCACCGCGGCGCGGCACGGCCGGCTCCCCGACACAGACCGTGCCACCGAGTGGTTCAGCTGCCCGCCCACCCAGCACCACCCACTCCCGCCACCACAGACCGTTCCGCGGCCGAGTGGTTCAGCTGCCCGTCGGTGCGGAGGCCGTCGTCGCGACGATCACCGCTGTGCGGACCTCGCGGACGACCTTGCGCAGGGCGGGGGCCGCGGCGCCGCTGCGTTCGGTCAGTTCCTCGATGCGCTGTCTGTGGCGTCTGCGGTCCTTGCCGGGCAACAGGATGCGCAGCTCCGCCGCGGCCGCCAGGGCGACGAGGGCCGCGTCCCGGTCGGAGACCTCCGCGGCCGGCAGCGATCCCTGGAGCACCTCGCGTGCCTCCTCGCGCAGAGCGTCCACGACGGCGGCACGCTCCAGTACGTACTCGACCGAAGGGAAGATCCCGAGCACGCGCCGCTTCTCCGCGCGCAGGTATCCCTCGGCGGCCAGCTGTTCCCGCACGGCGACGAGGGTGAACCGGGCCCGCAGCGTCACCCACGTCTTCCAGCGGCGGGGCCGGGACTCCCGTACGAGGTCCAGGAGGCCGTCGAGCACGGCGTCCCCGGTGCGGGCGTCCAGGTCGACGGGTGTGGCAATGCCGTCCTCGTCGAGGAGCAGCCCGCGCTGGGCCAGCTCGGTGAGGGCGCCGGCCCGCACCAGGTGATGGAGGTGCGCGGCGCCGGTGACCTTGCGCCGCGTGGTGTCCCAGGCCAGCAGATAGAGCCGGGCCGGCAGCGAGAGCGAGCCGTTGGGCACGGGGGCCTCCTTCGCGCGGTGGGCTCGTGGCCCACGGTAATGCGTTGACAGCCGTCCCGGCCCCTCGTACGGTGTACAGCGGTCCTGTTGCCGTCGATTGGAGAAGGACGTTGCTCGTCTGAGGTCCTGAGACACCGCGTCACACCGGTGAGGTGTGTGCGTCGCGTGCGACCTCGGCGTCCGAGCCGTCCTCCGGAAGTCCGGTCCAGGGCTTTTCTCATGCCCCGGGACTCCCCTCCTACACGGTGACCGTCGCCTCGCGGTGTCTCGACACGCGTTTGCCCCTGACCGCACCCAGCAACCGCGAGGCGCCCATGTCCCCGTCCATCACCTGTACCTCCCTCTCCTTCGCATGGCCCGACGGCACCCCCGTCTTCGACGGCCTCGACGTCGCCTTCGGCTCAGGCCGGACCGGACTCGTCGGCGTCAACGGCTCAGGGAAGTCGACCCTGTTGAAGCTGATCGCGGGCGAGCTCATCCCGTCCGACGGCGCCGTCCGCGTCGCGGGCGAGTTCGGCTACCTGCCGCAGAACGTCACCCTCGACACGGCGCTCCGGGTCGACGAGGCGCTCGACATCGCCGCCCGGCGGGCCGCGCTGCACGCCATCGAGGCGGGCGACGCGGCCGAGGAGCACTTCGAGACCGTCGGCGACGACTGGGACGTCGAGGAGCGCGCCCTCGCCACTCTCGGTGAACTCGGGCTCGACCACATCGAGTTGGACCGCACCATCGGCGAGGTGTCGGGCGGCGAGTCGGTACTGCTGCGCCTGGCCGCACTGCTGCTGCGCCGGCCGGACGTGCTCCTGCTCGACGAGCCCACCAACAACCTCGACCTGTACGCACGCCGACGGCTCCACGCGGCCGTCGCGTCCTGGCCGGGCGTGAGGCGGCGACGCTGTCCGGCGGCGAACGCTTCCGGGCGGCGCTGGCCGCGCTGATGCTGGCCGAGCCCGCGCCGCAGCTGCTCATGCTCGACGAGCCGACGAACAACCTCGACATGGCGAGCGTGCGGCAGCTGACGACCGCACTGGAGTCGTACGAGGGCGCACTGATCGCGGCGAGCCACGACCTGCCGTTCCTCGAGTCGATCGGCATCACCCGCTGGCTGCTGCTGGAGGAGGGAGAGCTCATGGAAATCACTCCAGAGGCTGTCGGGTATTCCGTCTAGCGCCGACGGCATGCCCGGGTTCATCTCCCTCACCGGAGCCGGGGAGAACGAGCCAGGGAGAACGGCGTCGCCCGCGACACGGTCCCGTCGAGTCCGCGACACGGTCCCGTCGAGTCCGCGACACGGTCCCGTCAAGTCGTAGGGGCGTCGTGGAGCACCGCCTCGGTGGCGGAGCATCTCAGGAGGGCCACAGGCTGACAACGAGGGGTTTTGTCCAACGCGGACCGGTGGCGCATGATGGCGCACCGGTGCCGCAACACCTGGCGCCGGAGAACCACCCCGCCGATACGGAGACCCCTCGTGCCCAGCAAGAAGGCCCTCGTCCGCCGCCCCAGCCCGCGCCTCGCCGAAGGCCTGGTGACCCACATCGAGCGGGAGAAGGTCGACGTCGAGCTCGCGGTGAGGCAGTGGGAGGCGTACGTCGAGGCCCTGCGGAAGCACGGCTGGGAGACGATCGAGGTGGACCCGGCCGAGGACTGCCCCGACTCCGTGTTCGTCGAGGACACGGTCGTCATGTACAAGAACGTGGCGCTGATCACCCGGCCCGGCGCCGAGTCCCGGCGCGACGAGACCGCCGGGGTCGAGGAGACCGTGGCGCGCCTCGGCTGCTCGGTGAACTGGATCTGGGAACCGGGCACGCTGGACGGTGGTGACGTCCTGAAGGTCGGCGACACGATCTACGTCGGCCGCGGCGGGCGCACCAACGCGGCCGGCGTGCAGCAACTGCGGGCCGCCTTCGAGCCGCTGGGCGCGCGGGTCGTCGCCGTGCCGGTGAGCAAGGTGCTGCACCTGAAGTCGGCGGTGACGGCGCTGCCCGACGGCACCGTCATCGGCCACATCCCGAAGGTGGACACGCCGTCGCTGTACCCGCGCTTCCTGCCGGTGCCCGAGGAGTCCGGCGGGCACGTGGTGCTGCTCGGCGGCGGCAAGCTGCTGATGGCGGCGAGCGCGCCGAAGACGGCGGAGCTGCTGACCAACCTCGGCCACGAGGTGGTCGTGGTGGACATCAGCGAGTTCGAGAAGCTCGAGGGCTGTGTGACATGCCTCTCGGTGCGGCTGCGTGAGCTGTATGCCTGACCGCATGAGCGGCCTGCCCGTCCAGCCCCGGGACCTGGGTCCCGGGGCTGTTGCGTATGCCTGGCAACTGGTCGGGCGATGCGGCCTGATCAGCAACCTTTACGGCCTGCTTAACATACGGCCACGTAACCTACGGGTTCGTAGCCTACGATGCCGTAGGTTCCGGCATCGCTCACCGGTTCGTTCCGCTTTGTCGCTCGTCCCCCTGGAGTTCCCCGTGACGATCACCTCCCCTCACCTCGGCAGCCCGTCTGCCTGTTCCGACGCACGGCTGTTGTACGCACTGGAGGAAGTGGTCGAGAAGGAACTGAACCGGCATCTGAAAGTCGCCAAGGACTGGATGCCGCACGAGTACGTCCCCTGGAGCGACGGCCGCAACTTCCCCGGCTTCTTCGAGGACGGCCAGGCCTGGGACAAGGAGCAGTCCAAGGTCACGGAGATCGGTCGTATCGCCCTCGTCGTCAACCTGCTGACCGAGGACAACCTCCCCAGCTACCACCACGAGATCGCCACGCTCTTCGGCCGTGACGGCGCCTGGGGCACCTGGGTGCACCGCTGGACGGCCGAGGAGGGCCGGCACGGCATCGTGATGCGCGACTACCTGCTCACCTCGCGTGCGGTCGACCCGGACAAGCTGGAGCAGTTCCGCATGGCGCACATGAGCGAGGGCTTCGAGTCCGACAACCGCCACTCGATGCTGCACTCGATCGCCTACGTCGCCTTCCAGGAGCTCGCCACCCGCATCTCGCACCGCAACACCGGCCACCAGTCCGGCGACCCGGTCTGCGACCGCATGCTGGCGCGCATCGCGACCGACGAGAACCTCCACATGGTCTTCTACCGCAACCTGCTCAAGGCGGCCTTCGAGATCGCCCCCGACCTCACGATGCAGGCGGTGCGGGACGTGGTGGTGAACTTCCGCATGCCGGGCCACGGCATCCCGGGCTTCGAGCGGGCGGCGGCCCAGATGGCCATCGGCGAGGTGTACAACCTGCGCATCCACCACGACGACGTGCTCCAGCCGGTGCTCCGCTTCCTGAAGGTCATGGAGATCGACGGCCTCGGCCCCGAGGGACGCCAGGCGCAGGAGGAACTCGGCCTGTTCCTGGGCGGCCTGGACGCGGAGGCCGCGAAGTTCGACGAGAAGCTGGCGGCGCGGAAGGCTCGGATGGCGGCCCGGGCCGGCGCCTGATCCGTCCCGCCCGGGGCTCGTACGGCCCGCCGATTTCCCGGTGCGGGCCGTCGCGGGCCTCGGGCATCATGCCGCCATGCATGACAACAGCGGCTCGGGGCGGGCGGTCGGCTTCCTGCTGGGCCTGATCGAGGACGCGGACGCACGGCGGGTGCGGGACCGCGTCGGAGCACCGGCGCCGGTCGCGGAGAACCGCCACGTCCTCTGCTCCGTCCTGGGGACGACGGCGGTGCCCGCCTCCGTGCTGCTGTGGATCCTCGAGGAGGACGATCCGGAGCTCAACGCCGTGGTGTGGGGGCACCGGTCGGCCGACGACGCGATGCGGCGTGCCGTGCTGCGGGGCGTGCCGTTCGGGCGCGGGCGCACGGACGCCCTGCCGGTGGACGAGAAGATGCTCGCTCATGTCGAGGAGCCGCCGGTGCCCGGGCACTTCCTGAAGCACGGTCTCGTCGGCGCGCTGCGGGAGTCCCGGACCATGGGGGCGGCTCGGGCCGCGGCGACGATGGTGCTCGGGCACTCGGACTGGCAGGCAGTGGCCGAGGCGGACCGGGAGCAGCCGCTACCGGGATGGGCACGGTCTACCTCGGCGACGGCGAGTACGCGCCCGTGCCGCTCACCGCCCTGATCGACCGTCTCAAGGGCCGCCCGGTCACGGGCCTGCGCGAGCTCGCCCGCGACGTCGACGCCTGGGAGGCCCGGCTGCGCCGGGCCGCCGCACAGTCGGACGAGGGCGGCAACGACAGCGACGTGGTCCACCAGATCCTCGCCAACGCGGAGCTGTCCCAGCTCAGGAAGGACCGTGCGGCGGTGACCCGCCTGGTCGCCCTGCTGCCGGCGAAACTGCGGGCGACGTATCTGGTGGGGGCGTCGGAGAAGCAGCAGCGGTTCTGGACGGAGGTGTTCGGCGGGATGCGGCGCGGCTGAACCGGCTGAGGCGGCACGCCCCGAGCCCACTCCGGCCCAGCGCGGCCGAGCCGGCCCATGCCCCGCTGGGCGGCCCTCCGGGGTCCTGGGGTTACTCGCCCGCCTCCCCCGGCGCTGCCGTCCGGTTCACGCTGCGTACGGCCGCCACGTCGGCGGGGACGGCCGGCGGCGGGATGTGCGCGCTGGCGGATCCGGGCGCCGCGGAATTCCCCGGAAAGCCGCTCGCCGAGGGCCCGCCGGCCTCGCGGCCCGCGCCGGCGACCCGCCCTCGGAGCCGGTCGCCAAAACCTCGCCTTCCGCTGCCCCGGTGTCCGCGCTCACCACTCCGCCTCCCGGTAGTCCTTGAGGAACACCCCGGACACGGGGTCCCCGGCCTCGCCGCGCACGATCGGGTCGTAGATGCGCGCCGCCCCGTCCACGACGTCCAGCGGCGTGCGGAACCCCGCATCGGCCATCCGCGCCTTCTTGGGCGCCGGGTTCTCGTCGGTGATCCAACCGGTGTCGACCGCGCACATGTACACGCCCCGTTCCGCGAGTTCGGCGGCACTGGTGCGGGTGAGCATGTAGAGCGCGGCCTTGGCCATGTTGGTGTGCGGATGGCCGGCCGTCTTGTTGCGCACGGCGAACCGGCCCTCGACCGCCGTCACGTTGACCACGTACCGCCGCGGGTGCGGCGAGGCGAACAGCAGCGGCAGCAGCCGGTCGCAGAGCAGTGCCGGGGCGAGCGCGTTGACGAGCTGGGTCTCCAGGACCTCTGCCGGGTCGAGGGCGCCGAGCTGCGCCGACCAGGAGTTCTCCGGGGACGGGTCGGGCAGCAGCCCGGCCTCGTCGGCCTCGCGCAACACCACCGGTAGGGCCGCGGTGCCGCCCTGAAGCATCCGCATCGGCGTGAAGCCCGGCGCCCGCCGTGCCCCCTCGGGCAGCGCGTCGTACTCCCCCGCGGCCAGCAGCGCGTAGGACTCGGGCGGTCGTCGCACGGTCTGCGCGGCGTTGTTGACCAGGATGTCCAGCGGCTCGCCCTCCTGCCGCAACTCCTCGCACAGTCCCAGCACTTGGCGCGGATCGCGCAGGTCGACGGCAAGGACGGTCAGCCGGTCCAGCCACTTCCCGCTGCTCGGCTCGGCGCGGAAGCGCCGCACGGTGTCGTGCGGGAAGCGGCTGGTCACCATGACCTCCGCGCCGTCCCGCAGCATCATCAGTGCGAGCTGGAAGCCGATCTTCACCCGGCCGCCGGTGAGGAGCACGCGACGCCCGCTCAGATCGGTGCTGAGGGCGCGCCGGGAGGTGTTGTCGGCGGCGCAGTCGGGGCACAGCCGGTGGTAGAAGGAGTCGACCTGTCGATAGGGCGTCTTGCAGACATAGCAACTGCGCGGCCGGCGGAAGACGCCTCCGGTGCCGGGGGCGGTCAGCGGCGCGTCCTCGCGCCGGTCCGTCGCGCCGGTCGCGGTCGCCGCCATCGCCGCGGCGTCGGCGGCCGTCACCGCGGCCCCGCGGGCCTTGCGACGCCGCAGCCGCCCGTCGCGCGCGAAGGACGCCGCGACCTGTTCGGCCCGCAGCCGCACCGGGTCGTCGACGGGCAGCGCCCGCAGTTTGCCGACCGTGCGGTGGAAGGCGGCCAGCTCCTCCTCATCGATGCCGCCGCCGTCGCCCATACCGTCCGCCCCGTGTGTGCCCGTGCCGTGCAGTGGGCCCCGACCGGATTCGAACCGGCGTATCCGCCTTGAGAGGGCGGCGAGTCTGCCTCTGCTCTACGGGGCCAGGACGCAGCCCGGGGACCGGATTCGAACCGGTGTCCTTCGCCTGAGCAAGGCGAGCGCGCCTGCCTCTGCGCTACCCGGGTGCGCACCCGGATCCTAACCGCACACCGGCGAAGGGGTCGTACCGGTTTACCGACCGCCCTCGCCCTGCCGCTCAGCGCGTCGCCCGCCTCAGCGCCAGCCTCTCCTTCTCGGACAGGCCGCCCCACACGCCGAACCGCTCGTCGTTCTCCAGCGCGTACTCCAGGCAGGCCGAGCGCATCTCGCACATGCCGCAGATGCGCTTCGCCTCGCGCACCGAGCTGCCCGGCTCGGGAAAGAAGAAGTCCGCCCCGGTCTGCGCGCACAGGGCCTGAGCATGCCAGGCGGTGTCGGCCGGGGTGATCGTGTCGATGTGCATGAGCGCGATCGTGCCGGGCGGCGAAAAACGTTCGATCAACGCGGAATCAACGCGGAATCATCAACGCGGAATCATCAACGCGGAATCAACGCGGCGCCCCGGGGCCGCCTGCGGCCAACCCGATGATCGCCCCGCGCGCTGCGCCCACGCACGGCGGCGCGCGGAAGAAGCGGAAGAAGGTGAAACAAGGCCGGCCCTGACGGTCACCGAGGGTGACGACAACCGTCGCTCCGACCCCGGCCGCGGCGACGACCGTCGCTCCGGCCCCCGCCGCGCTGCGGCAGCGATTGTCAGTGGGCGGTGCAAGACTCGGCAGTGCAGACAGCGGGACCCTTTCGAAGGAGGGCAAGGATGCTCACCACCCGTTTCGTCAACGGCGCCCCGAACTGGATCGACGTCGGCACGTCCGACATCGACGGCGCCCGCTCCTTCTACGGCGGTCTCTTCGACTGGCAGTTCCAGTCGGCGGGACCCGAGGCCGGCGGCTACGGCTTCTTCCAGTTGGACGGCAAGACCGTCGCCGGCGGTATGCAGACCACCGCGGAGCAGGGGCCGCCCTCCTGGACCGTGTACTTCCAGAGCGCCGACGCGGAGGCCACCGCCAAGGCCGCCGAGCAGGCGCACGGCAGCGTGCTCGTCCAGCCCATGGACGTGATGGGCCAGGGCCACATGGCGATCCTCGCCGACCAGGCGGGCGTGCCGTTCGGCATCTGGCAGCCGGGGCGGACCAAGGGCGTGGACGTGGCCGGCGACCCCGGCTCGCTGTGCTGGGTGGAGCTGTACACGCCGGACATCGCCGCGGCCGCCGCGTTCTACAACAAGGTGCTGGGGCTCGAGACCTCGGCGGTTCCCTTCCCGGGCGGCACGTACACCTGTGTCAACCCCGCGGAGGGCGGGGAGGACGCCATGTTCGGCGGTATCGTGCCGCTCGCCGACGACCCGACCGAGGCGGAGGCCGGCCCGTACTGGCTGCCGTACTTCGAGGTCACGGACGCGGACGCCACGGTCGCCAGGGCCCAGGAGCTCGGCGGCAGGGTCCGCATGCCCGCCACCGACATCGAGGGCGTGGGTCGCATCGCCAAGCTCGCCGACCCGTACGGGGCCCGCTTCGCGGTGATCAAGAGCGCACCGCAGCAGTCGTGAGGGGAGCGAGGGCGGAGCGGCACCGGTTTACGCGGAGGCGCGCCGTACCAGCGTCGTCGGCAGGATGACACTGGACGGTACGCCTGCCACGCCCTCGTCGGTGCCGCGCCGGTCGAGGCCGCGCAGCAGGAGGCGGGCCATCAGCCGACCCATCTCCTCGATGTCCTGACGGACCGTCGTCAGCGGTGGGTCGGTCTGCTCGGCGACGGGCAGCATGTCGTCGAAGCCGACCACGGCGACGTCGTCGGGCACCCGCAGCCCCCGTTCGCGCAGTACGCGCAGGGCGCCCGAGGCGGTGAGGTCGTTGGCGGCGAACACGGCGTCCAGGTCGGGGCAGCGGTCGAGGAGTTCGCGCATCGCGCGCTCACCACCGGCGGGGGTGAAGTCGCTCTCCACGATCAGCCGGGGATCGGCGTCGACCATGACGTCCCGGAAGCCGTCGAGCCGGTCCACCGCGGACGTCTGGTCGAGGGCGCCGGTGATGTGCCCGATCCGGGTGCGGCCGAGGCCGGCGAGGTGCCGTACGGCCTCGCGGGCTCCGCCCCGGTTGTCGCTGTCGACGTACACCACGCCGGGCGTGCCGTCGCTCCAGCCGGGCCGTCCGCCGAACACGGTCGGCACCCCGGCGCGCTGGATCAGCCCGGGCAGCGGGTCGTCGAGGTGCAGCGAGAAGACGAGCGCGCCGTCGACGTGGCCGCCGGCGAGGTAGCGCCCGACCCGGGCATGGTCGTCGCGGCCCTCCGTCAGCAGCAGTACGAGCTGCGAGTCATGGGCCGTCAACTCCTTGCTGATGCCGCGCAGTTGCAGTGCGAAAAAGGGGTCGGCGAAGACGCGGGTCTCCGGCTCGGCGATGACCACGGCGACGGCGTCGTGCCGCTTCGTCACCAGGCTGCGGGCGGCCTGGTTGGGTACGTACCCGAGCTCCTCCACGGCCCGCCGGACCCGCTCGACGAGGGGCTCCCTCACTCCGTCCGCGCCGTTGACCACACGGGACACGGTGGCCCGGGACACCCCCGCCCGCGCGGCCACGGCCTCCAACGTGGGACGCGACGCTGTCTCGGTCACTTCGGGACTCCTCACCGGCGGTTGCGGATCAGGATAGCCCCGCGCCGGACATGACCGAGAGAGCGCTCTCGCCGCCGGGAAATCACGTTGCGTCCCAGGTGGGCCGTCGGTGAGGATCGCCCCATGACGACGAGAAAGGCCCATGCCGAGTAGGCCCGCCGAGACGCGGCTCGCGCCCTTCGCGCGGCTGCCGCGCACGTATCGCGATCTGCACATCGCACACAGCACGGTCGACGTGTACGGCCGGGCGCACTGGCTCCTCACCGAGCAGGAGCCGGACCGGCGGCGCACTGAGCCGTACGACGCGCTGGTGGTCACCGTCGAGGACGGCTCGCCCTCCGAAACGCATCTCAGTACGGTGCTCCCGCGCTGCCGCCGACTCGAAGCCCTGCCGGACGGCGGGTTCGTGCCGGCCGCATCCCGGTCGGACGGACCGGGCCGAGGCGCTGGTCCGGCCCGGGTGTTCGCCGCGCAGCACCTCACCGAGGGTGGCGTCGGCGGCCTGCGCGGAGAGGTCGGCAGTCGCCAACGCACCCATATCCGCGGCCAGTTGGCGGTCGTCGACCACCAGCAGAGCCGATCGCAGCAGATCGGCGGCCAGTTCCCGCTTGCCGGGTTCGTCGGCGCCCAGGCTGGTGAAGTGCTGGCCCTCCCGGGTGTCCGCAAGGCGCAGCAGCGGCGCTCGTGACCACGTCGCCAGCAGGACGACGTCGGCCGCCGCGGCCACATCCGTCGCGGCGGTCAGCACCCGGCCACCGTGCCGGGCCGCGAACGCGGCAGCGCGGTCGGAAGCCGTGTCGTGCACGAGGAAGCCGGTGAGTTCCCCGTGACCGCGCAGGACGGCCAGCCCCCGCACCATCAGCTCGGCCTGCGCCCCCGCGCCGATCACCCCGAGCACCGCACCGTGCGCCGACCCGGCCAGGACCTGCGTGCCCAGCGCGGCGGCCAGTCCGGTGCGCCACGCGGTCACCGTGGCCGAGTCCAGCAGGGCGAGCAGTTCGCCGTCCGTGCCGCTGTGCAGGCAGATCACCCCACGCAGGGCGGGCCGCGCGCCCGGGAACTTGGCGTTCACCTTGACCGTGTAGGCCTCGATGCCGGGCAGCACACCGGGGATCAGGGTGGTGGCGGTGCCGGGGAACGGCAGGTCGGTGCGCACCCGCTGTCCCGCGACCGCCGCCTCGCCCGCACGGCGGAAGCCTTCGCGCAGGGCGTCCAGGCAGGCGGCGGGCTCCCGTACGGCTTCCAGGTCACCGCGTGTGAGCAGAAGGGTCACCCGCCCATGATCCGTCAGTGCTCGTGCGGTTCGTAACCCGGGATCGTCCCGTCCGGCTTCTTCACCAGGAACAGCCCCACCATTCCCATGTCGGAGTGACTCTGTACATGGCAGTGGTACATCCATGCCCCCGCCCCGACGCCCTCCCCCGCGATCACCTGGAAGCCGAAGGAGTCCGCCGGGCCGACGATCTTGTTGTCGATCACCTGGCTGGGGTCGTCGGGGCCGGTCAACAGGCCGGTGCGGTTGTCGGCCCAGCGGTGACCGTGCAGGTGGAAGGTGTGGTAGTACTCGCCGTGCGTGATCATCACGAACTCGACGCGGTCGCCCACCGTGGCCTCGAAGTCGGGACCGGTGTGCGGCGGACGGTTGTTGATGGTCATGTCGTTGAAGACGATGGTGTGTGTCCGGTCCGGCAGGATGTCGCCCTTGCGGCGGACGATCACCGGTCCGTACAGCCCTTTGCGGATGCCCCCGGTGCCGTGCTCGGTGCCCACGACGTGGTCGTGGTAGTGCCAGTAGCCCGCGCTGCCCGCCCGCCAGGTGCCGTCCTTGCGGCGACCCGGGGCGTGGGTGCGCCAGGTGTAGGTGCGGGTGCCGCCGGGCTCGACGTCGCTCTTGTTCAGCTTGGTGCCGTCGCTGGAGATCTCGTAATCCAGGCCGTGGACGTGCAGGCTCGCGGCCACGTCCATGGTGTTCTCGAACTCGATGTGCAGGGTGTCGCCCTCGTTGAGCTCGATCAGCGGCCCGGGGATCGTCGCCTTGCCCTTCTCGAAGCCGTAGCCCATCTGCCCGTCGGGGAGCTTCTCGGCATACAGCCTGATGTGCTTGACCTCGCCCCCGGCCGGCGCGGTGCGCGGCGGCGTGTCCGCACCCACCGCCTCCGGCGCCAGGGACAACGATGTCGCGACGGCCGCGCCGCCCAGCAGCACGCGCCGATGGAAGCTGCGTCTGTCCATGCCGAACTCCCCACCCTGGTACGGAAGTCACTCGGACCACGCGAAGGTACCGGTCCGTCCCGCGTTCATCCACAGTCAGGACAAAGTTCGTTGCATTGCGGTCATACCTATTGGCGGGTCAGGCAAAGAGGTCTAGCTTCCTTGGCGTTTGCTGTGACCGACGAGGGGTGGGTGACCACATGCGGTCCACACTGCATCAAGGACCCATGCACTTAAGAGCGTTGAGCATGAGAAAACGAGCCTGGGCGGCCACCGTCGCCGTCGGGGTCGTCGCGGCGGGACTGCTCTCGGGCCCCGCCGCGAGCGCGCGCCCAGCTCCGGAACCGTCCCTGACAACGATGTCGATCAAGTCGCCGCCGGGCGGCGCGAACGTAAGGGTGCTGATCTTCTACGGTTCCGCCGCGGCCGGGGACGAGTCGCCGGTGGTGAACGCCGGGATCGAGGCGATCGAGAAGATCGGCCTGTCCGGACCGGCGAAGGAGCGCTTCAAGGTCGAGGCAACCGACGACGCCTCGGTCTTCACCAACGCCACCAAACTGGGCCGCTACAACGCGATCGTGTTCCTGACCGGCGGCGGCGACGTCCTCGGCCCGGAGCAGGAGGCGGGCCTGGAGGCCTACATGGAGGCGGGCGGCGGTTTCGTCGGCATCCATGACGCGGCCCGCGCCGAGCCGTACTCGGACTGGTTCACCGGACTCATCGGCGCCCGACCGGCCAACTCCAGCCCGACGGCCGTACAACGCGCGACCGTCGAGGTCGGCGACCGGCAGCACCCGGCGACCAGAGACCTGCCGCTGCAGTGGAAGCGCCCCGACCAGTGGCCGAACTGGGTGAAGAACCCGTCCGGCGAGGTGCACACCGTGGCGCGGGTGCGGGAGTCGACGTACCAGCCCGGGGCCAGCGCGAACGGCTGGGACCATCCGATCAGCTGGTGCCGCGACTACGACGGCGGCCGCTCCTTCTACACCGGCATGGGCGGCACGGTGTCGTCGTACGACGAGACGGACTTCCGTGCGCACCTGCGCGGCGCCCTGCTGTGGACCACCCGGCTGGTGCAGGCCGACTGCAAGGCCACGATCACCGCCAACTACAAGGCGGAACGTCTCACCCAGCCCAACCAGCCGGGCCAAAACGACCAGATCGGCGAACCGCACGGCCTGGTCACCGCCCCCGACGGCCGCGTCCTCTACATCGGCCGCGGCGGCGCCGACGCCTCCCAGCCCGTCGTCACCGACTGGAACAACCCGGACGTCGGCAAGGGCGTGGGACAGATCCACGTCTACGACCCGAAGACCAAGAAGGTCACGCTCGCGGGCGAGTTGACGGTCTTCGGCAACAAGGGCGGCGGCGACGAGCTCACCAAGGTCGAGGAAGGCCTCCTCGGCATCGAGATCGACCCGCACTTCGAGCAGAACGGCTGGGTGTACCTGCACTACACGCCCCACTCCCAGCTCAACCGCGACACGCAGATGGCCGAGCGGCGCGTCTCCCGCTTCACGCTCGACCTCGCCACGAACAAGCTCGACCTGAGCAGCGAGAAGGTGCTGCTCAAGTGGCCGGTGCAGGTGCACAGCTGCTGCCACGCGGGCGGCGGGATGACCTGGGACTCCAAGGGCAACCTGTACATCGCCACCGGCGACAACAACTCCAGCGGCTTCAGCGGCGGTTACTCGGGCAACAACCCGCAGCCCAACTACAAGGGTGTCTCCTTCGCCGACGCCCGCCGCACCGCCGGCAACACCAACAACCTCAACGGCAAGATCCTGCGCATCCACCCGGAGCCCGACGGGACGTACACGCTCCCCGACGGCAACCTCTTCACCGGCAAGGAGACCGACGAGGGCGGCGGCAAGACGCGCGGCGAGATCTACGTGATGGGGGTCCGCAACCCGGCCCGCATCTTCGTCGACAAGAGGACCGACACCCTGTACGCGGGCTGGGTCGGCCCGGACGCGAGCGAGCCGTCCCCGACCTGGGGGCCGGCCAAGTACGACACCTTCGCCGTGATCACCAAGGCGAGCAACCGGGGCTGGCCGTACTGCATGGGCAACAAGCAGCCCTACCGGGACCGCAACCTGCCGGATCCGTCGAAGCCGCTGGGCTGGTACGACTGCGACCACCCGAAGAACGAGTCCCCGAACAACGACGGTCTGGTCAACCTCCCGCCGGTCACCGGCAACAACATCTGGTACTCGCCGCAGGGCGGGGCACCGGACTATCCGCGCGACGCAAGCGGCGTCCCCTCCTACAAGAAGGAGGAGGCCACCTACCGGCTGCCGTGGCTCAAGGGCGGCGGACAGGCGGCGATGAACGGGCCGGTGTACCGCTACGACGCGTCGAGCACGAGCGACGTCAAGTGGCCCTCGTACTGGGACGGCAAGTGGTTCGTGGGCGACTTCTACGACGCCGACCAGCCGCGCAACGCCGTGCTCATGGACCCCAGGACGCAGGGTGACGGCGGACTTCCGGTGCACTCGGAGTCGCTGAAGAAGATCGTGCCGGTCGGCAACGACGGCATCAAGAACCTCATGGACTGGAAGTTCGGTCCCGACGGGGCGCTGTACGTCCTCGACTACGGCCGCGGTTTCTTCACCTCGGACTCCAAGTCGGCGCTGTGGCGCGTGACCTACACGGGCGGCGGACCCACACCGGCCGCCGACCAGCTGGCGAGGGGGGCACAGTGATACGTCAACTGCGTCAACGAAGAATCTGGACGGCGCTGTTGGCCGCCCTGCTGATGGTGCTGGGGCTGCAGACGACGTCCGCCGCCGGACAGACCGATCCTCCTGCCCGGACGGCCGCCGCGCAGGTGCTCACCTGGACTGCCGGCGACGACATCACCAAGTACGCCTCGGCGCCGACGACGGCCGTGGCAGGTCCGGCGACCATCGTCTTCGAGAACAGCGCGGCGACCGGCAACACCATGGGAATGCCGCACACGCTGACCTTCGAGACGTCCGACCCCGAGTACAACAACGACGTCCAGCTCAACATCCTCGCCAACCCGAACGACGACCAGGGCGGCCGCCACACCGCCGAGGTCACGCTCACCCCGGGCCGCTACTTCTACCACTGCACCATCCCCGGCCACGGTCAGATGCAGGGCGTCCTGGTGGTGACCGAGGGCGGCGGCTCGGACACGACGGCGCCGGAGACGTCGGCAAGCGTGGACGGCACGCGCAACGCGCAGGGCGAGTACGTCGGTTCGGCGAGCGTGACGATCAACGCGAGCGACACCGGAGGGTCCGGAGTCGACCGCATACAGTATTCCGTCGACGCAACGGACACCTGGCTGCCGTACTCCACCCCCGTAGTGATCGACCAGGTCGGCAGCCACGAGGTCCGCTACCGGGCCACCGACAAGGCCGGCAACGTCTCCGCCGAGAAGAGCGTCCAGTTCACCGTCGTCGCGCCGCCGTCGGACGACACGACTCCGCCGGAGACGTCGGCGACGGTCAGCGGTGAACGGAACGCCGACGGCGCATACCTCGACATGGCGACGGTCACCGTCTCCGCCTCGGACACGGGTTCCGGGGTCAACACGATCGAGTACGCGGTCGACTCCGGTGTCTGGCAGCCGTACACGGCCCCGGTGATGGTGCACCAGCTCGGCGCCCACACCGTGCGCTACCGCGCCACGGACAAGGCGGGCAACGTGTCGGCCGAGAAGAGCGTCCAGTTCACCGTCGTCGCGCCGCCCGCGCAGGACACGACGCCGCCGGTGACGGGCGTGACCGTGGACGGCACGCGGAACTCCGACGGCGCCTACGTCGGCAGCGCCAAGGTGACCGTGGGCGCTACCGACGAGGGCGGTTCGGGCGTCGCGGGCATCGAGTACTCGCTCGACGGCGGCCCCTACCTGGCGTACACCGCGCCGGTCGTCGTGGACCGCGTCGGCGCGCACACCGTGGCGTACCGGGCGAGCGACAAGGCGGGCAACACCTCCGAACCGCGGACGGTGAGCTTCACGGTCGTGGCGGGCGGCGGCGTGCCGGCACCCAACTGCCCCGAGTACGACGAACGGTTGACGGTGATCGTCGGCACGGTCGACTCGGGCGTTCCGAACCGGGTCACCGACAACCGGTGCCGGATCAACGAGTTGATCGAGGACGAGAAGGAGTGGACGTCCCAGGCGCTGTTCCTGAAGCACGTGAAGACGGTCCTGGACAGGCTGCTGAAGGAAGGGGTCGTCGACCAGCGGGAGTACAAGGCCATCCAGAAGGCCGCCCGCCAGTCCGGCATCGGCAAGCCCGGCCAGACCGAGGGCTACCGCACGATCCTCGACGGCAGCGGGGCCTCCTTCGCCAAGTGGGAGCAGGTGGGCGGGGGTTCGTTCGCGCTGAACCCCGATGGTTCGATCACCAGCGGCACCACGAAGGCGGGCCTGGGCATGCTCTGGTTCCCGCAGCGCAAGTACGGCGACTTCTCGCTGAAGCTCCAGTGGCGTGACGACGCTCCGGGCACCGGCAACGCCAACTCAGGCGTGTTCGTGCGGTTCCCGTGGGTCCACGACCACCCCGAGGAGTCGCGGCCGGAGTGGGTCGCCATCAAGTACGGGCACGAGGTGCAGGTGCTCGACCGGCCCGACGGCGACATGTACAAGACGGGTTCGATCTACGGCTTCGACCGGGTGGGGCTCGCCGGGGCCGGCGTCACCCAGAAGGGCACGTGGAACGACTACGAGATCCGCGTGGTCGGCCAGCACTACTCGGTCTACCGCAACGGCGTGCTGATCAACGAGTTCGACAACATCGGCGGCCAGGACTTCTCTCCGCCCCGCTCGGACGACCCGGGCACGGACGGGCGGCGGTTCGCCTCCGGGTACATCGGGCTGCAGGTGCACAGCACGACGGACGTGATCTCCTACCGGGACATCCGGATCAAGGAGCTGTGACGGCTCCGTCTCCGGTGTCCGGTGTCCGGATGATCCGTTGTCAGTGGCGTGCGGCATGCTGTGACCAGTGGCGGTCGCACGCCACCGGGCAACGGGGAGGGCAAGGTGTTCAGGGGGATCGACGACGTCGACCGGGCGTCGCTGGGACATACGCGCGGAAGTGGCCTCGCCCCGCCGCCACCAACGACAACTCCCCAGGGAACATGCGCTACGACGTCGCCTCCGACGTGGATCTGCTGAGGGAGTTCCGTCGCATCCTGGGCAGGTTCGAGACCGGGAGTCCTAGGACGCCTCCGGCTCGGGCGGAGGTGTCGTCGCAGGCGCGGTCGGAGGCGGAGGCTGCGGCGCCCGCCCCTGCCTCGCCCTGCTCGGCTGCACCCGCTTCGGCTCCCCCGGCATCTTCGGGTACTCGGGCGGGTAGGGCAGGTCGCCGAGGCCGTGGTCGCGCTCGTCCTTCGCGGCCAGCTCCAGCAGCGCCCCGAGCGAGAAGGCGTGGTCGTCCATGTCGGCGTGGACGTCGCCGAGTTCGGCGAAGCGGGCCGGCATGGTGGCGATGTCGAAGTCACGGGGGTGCGCGACACCCACCTCCTCCCAGCGCAGCGGCGCCGAGACCGGGGCGTGCGGGTGGGGGCGTACGGAGTAGGCGGAGGCGATGGTGCGGTCCCGGGCGGTCTGGTTGTAGTCGAGGAAGATGCGGCGGCCGCGTTCCTCCTTCCACCACTTGATCGTCACCTGATCGGGCATCCGGCGCTCCATCTCCCGCCCCACCGCGATGGCGGCGCGCCGCACCTGGGTGAAGGTCCAGCGGGGTTCGATCGGCATGAAGACGTGGAGTCCGCGGCCGCCGGAGGTCTTGGGCCAGCCGCGCAGACCGCCGAACTCCTCCAGGACGGCGCGCAGTTCGTGGGCGGCGCGGACGGCGTCCTCGTAGTCGGTGCCGGGCTGCGGGTCGAGGTCGATGCGCAGTTCGTCGGGGTGGTCCACGTCGTCGCGGCGCACCGGCCAGGGGTGGAAGGTGAGCGTGCCGTACTGGGCGGCCCACACCACGGCGGCCTCCTCGGTGGGGCACATCTCGTCGGCACTGCGGCCGCTGGGGAAGGTGATGTGGGCGGTCGGGATCCAGTCGGGCATGCCCTTGGGCGCCCGCTTCTGGTAGAACCACTCGCCCGTGACGCCGTCCGGATGGCGCTCCAGGGTGGTGGGGCGGTTGCGCAGGGCGCGCAGGATGCCGGGGGCGACCGCCTGGTAGTACCGGGCGACGTCCAACTTGGTGAAGCCCCGCTCCGGGAAGAAGACCTTGTCCGGGCTGGACAGCCGCACGCTCCGGCCGCCCACCTCCAGCTCCACCGCATCACCCATGCGAGCCACGGTAGGCGTGCCACACATACCTCGCACACCGGGCGAACCATGACGTGTGCGAGCAGAATCGGAGCATGGATCTGCCGGTGATGCCACCCGTGAAGCCGATGCTCGCCAAGTCGGTGGCGAGGATCCCGCCGAACATGCAGTACGAGGCGAAGTGGGACGGGTTCCGCGCGATCGTGTTCCGCGACGGGGACGAGGTCGAGCTCGGCAGCCGTACGGGAAAGCCACTGACCAGGTACTTTCCGGAACTGGTGACGGCGCTGAAGGAACGGGTGCCGGAGCGCTGTGTGCTGGACGGGGAGATCGTGATCGCCCGGGAGGGGCGGCTGGACTTCGACGCGCTGACCGAGCGCATCCACCCGGCGGACTCCCGGGTGCGGATGCTGGCCGAGAGGACCCCGTCCGCCTTCGTGGCGTTCGACCTGCTCGCGCTGGACGGCGAGTCACTGCTGGACGTGCCCCTGTCCGACCGGCGCGCGCTGCTGGTCGGGGCGCTGGACGGGGTCACGGCTCCCGTCCACGTGACCCCGGCGACGACCGACATCGACGTGGCCCGGCAGTGGTTCGAGCAGTACGAGGGGGCGGGACTCGACGGTGTCGTCGCCAAGCCGCTCGGCCTGCGCTACCTCCAGGACGAGCGCGCCATGTTCAAGGTCAAGCACGAGCGCACGGCGGACGTGGTCGTCGCCGGCTACCGCTACCACAAGAGCGGTCCCGTCGTCGGCTCGCTGCTGCTCGGCCTGTACGACGAGGGGGGCAGCCTCCAGCACGTGGGCGTGTCGGCCGCGTTCCCGATGAAGCGGCGCGCCGAGCTGGTCGAGGAGTTGGAGCCGCTGCGCATGGACGACGTCGCCGGGCACCCGTGGGCGGCCTGGTCGGACGAGGCCGCCCACGAGTCGGCCCGGCTGCCCGGCGCGCCCAGCCGCTGGTCGGGAAAGAAGGACCTGTCCTGGGTGCCGCTACGGCCGGAGCGGGTGGCCGAGGTGGCGTACGACCACATGGAGAACGGGGTGCGCTTCCGGCACACGGCCCGTTTCCGCCGCTGGCGCCCGGACCGCACCCCGGACAGCTGCACGTATGCCCAGCTGGAGGAGCCCGTCCGCTACGACCTCGCGGAGATCTTCGGCTCCGAGGTCTGACCCACTCGCCTCGACCGGGTCGGCTCAGGACGTCACCGGGTCGGCTCAGGGCGTCATCAGCACCTTGACCGCGCCGTCCTGCTTGCGCTGGAACATCTCGTACGCGTGCGGCGCGTCCGACAGCGGCACCCGGTGGGTGGCGAAGTCGTCGACGCCGAGCGGATCCTCGTCCCTCAGGTACGGCAGGATGTCGTCGCTCCAGCGGCGCACGTTGGCCTGGCCCATCCGCATCTGGATCTGCTTGTCGAAGAGGGTGAGCATCGGCACCGGGTCGGCCGTGCCGCCGTACACGCCGGCCAGGGAGAGGGTGCCGCCGCGGCGCACCAGTTCGATGGCGGTGTGGAGGGCGGCGAGCCGGTCGACGCTGAAGCGCTGGGCGAGCGGTCCGCCGAGGGCGCGCGGCAGCAGCGTGGAGGCCTGCTGGGCGAGGCGGGCGGCCACGCTGCCGTGCGCCTCGGTGCCGACCGCGTCGATCACGGCGTCGGGGCCGCGCCCCTCCGTCTCGTCGCGGATCGCGGCGATCAGTTCCTTCTCGTTGTCGAAGTCCCGCAGGTCGTACGTCTGCACGCCCCGCCGGCGCGCCCGGGTCAGCCGCTCCGGGACCAGGTCCACGCCGAACACCCGCCCGGCGCCGCGTGCCTGGGCGATCCGGCAGGCCATGTCCCCGATGGGTCCGAGGCCGAGCACGGCCACGGTGCCGCCGCGCGGCACGTCGGCGTAGGCGACGGCCTGCCAGGCGGTGGGCAGCACGTCCGAGAGGTAGACGAAGCGGTCGTCGGGCGGGCCCTCGGGGACCTTGATCGGGCCGTAGTGCGCCTGGGGGACGCGCAGGTACTCGGCCTGGGCGCCCGGCACCGCGCCGTACAGGCGGGTGTAGCCGAACAGGGCGGCGCCCATGCCCTCGCTGGTGACCTGGGTGGTCTCGCACTGCGTCTGCAGTCCGGCCGAGCACATGAAGCAGTGGCCGCAGGAGATCTGGAACGGCACCACCACTCGGTCGCCCGGCCGCAGGTTCGGCACCTCCGGGCCCACCTCCTCGACGATGCCCATCGGCTCGTGGCCGAGGATGTCGCCCGGCGTCATGAACGGGGTGAGCACCTCGTACAGGTGCAGATCGGACCCGCACAGGCCGGTGGAGGTGATCCGGATGACGGCGTCCGTCGGCTCCTGGATCTTCGGATCGGGTACATCCTCCACCCGCACGTCGCGCTTGCCCTGCCACGTCACTGCCTTCATCGCGTCGCGCTCCCTCCGTCGCGCTGCGTCGCATCTGTCGGCGCCCGGGTACCCGGGCCTCCTTCGCCGAACCGCCGCGCGGGCCGATCGGCGCAGCGGGACGCGCCCGTTCAGAACCGAGCGGGGATGGCCAGCGATGAACACACAGGGACGGGAATGGGCGGGAACGGTGGGCATGGGACGAAGAGCGCGCGTGCGGCGCGCCGTGACGACCGCGGCGCTGCTGGCTGCCGCGGTGATGGGCTCCCTGGCGACGGGCTGCACGGCGCGGCACGACCAGGCCGAGGATGGGCGGGGCGGACAGGGGCAGACGCAGGAGCAGCCACCGACGCCGGCGCAGAGCCCACGGCGCGCCGGTCCCGTGCTGGCCGTAAAGATCGACAACGTGGCGCCGGCCCGGCCCCAGACGGGTCTGAACGCCGCGGACGTCGTGTACGCGGAGCAGGTGGAGGGCGGGCTGAGCCGGCTGATGGCCGTGTACGCCACGACGCTGCCCTCGGTCGTCGGGCCGGTGCGCAGTGCGCGCGAGTCCGATCTGGAGCTGCTGCGCCAGTTCGACCGGCCGACGCTCGCCTTCTCCGGGGCGCAGCACAAACTACTGCCGCTCATCGACGCGGCGCCCCTGACGGCGGAGCCGCCCGACAAGAAGTCCGCCGCCTACTTCCGGGGCAGCGACAGGACCGCCCCGCACAACCTCTACCTGCACCCACGCCGGCTCCTTGCCTCCGCACCGGGAGCCGACGCGCTGACGACCGGCTTCCGCTTCGGCCCGGCCCCCGCGGGCGGGCGGACCGAGACGTCGCGCACCGTGCACTACCCGGCGGCCCGGTTCACCTTCACCTGGTCCGCGCGGCGGCACGGCTGGCAGGTGGCGATGGACGGCACGCCCACCGTCACGACCGACGGGAAGCAGCTCACGCCCCCGACGGTCGTCGTGCAGCACGTGACGGTGCGCACGTCCCGGCTCCACGACGTGCTCGGCAATGACACGCCGTACACCGAGACCGTGGGGTCCGGGAAGGCGGAGGTGCTGCGCGACGGACGGGTCTACGACGTCACCTGGAAGCGCCCGCGGGCGGCGGCCGGCACGCAGTTCACGACCGCCGACGGCACGCCGGTGGGCTTCGCGCGGGGCCAGGTCTGGGTGGTCTTCACGTCGGAGCGGTGATCAGGGCTGCGCGACGAGGGGTTCCGCCGGGTTGCGAAGCCCCTCGGCCGCGTCCGCGACACGCCGGATGAGGTCGAAGAAGAGGGTCTGCTCCTCGGCGCTGAGCGGCGCCAGGAAGACCTGGTTCATCCGGGCCGTGCGCACGGTGAGCTTGCGGTGGGTCCGCTCCCCCTCCTCGGTCAGCCGCAGCAGGAAGCGGCGGCCGTCCTGCGGGTCGCGCACCTTGTCGAGCAGGCCGCGGCGGCTGAGCCGGCTGATGACCTCGGCGATGGTGGAGCGGTCGAGGCCCACCCGCTCCCCCACCGTGCGCTGGTCCAGCCCGGGCTCGGCGACGAGCGCGTTCAGGACCGCGAACTGCGGCGAGGTGATCTCCTCGGAGACCATCGTGTTCCACAGCAGGTAGTGCGCCTGCTGGAGCCGCCGGGCCAGGTGCCCGGGGTGGGTCGAGAGGTCCACCGCGCCCATGTGCGCTCCTCGCGTGAGTCCGTCGTATCGTCCGTGACATTTCGTAGGTGCACTGAACGATACCGCCTTCAATCGCCCCTCGCCCGACCCGACATCGAGGTCTGATCACCGTATTTGCTGGGGTCTTGACTGCCTGCGCCTCGGATGGCAGCGTGAGGGAAACCTCGCAGAAATACTCAGTGCCCTGACTAATTGGGGTGCTGGAGGCTCGGAAGAGATGGGGCTTCTCCGATGGACAAGGTGGTCGCCACGGCCGTGGAGGCGGTGGCCGACGTGCCGGACGGCGCGTCGCTGGCGGTGGGCGGTTTCGGGCTGAGCGGTGTGCCGAACGTGCTGATCCAGGCGCTGTACGAGCGCGGGGTCGGCTCCCTGAGCGTGGTGTCGAACAACTGCGGGGCGATGGAGTCCGGCCTGGCCGTGCTGCTATCGGCCGGACGAATCGCCCGGGTGACCGGCTCCTACATCGGCGCGAACAAGGAGTTCGCCCGCCAGTACCTGGCCGGGGAGCTGGAAGTGGAGATGATCCCGCAGGGCACGCTGGCCGAGCGGCTGCGCGCCGGCGGCGCCGGCATCCCCGCCTTCTACACCCCCGCGGGGGTGGGCACGCAGGTCGCCGAGGGCGGGCTGCCGTGGCGCTACGACGGGCAGGGGGGCATCGCGCTGGCCTCGCCGCCGAAGGAGGTGCGGGAGTTCGACGGAGTGGAGTACGTGCTGGAGCGCGGCATCCGCACCGACTTCGCTCTGGTGCGGGCGGCGAAGGGCGACCGGCACGGGAACCTGGTCTTCACCAAGTCCTCCCGCAATTTCAACCCGCTGGCCGCGATGGCGGGGCGGATCACGGTCGCCGAGGTGGAGGAACTGGTCGAGCCCGGCGAGATCGACCCGGACGCAGTGCATCTGCCGGGGATCTTCGTGCAGCGGGTGGTGGCGCTCACCCCGGAGCAGGCCGCCGACAAGCAGATCGAGAAGCGAACGGTGAGCAACTGATGGCCTGGACCCGCGAACAGATGGCCGCCCGCGCCGCGCGTGAGCTGAAGGACGGCCAGTACGTCAATCTCGGCATCGGCCTGCCCACGCTGATCCCCAACTACCTCCCCGAGGGGGTGGAGGTGGTGCTGGAGAGCGAGAACGGCATCCTCGGCACCGGCCCGTACCCGACGGAGGACCAGGTCGACCCCGATCTGATCAACGCCGGCAAGGAGACCGTGACGGTCCTGCCCGGCGCCTCCTTCTTCGACTCGGCGCTGTCCTTCGCCATGATCCGCGGCGGGCACATCGACGTCGCCGTGCTGGGCGCCATGCAGGTGTCGCAGACCGGCGACCTGGCCAACTGGGCCATCCCGGGCAAGCTCGTCACCGGGATCGGCGGGGCGATGGACCTGGTGCACGGCGCGCGCACTGTCATCGTCGTGATGACCCACACCGCCAAGGACGGCTCGCCGAAGATCCTGACCGAGTGCACGCTGCCGCTGACCGGCAAGGGGTGCGTGCACCGGATCATCACCGACCTGGGCGTGCTGGACGTCACCGCCGACGGCCTGGTGCTGGTGGAGACGGCGCCCGGGGTGACGGCCGCCGAGATCGTGGCGAAGACCGCCGCCGACGTGCGCGTTCCGCAGGAGGCCGCGTCATGAGGGACGTCTACATCGTCGACGCCGTACGCACCCCCATCGGCCGCTACAACGGCGGCCTGGCACCGGTGCGCCCGGACGACCTGGCCGCCCACGCGATCCGCGAACTCCTCGGCCGCGCGCCCGGACTGGACCCGGCCCGGATCGATGACGTCTACTTCGGCAACGCCAACGGCGCCGGTGAGGAGAACCGCAACGTCGGCCGCATGGCCGCCCTGCTGGCCGGCCTGCCGACCTGCGTGCCGGGCGTGACCGTCAACCGGCTGTGCGCGTCCGGCCTCGAGGCCGTCGTCCAGGCCGCCCGCGCCATCGCCGTGGGCGATGCCTCCATCGCCGTGGCGGGCGGGGTGGAGTCCATGACCCGCGCCCCCTATGTGCTGCCCAAGAGCGACAAGCCCTTCCCGGCCGGCCACACCGAGCTGTACTCGACCACCCTGGGCTGGCGCATGGTCAACCCGAGGATGGCGCCGCAGTGGACCGTCCCCCTGGGCGAGTCCGCCGAACTCATCGCCGACAAGCACAGGATCACCCGCGAGCAGCAGGACGAGTTCGCCCTGCACAGCCACCGGAAGGCGGCCAAGGCCCGGTCGGAGGGCCTGTTCGACGCCGAACTCGTCCCTGTGAACATTCCGCAGCGCAAGGGCGACCCCGTCGTCCTCGCCGCCGACGAATGCGTACGGCCGGACGCGTCCCTTCAGGCGATGGCCCGGCTCAAGCCGTCCTTCCGCAAGGAGAACG
This sequence comes from Streptomyces sp. NPDC005202, assembly GCF_040608235.1. NCBI lineage: Bacteria > Bacillati > Actinomycetota > Actinomycetes > Kitasatosporales > Streptomycetaceae > Streptomyces > Streptomyces sp. NPDC005202. The sequence goes on along the minus strand of NZ_JBEXHW010000016.1, from coordinate 70,094 downwards.
GCACCGTCACCGCGGGCAATGCCTCCCCGCTCAACGACGGCGCCGCCGCCCTGCTCCTGACCGACGAGGAGGGGCTGAAGGCCACCGGCCGGGAACCGCTCGCCCGCGTCCGCGCCACCGGCGTCTCCGCGACCGACCCCCACTACTTCGGGCTCGCCCCCGTCGAAGCCGTGGGCCGCGCCCTCGCCAAAGCCGGCAAGACCTTCGACGACCTGGACGTCCTCGAACTCAACGAGGCCTTCGCCGCCCAGGTCCTCGGCTGCCTCGCCGAATGGCCCGAGTTCGACCCCGCGATCCTCAACCCGCAGGGCGGCGCCATCGCTCTCGGCCACCCGCTCGGCGCCTCCGGAGCCCGTCTCGCGGGCACGGTCGCCCACCAGCTCGCCCGCAAGGGCGGCGGAATTGGCGTCGCCACGCTCTGCATCGGCGTGGGCCAGGGCCTCGCCCTCGTCCTCGAACGCTAGGAAACCCCATGGCTCTCACTCAGCACGACATCGACCAGGAGATCGCGGCCGAACACGCCGCTTACGACAAACGGGTCGCCGACGGCGCCCCCGTCGAGCACCACCCGCGCCGCGACTACGCCCCCTACCGCTCCTCCGTACTGCGCCACCCCAAGCAGCCGCTGGTCCCCATCGACGTCACCAAGGACCCGGAGCTGGTGGAGCTGTCCTCCCCCGCCTTCGGCGAGCGGGACATCACCGAGATCGACAACGACCTCACCCGGCAGCACACCGGGGAGCCGATCGGCGAGCGCATCACCGTCTCCGGCCGGCTGCTGGACCGCGACGGGCGCCCGGTGCGCGGCCAGCTCATCGAGATCTGGCAGGCCAACTCCGCCGGGCGCTACGCGCACCAGCGGGAGCAGCACGACGCCCCGCTGGACCCGAACTTCACCGGTGTCGGGCGCACCCTGACGGACGCCGACGGCTTCTACCGCTTCACCACCATCCAGCCGGGCCCGTACCCGTGGCGCAACCACGTCAACGCCTGGCGTCCGGCGCACATCCACTTCTCGGTCTTCGGCACGGCGTTCACACAGCGGCTCGTGACGCAGATGTACTTTCCGAACGACCCGCTCTTCCCGTACGACCCGATCCTTCAGTCCGTGACGGACGACGCCGCCCGGCAGCGCCTGGTCGCCACCTACGACCACAGCCTGTCCGTGCCGGAGTTCTCGCTCGGCTACCACTGGGACATCGTGCTGGACGGCCCGCACGCCACCTGGCTCGAGGAAGGACGCTGACCTGCCATGACGAAGATCGACACGAGCAGGCCGGAGAACGTGCTGCCCACCCCGTCGCACACGGTCGGCCCCTTCTACGGATACGCGCTCCCCTTCCGCGGCGGCGAGGAGATCGCGCCGCTCGGCCACCCGGACACGATCACCGTGCACGGGTACGTGTACGACGGCGAGGGCCGTCCCCTGCCCGACGCCCTGCTGGAGCTGTGGGGGCCGGACCCGGACGGCAACCTGCCGACGGCCGACGGCTCGATGCGGCGCGACCCGGCCTCCGGCGGGTTCCTCGGCCGCAACGGCGTGGAGTTCACCGGTTTCGGCCGCATCCAGACCGACGCCGACGGCCACTGGTACGCGCGGACGCTGCGGCCCGGCGCGCGCGGGCGGAGCGCCCCCTACATCAGCGTGTGCGTGTTCGCGCGCGGGCTGCTCGTGCACCTGTTCACCCGGATCTACCTGCCGGGCGACGAGGCGGCGCTCGCCGCGGACCCGCTGCTGGCGCGGCTGGACGCAGAGCGACGCGGCACGCTGATCGCCGCGGAGGAGTCAGGCGGCGCATACCGTTTCGACATCCGCCTCCAGGGCGAAGGCGAGACGGTCTTTCTGGAGTTCCGGTGACACCACCTGACGGCCCCGCACCCGCCGGCCTCGACGCCGGTCTGCTCGCCCCCGGCTGGGCGGGCTCCCCCGCCGCGTCCGCGACGAGCGACACCGCATATCTGCGGGCGCTGCTCGACGCGGAGGCCGCCCTCACCCGCGCGCAGGCCTCGCTGGGGCTCGCCCCGGCCGAGGCGGCGACGGCGGTGACCGAGGCGGCCGACGCCGACCGCTTCGATGTGCGCTCCCTCGCCGAGCGCGCCCGCGGCGGCGGCAACCCCGTCATCCCCCTGGTCGCGGACCTGACCAAGGCGGTCGGCGAGGAGTACGGCCCCTACGTCCACCGGGGCGCGACCAGCCAGGACATCATGGACACCGCGACGATGCTGGTCGCCGTGCGCACCCTGGACCTGGTCCTCGCCGACCTGGCCCGCACCGAGCGGGCGCTGGCCCGGCTGGCGGCCGAGCACCGCGACACCGTGATGCCGGGGCGGACGCTCACCCAACACGCCGTACCGACGACGTTCGGCCTGAAGGCGGTCGGCTGGCGGTCACTGGTGCTGGACGCGCGGGACCGCATCACGCACGTACGGGACACGCTGCCCGCGCAACTCGGGGGCGCGTCAGGGACCTTGGCGGCCTTCTCCGCGTACGGCGCCGAGGACGCGACGGCGCTCCCGGCGGCGTACGCCCGTGAACTCGGCCTGCAAGCGCCGCCGCTGCCCTGGCACACGCTCCGTACCCCGGTCGCCGATCTCGCCGGATGCCTCGCCTTCACGGCCGGAGCACTGGGCAAGATCGCCGCGGACGTGCTCACCCTCGCCCGCACGGAGATCGCCGAACTCGCGGAGGGCAGCGGGGGCGGTTCGTCGGCCATGCCGCACAAGGCGAACCCCGTACGGTCCACCCTGATCGCGGCCACGGCCCGGCGCGCTCCGCAGCTCGCGGCCACGCTGTACGGGGCCGTGGCGGCCGAGGACGAGCGGCCGGCCGGTGCCTGGCACGCCGAGTGGGAGCCGCTGCGCGAGCTGCTCCGGCTGGTCGGCGGCGCGGCCCGCGATGCGGCGGAGCTGGCCGAAGGCCTGCAAGTCGACGCGGATGCGATGCGGGACCACCTCGACCTGACCCACGGGTTGATCGTCTCCGAGCGGCTGTCCGCCGAGCTCACCCCCGTGCTCGGCCGCGCCCGCGCCAAGGAACTGCTCACGAAGCTCGCCCGGCGCAGCTACGCCGAACGGCGCAGCCTCGGCGAACTCCTCGCCGAGGAGCCCGCGTTGAAGGACGTCGACCTCGGCGAGCTCACCGACCCCGCCCACTACACCGGCTCCGCCGGAGCCCTCATTGACCGTGCTCTGGAGCGACGTTGACCGAGAAACTCCTCAACCACCGCCTCGAAGGGCCCGCTTCCGCTCCCCCGCTGCTGCTCGGGCCGTCGCTCGGCACGTCGTACGCCCTGTGGGACAAGGTGGCACCCGAGCTGTCGATCACCCACCGGGTGGTCCGCTGGGACCTGCCCGGGCACGGCGGCTCGGCGGCGGACCTCATCGGTCCCGGCGCGAGAGTCGGCGACCTCGCCGGGCTGGTGCTCGCGCTCGCCGACTCGCTCGGCATCGAGCGGTTCGCGTATGCGGGGGTGTCGCTGGGCGGTGCGGTGGGTCTGCATCTCGCCGTGCACCACCCGCAGCGCGTCGCGTCCCTGGCGGTGATCTGCTCGTCGGCCCACTTCAACGGCCCGGGGCCGTGGCAGGAGCGGGCCGAGCGGGTCCGGCGGGAAGGGCTGGAGTGGCTCGTCGAAAGCGCCAATGCGCGGTGGTTCGCCGGCGATTTCACCGTGCCGAAGCTGATCCGGGACCACCGGGAGGCCGACCCGGGGGCGTACGCCGCCTGCTGTGATGCGCTGGCCGCCTTCGACCTGCGCGACCGGCTGCCCGAGATCGGTGTGCCCACGCTCCTGGTCGCGGGCCGCGAGGATCCGGCCACCCCGCCCGCGCATCTCCGTCAGATCGCGGACGCGGTGCCGGGCGCCGCTCTGGTCGAGATTCCCGGCGCCTCGCACCTGGCGCCCGCGCAGTGCCCCGAGGCCGTCCTCACCGCGCTGCGGGCGCACTTCGGCACAGCGGCCGGAGGCGCCAGGCGGGGCATGGAGGTGCGGCGCGCGGTGCTCGGCGACGCGCACGTCGACCGTGCGCAGGCCCGGCAGACCCCCTTCACCGCCCGTTTCCAGGACTTCATCTCCCGCTACGCCTGGGGCGAGATCTGGACCGATCCCACCCTCAGCCGCCGCGAGCGCAGCATGATCACCCTGACGGCGCTGGTCGCGCACGGGCACCTCGACGAACTGGCCATGCACGTGCGGGCGGCGCGCCGCAACGGGCTGACCCCCGAGGAGATCGGCGCGGTGCTGCTGCAGACCGCCGTGTACTGCGGGGTTCCGGCGGCGAACTCGGCGTTCGCGGTGGCCCAGCGGGTCCTGGCCGAGGAGTCCGACGGAGGGTGACCCTGCTGGTCGTGGCGTCAGGTCCGCTCCGGGCACCTACCGCAGCCCACGCCCCGTCTCCAGCACCTCCTGCGCCTGCGTCACCAGCTCGTCCGCGCCGCAGGAACGCGCCAGCGCCAGACCCCGGTTGAGTTCGGCGACCGAGCGGGCGGCGATGCCGTACTCGACGCGGGCGGCCGCGTGTTCGTACTGGCAGGGTGAGGCCTCGAGGTAGGCGACGGCCCGGGCGGCCAGGCGGACCGCACGCTGACCGGTCTCCAGGACGGCGGCGCAACGCAGGGCCTCGCCTATGGCGGTGTCCGTGCCGAAGCGCTCGGCCTGACGGCGGACGTCGGTGGCGAGCCGGCCGGCGCGGGCCGGGTCCTCGGTGGCGAGTGCCCGGGCGAGGTCGACCGCCCAGGGCACCATCACCGGGTTGTGGTGGCCGCGGGCGGCCGCCGCCTTCTCCGCGGCCTCGAGTTCGTTGATGCCCTCCTTGGTGCGGCCGACGGCGAGCAGCAGCCTGCCGCGCACGGAGCGCGGGTCGGGGATCACGATGGTGGACGGGTAGGGCGGCGCGAACCCGTACTGCTCGGCGACCGCCCAGGCATCCTCGACGTGGCCCCGGGCGAGCAGCGTGTCGACGAGGTTGCAGGTCGCTGTCCAGTACAGGGGCAGGCCGCGGCCGACGCGCTCGGCGATCCGCAGCGACTCGCGCAGGGCCGTCTCCGCCTCCCTCAGCCGGCCGCGCCTGCGGTGCCCGAGCCCGACGTAGGCGTGGGCCAGGGCGAGGTGGCCGCCGCTCCAGCCGGCGGACTCGTAGGCGCGCAGGGCTTCGGTGTAGAGGGCCTCGGCCCGGTCGAGGCGGTCGCTGTAGGCGTAGGCGCCGGCCAGCATCAGCAGCAGTTCGATGCCCCACTCGGTGTCGGTCCAGCCGAGTCCGGGTGCGAGGCGGCCGTTGACGAGGGCGCGGTCGCACAGGTGGACGACCTCCTCGGCGTTCTCGCCGCGGGCCATGGCGTCGAAGCCGCGCAGGATCAGCAGGGCGCGCTCGGAGTTGTCGCGTCCGGTGCAGCCGGCGGCGAGTTCGGCGAGCCGCTCGGAGCGGTCCGGCGAGCCGGCCTCGCCGGCGTGGAGGCCCTCCCACATGTACTGCACGGCCTTCAGCCGCAGCCGGGTGGGTCCGGCGTGTCGGGCGGCCTCCGCCTCGACCGTGCGGACGGCCTCCTCCAGTTGGTCGTTGTGGAGCAGGGCCTGGGACAGGCGGCAGACGGCGTCCACGCGCGTGTCGCTGTCGAGGCCGGGCATGCTCAGCGCGGTCCGGAGGTGCTCGATGGTGGTCGCGGGCGCGGTCAGGAGCGTGGCGCAGCCCAGTTCGTAGAGCACGCGCGCGTGGACCTCGGGGATCGGCGGCTCCAGCAGGGCCCGCTCCAGGCAGCGGCGGGCCGCGTCCGGGGCGCCGACGGCGAGGTGCTCGCGGGCGGCCTGGCGCAGCTGCTCGACGAGTTCCTCGTCGTCGTCCGGGTGCACCTGGAGCAGGTGCCGGGAGGCTGCGGCGGCGCCGAGACCGGAGTCGGTGACCAGCCGGGCGGCGATGCCGTGCATGGCGGTGCGCAGGGCGTCCGGGATGGAGTTGTAGACGGCGGTGGCGATCAGCGGGTGCACGAACTCCAGGTCGCCGCCGGCCGGGGCGTTCGACGGGTCGGGCTCGGTGAGAATGCGGGTGCTGCGCAGGAGTTCGGCGCAACGCAGCGCGTCGTCGCGGCCCATGGTGGCCAGGCGGGCGACCAGGTCCACGGAGATGCCGGTTCCCAGGATGGCGGCGGCCCAGGCGAACCGGGTGGCGTCGATGCCGAGGCCCTCGAGGCGGGCGACGAGACCGCCGCCACGGGCCGACCGGTTCAGGGCGCGCAGTTCGCCGGCCTGGGCCTCGACCGGTTCGAGCTCGCTGTCCTGCACCTTGGCGAGCAGTTCGACGGTCTCGTAGGGGTTGCCGCCGGTGACCGCCCACACCTCGCGGCAGAACGGGTCGTCCGCGTGGGGGCCGACGGTGGCGCGGGTGAGTCCCGCGGTCGCGTCCGGGGTCAGGGCGCTCAGGGTGCTCACGCCCGCGGCGGCGGCGACCTCCTCGAGGTGGCGGGCGCTGACGCCGCCGGCCTCGCCGGGCCGGCGGGCCACCACGACCAGCACGGACAGGTCGTCGAGGCGCTCGGCGAACGCGGCGAGCCAGCGCAGCGTCTCCTGATCGGCCCAGTGGGCGTCGTCGATCAGCAGCACCAGCGGCCACTCGCGCCCCGCCAGCCGGCACACCGCGGCGACCAGTCCGTCGCACACGCCCTGCGGGTCCGCCTGGCGGTCGCCCGGTTCCGCGATGCCGAGGGCGGGGCCGGCGATGTCGTACCAGTCGCCGAGGTACTCGCGGGCCTCCTCGGGCATCAGCGAGATGAGCGCGGGCTGCAGCAACTGCCGTACGACGTTGAAGGGGACGGACCTGAGGGTCTCGCCGCCGCGCGCCCGCCACACCGTGCAGCCGCGGCGTTCGGCGATGCGGCGCGTCTCGGCCAGGAGGGCGGTCTTGCCCAGTCCCGCCTCGCCCTGGAAGACCAGCAGGCTTCCCGAGGAAGAGCGGTCGGCGCACAGGGTGTCGACCGCGCGCAGGACGGCGCCGACTTCCTCGTCGCGTTCCCACAGGGAAGCCGAGGCGGCCGCACCCGGCCGTGCCTCCGTCATCCCGCTACCTCCCCAAAGTCGCCCGAACGACGTACAGACCTTGAGCCTAGTCGTCGGGCTGCCGAAGTGGAGGCCGGTCCGGGTACCTGTTGCCATGACGGGTGACGGGGGTACGGGCGGGCGACGCGGCGGGTCCGCGACCTGCGTGGGTGAAAGGTGTGAGATGTCAACAGGCGTTGAAAAAGAGCCGACTTCGCCCCGGCGGCGGACCGTCTCGACGACGTCGTCGGTGCGGGCCCTGGTCGCGGGCTCCGTGGGCAACTTCGTCGAGTGGTACGAGTTCGGGGTCTACGGATTCCTCTCCACCGTCATCGCGGCGCGGTTCTTCACCCCGGAGGGCGGCAACGCGGCCGAGGCCCTGGTGCGCACGTACGCGGCCTTCGCGCTGGCGTTCTTCTTCCGGCCGGTCGGTGCCGCGCTGTTCGGCCGGCTCGGCGACCGGATCGGACGGCGGCCGGTGCTGATCCTGGTCATCGCGCTGATGACGGGCGCGACGACGCTGATCGGCGCACTGCCGACGTACGACACGGTGGGCGCGGCGGCCCCGTGGCTGCTCACACTGCTGCGCGCCGTCCAAGGTCTGTCGGCAGGCGGGGAGTTCGGCGGAGCGGTGTCGGTGATGACGGAGTTCGCACCGCCGGGCCGGCGCGGGCTGTACGGGTCGTGGCAGTCGTTCACGGTGGCGCTGGGGCTGCTGGGCGGCGCGGGCGTGGCGGCGCTGCTCGGCACGCTGCTGACGGAGGATCAACTGAATGGCTGGGGCTGGCGGCTGCCGTTCCTGCTGACGCTGCCGCTGGGGCTCGTGGCGCTGTGGCTGAGGCTGCGGCTGGACGAGACGCCGCCCTTCTGCCGGGAGCGGGAGCTGCCGAGCCCGCCTCCGTCGCAGGTCGTGCGGGCCGTCGCCCTCGGCGCGGGCCGCGTCATGGGCTGGGCGGCGGCCGGCTACACCTTCCTGGTCGTGCTGCCGTCGTATCTGCAGAGCACGCTGCACGCGGGCTTCCGCCAGGCGCTGACGGCCACGGTGCTCGCCAACCTGGGGTTCGCGGTCACCATCGTCCCGGCCGGAGCGCTCAGCGACCGCGTCGGGCGGCGGCCGGTGATGCTGACGGGGGCCGTGCTGGCGGTGGTGCTGGCGGTGCCCCTGCTCAACCTTCTTCAGGCCCCGGGCGTTTCCCCCACCGTGAAGGGGATCGCGGTGGGTACCGCCGGCGCCGTCGTGGGGCTGATGGCGGGGCCCGGCCCGGCGATGCTGTCGGAGATGTTCCCGACGGGCGTGCGCCACACGGGCCTGGGACTTGCCTACGCCCTGTCCAATGCGGTGTTCTCGGGCTGCGCCGGGATCGTCGTCACGGAGGCGGTCGAGCGGACCGGAAACGTCGACGTCCCCGCGTACTACGCGGCGGCCACGTGCGCGGTGAGCGTGCTCGCGCTCGCCGGCGGCCCCGTGGGAAAGGAGCGTTGACCGGTGCGGGTGATCGGCCTGATGTCCGGGACGTCGTACGACGCCGTCGACGCGGCGGCGGCCGACCTGAGCCTCGTCGGCGACAGCCTGGTGCTCAGGCCGCTCGGGATGATCAGCGAGCGGTACGACGAGGAGCTGCGGGAGGCGCTGGCAGCTGCGCTGCCCCCGGCGGCGACCTCGCTGGCCCAGGTGTGCCGGCTCGACACCCGCATCGGGCAGGCCTTCGCGGCGGCCGCCGCGCGCGCCAACCGTGAACTGTGCGACGAGCGGGCCGAGTTGGTCGCCTCGCACGGGCAGACCGTCTTCCACTGGGTGGACGGCGGCCGGGCGCACGGCACGCTCCAGCTGGGGCAGCCCGCCTGGATCGCCGAGGCGACCGGGCTGCCCGTCGTCGCCGACTTCCGCCCGCGGGACATCGCCGCCGGCGGCCAGGGCGCGCCACTGGTCAGCCTCGTCGACCTGCTGTGGCTGCGCGGCCGGCCGGGCACCCCGGTCGCGCTCAACCTCGGCGGCATCGCCAACCTCACCGCGCCCGACGGCACCGCCTTCGACACCGGGCCGGCCTGCGCCCTGGTCGACGCGGCGGCCCGGGGATTCAGCGGCGGGCGCCTGGCCTACGACGTCGACGGCGCCCTGGCCGCCGCGGGCACCGTCCACGAACCGTTGCTGCGGCGGCTGCTCGACGAGCCGTACTACGCGCTGCCCGCGCCCAAGACCACCGGCAAGGAGCTGTTCCACCTCGGGTATCTGCAGGACGCGCTGGCCGGGTTCGGATGGCTCACCGCCGAGGACGTCGTCGCCACCCTCACCCGCCTCACGGCCCGGACGGTGGCCGACGCCGTGCGGTCGGTGGGCGCGACGGAGGTGATCGCCTCGGGGGGCGGGACCCGCAACCCGACGCTGATGGGGATGCTCGCCGCCGAACTGCCGGGCGTGCCTCTGCGCACCTCGGACGAACTGGGACTGCCCTCCCAGGCCAAGGAGGCCTACGCGTTCGCGGTCCTCGGCTTCCTGACGGCGCACGGCCTGCCGGCCACCGAACCGACGAGCACCGGCGCCCGCCGTCCCAGCGTGCTCGGTTCGCTCACTCCGGGCCGGGGCGGCCTGCGGCTGCCCCCGCCCGCCGCGCGCCGACCGGTGCGGCTGGTGCTGGAGTGATGTGCCGCCCCAGTCCGTGCCGGCCCAGTCCGTGCCGGCAGGGCCGGGCCCTCTCATCCCGCTTTCACCGAGGCCCCATACGGTGGGGGCATGACGCAGGTGACTCCTCCCGGGTGGTACCCCGACCCCGGCCAGACAAGTGACGGCCCCGCCACCGAGCGCTGGTGGGACGGTAAGGCATGGACGGACCAGACCCGCCCCGCCGGGTCGGCCGCCGTATGGGGTCCCCCGGCGCAGCCGCCGGCCGCCGGTCCGTATCCGGCCCATCCGGCCTATCCGGCCCATCCGGCCCATCCGGCCCATCCGGCGTATGCCGCCCAGCCGTCGGCCGCCCCGCGCCGCGGTCTACGCACCGGCATCGCCGTCGCCGTGGCCGCCGCGGTGCTGGCGAGCATCGGTGTCGGCGTGTACGCGCTGACCAAGGACAACGGCGCCAGCGGCAACCGCGCCGGTTCCCAGCAGGGCCCGGGCGGACAGGAGAAGCCCGGCGGACAGGGCGGCCCCTTCGGCGGCCCCGGGGGTTCCGGCGGTTCCGGCGGCTCCAGCGGTCAGTCGCCCTCGCCGGGCCAGTCCGAGGCGCCGAAGATCAGGAGCGGCGCGGTGACCGACCCGGTCAGCGGCATCAGCCTGCCCATCCCCGACGGCTGGTACGGCCGGCAACTGACCGTGGGCGCCCAGGTCACGTCGGACGACTCCTACAAGTGCCCCGGCGACACCTCGCAGACCTGCACGAAGGGCGGAGCGTACTCGGCACCCGCACTGGCGCTGGGCACCGAGGGCAGCACGGCCGAGGAGGTCGCGAAGGCGGACATCTCGGCGAACGCCCAGGAGTCCTACGGCGGCAAGACCTACGGCGGGATCAGCTCGCACCAGGTGCTGGCCTCCAGGGCGGTGACCGTGGCCGGCCAGAAGGGCTACCTGGTCCGCTGGAAGGCGGTCACCAGCAAGGGCGCCGACGGCTATGTGGAGTCGCTGGCCTTCCCCTCGCCCGCGGACTCCAAGCAGCTGGTCGTCGTCCGCTTCGGCGTGGACGTCGGGCAGAAGCTGTCCGTGATCGACGAGATCACCAAGGGCATCACGGTGTCCTCGGGCGGCGGCAGCGGCCAGAACGTGTGATCCGCCCCGCACACGAGTCGGCCGGGTGGGGCGCCTCTCCGCTCCAGAGGAACCCCACCCGGCCGGGGGGTGCGCGCCGCCCCCGTCCCCACGGTGCGGCGCGGACAGGTGACCGTCCAGTCATCCCGTGGACGGCGCACCTGAGTCTCAGGTGAGGCCGAGCGCCGGCAGCACAGCGGCCTCCACGAACCGGACCAGGTAGTCCGGGTCGGCGTACTCCCCCTCCAGGACGGGCCGTACGCGCAGGACGCCGAGCATCTGCGCCGGCACGTACTCCAGCGCCGGATGGTCGGCTCGGACCTCCCCGCGCTCGACCCCGCGCCGCAGGATCTCCTTCAGCGCGGCGATCTCCGGCTCCACGAGCGTCTCGCGCAGCGCCCGCTGCAACTCCTTGTCCCGCATGATCGCGTGCCCGAGCGCCTGGAGGAGCTTGGTGTCCTTGCCCGACCACTCGCCCGCGGCCCGCGCCGCCTGGCGCAGGTCCTCGGCGAGCGAACCGGTGTCGATGCCGGCGAAGCGCGACCGGCGGTTGGACCGCAGCGCGGCTGCCACGAACTGCGGCTTGGTCTTCCACTGCCGGTAGAGCGTGGACTTGCTGCACCGCGTGCTGGCGGCGATGCCCTCCATGGTGACGGAGTCGTAGCCGCACTCGCGGATCCGGTCGAGCACTGCGTCGAAGAACTCCTGCTCGCGCTCGGGCGTGATCTTGGAGCGGCGCGAGGCGACAACCGTCTCCGGTCCGTCCGCGGCCTGCGACGTCATCGCGCTTCTCCTCGCTCGTGTCCGAGGGCCCCGAGGGCCCGCTCTCCAGTGTGGCGCACATCCATCGATACGTCAGTGTACCGGTACGCAACCGTATCGGTACACTGACGTATCGGTACGGTACCGTATCGATCCTGTCCGCATGAGCCCCAGGCTCGGCCAGGTACCAGCACACGCATCACCGTCAGCGAGGGGACCGGGGATGAATGCCCGAACCGAGGCCGCCGAAGCGGAGCCCGACGCGATAGCGCGGCCCCCACTCATCCACGAACTCCTGCTCGTCGCGGGACTCTTCCTCGTCTGCAAGTCCGGCCGGCAGCTGGCGACGGGCCACACCGGCGAGGCCTTCCGCAACGCGCACCGCGTGTGGGACCTGGAGCGAGCGGTCCGTCTGCCCGGCGAGGGTGCGGTGCAGTCCCTGCTGCTGCACGGCGACACCCTGGCGCACGTCGCGAACACCTACTACGCGACCGTCCACTTCCCGGCCACCGCCGCCTTCCTGGTCTGGCTGTACCTGCGGCGCCCGGCGCACTACGTGTGGGCCCGCCGGGCCCTCGCCGCGGTCACGGCCGCGGCCCTGGTGCTGCACCTGACGTTCCCGCTCGCCCCGCCGCGCATGCTCGCCGCGGCGCACCTGGTGGACACCGCCCGCGTGTACGGCCCTTCGGTGTACGGGCCGCCGCGCAGCGACCACCTGTCGAACCAGTTCGCGGCGATGCCGTCCCTGCACTTCGGCTGGGCGCTGATGGTGGCGATCGGCCTGATCGTCGCCACCAGGTCACGGTGGCGTTGGCTGTGGCTGCTGCATCCGCTGCTGACGCTGGCGGTGATCGTGGGCACGGCGAACCAGTACTGGCTCGACGCGATCGTGGCGACGGCACTGCTCGGCCACGCCCTCGCGGTGGTCCCTTTGCCGCACCGCACGGCGACCACCGCCGGGCGCGGCCGGAACAGGCTCGTACCGGCCGAGGAGAACGTCCTCGTGGGGGTCGGCCGATGAGCGCCGCCCTCCTCGCCGTGGTCCTGTCGCTGGTCTCGGCCGTCGCTTACGCGGCCGCGGCCGTCGCCCAGGAGCGGCTCGCCTCCCGCGACGCCGGGACGGGAATCCTGCGGCTGCTGCGCTCCGGCGCCTGGTGGGGGGCCGTGGCACTGAACGGGTCGGCGGCGCTGCTGCACGTCGTGGCCCTCAAGTACGGTCCGCTCACCGTGGTGCAGCCGCTCGGCGCGCTCACGCTGGTGGCCGCCGTACCGATGGGGGCACGGATGGCCGGGCGGCGGGTGACCGGGGTCGAGTGGCGGGGTACCGCGTTCACGCTCCTCGGGCTGGGCGCGCTCCTCGTCGCGGCGTCCGGGCCCGCGCCCGAGCAGGTGCTCAGCCCGGCCGAGGCGCTGGCCGTCGCGGGTACCACCGCCGTGCTCATCGGCGCGCTGTCCCGGCCGGGAGCACGGCCGGGCCTCAGGCACGCGACCGCGTCCGGCGTCGCCTCCGGGGTCGCCTCGGCGCTCACCCAGACCGTCACCGTGGCCGCGACAAACCACTCGGGGCCGCTGCTCAGTGCGCGGGTGATCATGGTGGCGCTGCTCGTGGCGGCCTTCGCCACGGGCGGGCTGCTGCTGTCGCAGACCGCCTACCGGGGCGGCCTGGGCGCCCCGCTCGCGGTGGTGACGCTGGCGAACCCGGTGGCCGCCGCGGTGATCGGGCTGACGCTGCTCGGCCAGGGACTGCAGGGCGGCGCGGCGGGCGTCCTGCTCGCACTGGCCGCAGCGGGCCTCGCGGCCTGGGGCGTGGTGCTGCTGTCCCGGGCCATGCCTCAGCCGGCGCCTGCGGAGCCCGCACAGCACGACGGCCACGAGGCGCACCCCGTGGCCGCTGTCCTGGCCCTGGAGCCGGAATCGACGTCGCAGGAACCGGCGTTGCTGCCCCGGCAGCCCGGGCCGGGGCATCTCACCGCGCTGTGACCGTCCCTCAGCCCAGCCCGCGCGAGTCCTGCTTGAGCGCCGTGTCGACGGTCAGCGCCGTCGCCACCACGAGGCTCAGCAGCGGCTCGGGCAGCTGGTAGTGGATCTGCAGGACGTAGTTGTCCGCGGTCGTGAACATCGTCTTGGCCAGGCCCTCCCAGGTCTTCGTGATCCGGGCGACCTCGTTGTCGGCGTGGTCGACGATCGCGAAGTTCCAGGCGCGCCAGTTCTCCGCCTTGATCGCGCCGACCTGCTGGCCGTTCGCGTTCATCGCGAAGTTGATCTTTCCGAAGACGTTCTGCTGGACGATCTCGCCGACGACCTGTCCGTCCGGACGCGACACGATCACCCGCGACTTGAAGAACTTCGCGGGCCGCGTGAGCAGCAGCTGCGGCTGGCCGTAGGCGTCACGGATCTCCAGCTTGTGCGTCATGAACTGGTCGAGGCTGGAGACGAACCGCAGGATCTTCTTCAGCGCGCTCTGCCCGACCTCGGTGACCGCGCCGATCTGGTTGCCGTTCTGGTCGAAGACCTTGTACTCGTTGGTCAGCTCGATCAGCTTGGCCTTCTGGTTCACCACCAGCACCGGCTCGCTGAACAGGGAGCCCCCGCCGGGGCCGTTCGGTGCGACCCCGGCCTGCTGTTGGCGCTGCACGCGCGGGTCGGGACCGGCCGGCTGCGGAGGTACCTGCGGCGCGGCCTGGCCCTGCTGGCCGGCATGGGTGTGCTCGGTCCACTGGGAACCGTCCCAGTAGCGCAGCGTCTGGGCCGCCCCATGAGGATCGGGGTACCAGCCTGCAGGTGTGTTCGAATGCGTGGTCACCGGGGCACACTACCGCGCGTCGGCCGGAAAGCAATCAACACGCGGACTCCCTCAGCCGGTCACGATGGCCGGGTCGCTCACGCCCGGACGCCCGTTCTCGACATGTCCGGCGAATCGCCGCAGGAACGTCTGATCGGCCTCGGACGTGACGGAGAGGTCGTACCAACGCCTGCTCGACCCGAGGTCGAAGAGGTGCTTCACCGTGGCACCGGGCCGCACCCTGACCGCCTTCGTGTGCCCGCCGTAGCCGCACGTCACCTTCAACTGCACCGTGCCGGAGCTTTTGTTGGTGAAGGTCAGCTCGACGTCGTCGCCGACGTGCCGGGCGGTGACCTCGGGACCCGCCGCCTTGCCGGGGCCCTTGAAGACGCGCAGGAAGCCGTTCGGGCCGTGCACGGTCAGGTCGTAGGAGCCGCCCGAGTACGCCGAGTTCCAGGTGTCGGAGATGGTCCTGCCGGCCTCGGTGGTGTAGGTCCACGGCCCGTCGGTGCGGTTGCCGGAGGTGACGAGGAAGGCGGCACCGGCGTGCGCCCCGGAGCCGAAGGTCAGCGTGAACTTCCCGGCCTCCGCGTCCGCCGAACCGTCGACCACCGGCGCGTATTTGAGTGGGCGGGTGGGACGCAGGCCGCGCTCCTGCCGGGGCAGGACGGGGTGGGCCGGCGGGGTCGGCACGTAGTCGGGGTGACGGTCGTGGTCCGGCGGCCGGTAGCCGGCGGTGTCGGGCAGGGCGACCGGCCTCGTGTCCTTGCGGGAGAAGTCGAAGGCCGAGGTCAGATCGCCGCAGATGGCGCGCCGCCAGGGCGAGATGTTCGGCTCGTGCACGCCGAAGCGGCGCTCCATGAACCGGATGACCGAGGTGTGGTCGAGCGTCTCCGAGCAGACGAACCCGCCCTTGCTCCACGGGGAGACCACCAGCATCGGCACCCGCTGGCCGAGCCCGTACGGGCCGGCGACGTGGCTGCCGTCGCCCTTGAACAGGTCGGGGCCCACGTCGACCGTGGACTTGCCCTGGGCGGCGGAGGCCGGCGGGAACGGCGGCACAACGTGGTCGAAGAAGCCGTCGTTCTCGTCGTAGGTGATGAACAGGGCCGTCCTCGCCCACACCTCCGGGTCGGAGGTGAGCGCGTCCAGCACCTGGGCCACGTACCAGGCGCCGTAGTTGGCGGGCCAGTTGGGGTGCTCGGTGAAGGCCTCGGGGGCGACGATCCAGGAGATCTGCGGCAGCCTGCCGCCCTTCACGTCGGCCTTGAGCCGGTCGAAGAACCCCTCGCCCCTCCGGGCGTCGGTGCCGGTGCGGGCCTTGTCGTACAGCGGGTCGCCGGGCTGGGCGTTCTGGTACTGCTTGAAGTACAGCAGCGAGTTGTCGCCGTAGTTGCCCCGGTAGGCGTCCTGGATCCAGCCCCAGCTGCCGTTCGCGTCGAGCCCGTCGCCGACGTCCTGGTAGATCTTCCAGGAGACGCCGGCCTTCTCCAGGCGCTCGGGGTACGTCGTCCAGCTGTAGCCGGCCTCTTCGTTGCCGAGGACCGGTCCGCCGCCCTGGCCGTCGTTGCCGGTGTATCCGGTCCACATGTAGTAGCGGTTGGGGTCGGTGGAGCCGATGAACGAGCAGTGGTAGGCGTCGCAGATGGTGAAGGCGTCGGCGAGCGCGTAGTGGAACGGGATGTCGTCGCGGGTCAGGTACGCCATCGTCGTGGACGACTTGGCGGGCACCCACTTGTCGTACCTGCCCTGGTCGAAGGCGGTGTGCCCGTCGTTCCAGCCGTGCGGGAGGTCCTGGATGAAGGCCAGCCCCAGGTCGTCGGCGTCGGGGTGGAAGGGGAGGATCTCCTTGGTGCCGTCCGACTGGTACCAGACCGGCTTGCCGTTCTGCAGCGTCACCGGGCGCGGGTCCCCGAAGCCGCGGACGCCTCTGAGGGTGCCGAAGTAGTGGTCGAAGGAACGGTTCTCCTGCATGAGGACGACGATGTGCTCGACATCCTCGATCGACCCCGTGCGGTGACGGGCGGGCAGCGCGGCGGCGCGCTCGATGCTGCTGGACAGCGCGGTGAAGGCCGTGGTGGCGCCCGCGAGTTGGAGGAATCGACGCCGGTTGACTTCGGGCATGGGTGAGGGACCTCTCATCCTGGCGCACGGATGGCCGGACGTGACGGAATGCGCGCGGAGCGAGTGTTCCAAGAGCACCAAACGGCAGGGAAGGGTCGGATGGAGCCAATGTGAAAGTCGGCGGTACGCAAGGTGCAGCGGCCGGCGGACGGCGCCGCTGCCGGTCCTTCGCGTCCCGGGCGGCGCCGCTACCGGCCCTGCGTGTCCCAGGCCCCGGTGGCGGTGACGTGCTCGAGGCCGGCGAGCGTCGGTCATCCAGAGCCTTGGGCGCGGCCGGCGCCTGAGCCAGCGCTCGTCTACTCAGCGCGCGGCTACCGGCTTCGGACCCGCTTGTAGCCCTCCCGGTCGAAACCGGAAAGGCTCCCCTCCGGCGGGCCTCGGACGGGCGTACCCCGCGGCAGCTGACCGATGCCCTGGCCGGAGCAAGCGACGTGGTGGTCACCACGAGCGGGGCTGACGCGTGCCCCGCCCTGCCGGGCCAGCGACATGAGGACTGGCCGGTGGACGATGTCGCGGACTACACCCGCACCCGGTCCCCGGCCAGCTCCTCCAGGAACGCGGCGGCGATCTGCGAGCGGCCCGCATTGTGCGCGCACACGAACAGCACCGTGGGCGGGGACGGTGGCTCCAACGGGTTCTCGGACACGAGCACGACCTCTCTGGCACGCCGTCACGACACAGCACGCCATGGCGACCGCCACGCTGGGCCGCGATCTCGCCGCAGCACTTGATCTTCAACCTCGGGCCTCGAATGGCTCGTCGTACTTGATCACTCGCATCGCGAACCGCCGTACGTGCAGGCGGCCTTCGGCTGATCACGTGCTCCGACCAAGGAACACACATGCTCAGCACGAAGGCCGTGGCGATGAGTCTGTTGCATCATGCTGTCCGGCAGGAGCCGTTCGCGGAACTGCCACGCTTCCAGGGCGAGTTCTACTCCTGCCTGACCCGGCGCGCGGATGCGTGGTTCGAACTGGCCGACGCCGTACTCTGTGCGGACGGCCCGGTCCGGTCCCTGGTGGAATTGTCGCTGGTGGGCGAGCACCACCGCGGGCATGGGGCTCTACGACGCCCTGGCCGCTGGTGATCCTCGCGGTCCACACCCAGCTGCGTCTGGCCCGGCCACACGTTTTGTGGGCAAATGTTCCGTGACAGAGGTGTCCGGGCCGGTACCGGCACCTCACCCCGGAGATGCTCGCGCACGCCTTCTGCTGACCGGATTCGCGCGCCGTCAGCTCTCGATGATCGTGCAGACGACAGTCGCGGTGCTGCCGCCGAAGTTCAACGTCGCGAACCGACGTGCATCCGCGACCTGGTAGCCGCCCGCCTGGCCGGTGACCTGAAGATAGCCGTCGAGCAGCATCCGCACACCGGTGGCCCCCACAGGGTGTCCGACGCCGATGAGTCCGCCGCTCGGATTGACCGGTATGCGCCCGTCCCGTGCCGTGTCGCCGCTGAGGACGGCCTCGCCGCTGCGTCCGGGCGCGGTGATGCCGAAGTGGTCGATGGCGAGGTACTGCGACACGGTGAAGCAGTCATGGGTCTCGATGCCGTCGAGCTCGAACACATCGCTGATCCCGGCGCGTGCAAAGGCGTCGGAGATGGTGTCTCTGACATGCGGGAACACGAAGTCGCTGTCCGCGCTGGCGTCCAGCTTGTGCTGGAGGTGCAGGGACGCGCTGCGGTGTCCCCACCCCGCGATGCGCGCGACCGGGGTGTGGACGGCATCACGGTTGTCCCGCAGCCAGCGATCGGATACGAGCACGACGCCGGCGCCCCCGTCGGTGACCTGGCTGCAGTCATAGCGCCGCACGCGACCGACCACCCGCGGGTTGGCGGCGTCGTCGTCGCTGAAGCACTCCGGCGGCGTGTCCCAGCCGCGCGTCTGGGCCTTCGGATTGGCCTTGGCATTGGCGATGTTCTGCCGCGCGATCGCCCGAAGGTGTTCGTCATCGAGGCCGAACCGCCGGTCGTATTCCTGCGCGATCTCCGAGAAGGTGAACGGCCACATGTACTCCTGGCCCTCCCCCTCATGCCCGACCCACGACGCGCTCGCCAGATACCCGGCACCGACCTTGCCCGGGACGTTGCGCTCGATCTCGGCGCCGACGACGAGGGCGACGTCGTATCGCCCGGACTCGAGATCGGCCATGGCCGCCATGACCGCCACACCACCGGAGGCGCAGGCTGCTTCGTGCCGCGCGGCGGGGATCCCGCTCAGCTCGGGCAGCACGGTGGCGACCATCGAGCCCAGATGGCCTTGCTTGACGTAGAACTCGCCCATCGCATTGGCGAAGTGAATCACCTCGACCTGCTCGGCCCCGATCCCGGCGGCCTCGAGAGTGCCGGTCGTGGTCTCCTTCACCAGGTCGCTGATCTCGAGTTTCTCCTTGCTGATGCTGCGGGCGAAGTCGCTCTGGTAGCCGCCGAGAATCCACACTGGCGCCGTCATCGTCATCGGTCCTTTGCTGGTGGGCTTTGCGTCTGGGTCCGGGAAGTCCGCGCACGGGCCTGGGCGAGCGCCTGGCGCAGCTGTGACTTGAGCACCTTGCCGTAGTTGTTCTTCGGCAAAGCCTCGAGGAAGTGGTAGTCCTTGGGCCGCTTGAATCGGGCCATGTACCGGCAGCAGAACGTATCGAGGTCCTGCGCGTCCACCG
Organism: Streptomyces sp. NPDC005202; assembly: GCF_040608235.1. NCBI lineage: Bacteria > Bacillati > Actinomycetota > Actinomycetes > Kitasatosporales > Streptomycetaceae > Streptomyces > Streptomyces sp. NPDC005202. The sequence goes on along the minus strand of NZ_JBEXHW010000016.1, from coordinate 51,011 downwards.
ACGGGTCGCCCAGGACGACACAGGCCACCACCGCTTCGCCCCACTCCGGGTCGGGGCGGCCGATCACGGAGACCTCCGCGACACCCTCGTGCCGCAGCAGTACCTCCTCCACCTCACGGGGGTAGATGTTCGTGCCCCCGGAGATGATCACGTCCTTCGACCGGTCCTTGAGGGTGAGATACCCGTCCTCGTCGAGACTGCCCATGTCCCCTGTCCACAGCCAGCCGTCACGGATGGCCGAGGCGGTGGCTTCGGGGTTGCGCCAGTAGCCGAGCATCACCGTGTCGCCACGCACAACGATCTCACCGGTCACACCCGGTGGCACCGGCTTCCCGTCTCCGTCGACCACGGCGACCTCGCACATCGCGAACGCTCTGCCGACGCTGCCGATCCGCTCCAGCCACCGCGGGTGCCCGTCGTCGGCGATGACGTCGCGGCTCAGCGTCGTGATGGTCATCGGGGACTCGCCCTGGCCGTAGATCTGGACGAAGCAGTCCCCCATCACCTGGCGTGCCCGGATGAGGTCCTGGACGTACATGGGTCCGCCGCCGTAGGTGATGGTCTTGAACGCTCCGGTCTCCTTGACCGGAAGTCCGGTCTGCTCGACGTGCCGCACCAGGCGGTTGACGATCGTGGGTGCGGCGAAGAGGGACACCCGCCCCAGGGTCCGGGCGATGTCGCAGACCTCGGCGGCATCGAAGCCGCCGCTGGGCGGAAACACGTGCCCGGATCCGTTCAGCGTGAACACCCCGCTGTAGATCCCCGCGCCGTGCGACATCGGGGCCGCATACAGGGTCTTGTCCTGGGGTCCCACCGCGTCCACCTGTGCGTGGTAGCTCATGATCATCGCCAGCAGTTGCCGATGGGCGAGCGCGACGCCTTTGGGGCGGCCGGTCGTCCCCGATGTGTAGAACAGCCACGCGATGTCGGTCACCGCGACGCTCGCGCACGGCTCCCCGCGGCCCGGAGGGGTGTCGACCAGCGCGTCGTAATCCGCCGAGTCCGCGACGAGCAGATCGACCCCGGCCAGATCGCCGCCGAGGATCGGGCGGATCCCGGCGACATGCGCCTGGTCCGTCACGAGGAGCCGCGCCTGAGCGTCGGTCAGGATGTAGGCGGCTTCCTGCGGGTGCAGCTTGGCGTTGATGGGGACCACGGCCAGTCCGGCCCACCAGGAGGCGAAAAGGAGCTCCAGGTACTCGGGCCGGTTGCCCAGGAACAGCGCCACCCGGTCACCGGGCCGACAGCCGCGTTCGCGCAACGCTTGAGCGAGAGTCGCGACGCGGTCCCGCAGCTGTCGATAGGTTCGCAGGGGACGCGCGCCGACGTATACCGCCGTACGGTCCGGCGCATCATGAGCGGCTCGATCCAGAAGATGGCCGATGTTCATGCCGAATGCCCCTAGATCAGCGGTGGTTCGGTCGCGTCGCGCACCTGGGACTCCGTGACGCCTGGAGCGCACTCCACAAGCTTCAGGCCGGCGGCCGTGACGTCGATGACGGCGAGGTCGGTGATGATGCGCTGGACGACGCGTTCCCCCGTCAGGGGAAGGGAACACGTGTTGAGGATCTTGAACGCCCCGTCCTTGGCGACATGCTCCATGAGGACGATGACCTTCTTGGCGCCGTGCACGAGGTCCATGGCTCCGCCCATGCCCTTGACCATCTTGCCGGGGATCATCCAGTTGGCGATGTCGCCGGTGGCGGAGACCTGCATCGCCCCGAGGATGGCGGCGTCGATCTTGCCGGAGCGGATCATCCCGAAACTGGTCGCGGAGTCGAAGAAGGAGGCGCCGGGTCGTACCGTGACCGTCTCCTTGCCGGCGTTGATGAGGTCGGGGTCCTGATCGCCGTCGAACGGGTAAGGGCCCGTGCCCAGGATGCCGTTCTCGGACTGCAACACCAGCTCGATGTCGTCCGCGACGTAGTTCGGGACGAGCGTGGGCAAGCCGATCCCGAGGTTGACGTAGTCACCGTCCTGCAGCTCCTGCGCGGCGCGCGCCGCCATCTCTTCTCTCGTCAGCGCCATGATCGAGTACCGTCCTTCGCGGATCGCGGACGGGTGGTGAGCCTTTCTATTCCCTTGTCCGCAGCCTGTTCTGCCGTCAGAGCCACCACCCGGTCGACATAGACACCGGGCAGATGCACGTCATCCGGGTCGATGTCGCCTGGTTCGACGAGGTGCTCCACCTCAGCGATGGCGATGGCGCCGGCCATGGCGCATACCGGGTTGAAGTTGCGTGCCGCCTTGCGGAACCGCAGGTTTCCGTGACGGTCGCCCTTCCAGGCCCGCACGATGGCGAAGTCTGCGGGCAGCGCACGTTCGAGCAGGTACGTCCGGCCCTCGAACTCCGCCGTCGGCTTCGGCGGGGAAGCGACGGCGACCGAACCATCCGGGGCATACCGCCACGGCAGCCCGCCCTTGGCGACCTGAGTGCCCATGCCGGTCAGCGTGTAGAACGCCGGTACGCCCACACCCGCGGCCCGCAGTCGCTCGGCGAGGGTGCCCTGCGGGGTGAGCTCGACCTCGAGCTCACCCGCGAGGTACTGGCGCGCGAACTCCTTGTTCTCACCCACGTACGACGCCACAATGCGGCGGATCTGCTTGTTCTCCAGCAGCTTTCCGAGCCCGACCCCGTCGGTGCCGCAGTTGTTGGAGAAGATCTCCAGGTCGGTGATGCCGCGTTCCACGATCGCGTCGATGATCACCGCGGGGATCCCCGAGATGCCGAAACCACCGGATGCGATGCTGGCCCCGGAGGGAATGTCCGCCACCGCCTCGGCCGCGCTTGCTACGACTTTGTCCATCCTGTTTCCCCCCTCAGGTCAGATGTGCGAGCTGGGCCAGCACGGTTTCAGGGACTGCGTCCGCCGGGATGTCCGCGATGAGGAAGTCACCCACCGGGGCCGTGGCGCCCTCCGACCGCCAGTAATCCGGTGGCACTGCGACACCGGTCACCGACCGCCCCGCCACCCTGACTCCGTCGTCGTCACGCTGGCCCAGTGTCCAGCGGTAGTGGTCCGTGATGTTGGAGATCGGTGTGTAGGCCGTGAGATCGACCGCGGGCAGGCGCCCGGGACCGGCCCAGCGCGCATCCAGCAGAAGCAGAGACACCGGAAGAGCGGACAGGCGCCGGAGCCAGTCGGCCACGTACATGGCCATGTTCTCCGCGTGGTCGGCCTCGAGGTCGTCGAGGGCTCCCGCACCGCTGAGCTCGTGCGTGCGCGCCAGCCACAGCATCGGCGAGGGGATCTGCAGGACGAGGGGCGAGCTGGAGGTCTGCGACAGCACGCTCGCGAACTCAAGAGCCTTGCCGGCCAAGCCTTCGTCGGCGAGCAGCGTCTTCAGCGCGTAGCCAGTGCGTGAGCGTGCCGACATCGAGGTCTTGAGCGCGTCGTCGGAGGCGAGGAGGAAGTCGTACAGCGCGCCGAGGTCGAGCAGGGTGGCGTCCGGCTTGAGCAGGGCTTGGGCCTGACCGAAGAAGTTGGAGTAGGCCATCGCATCGCCCCACGGGACAGGTTGGCCACGCAGGAGGACGGTCCGCGCGTACTGCTGATGGTCGATGATCACGGCGGTGCTGCGCCCTGACGGCGGTGCGGAGACGACCGATACGAAATCGAGGGCCACGGTGGCTCCTGAGAGTCGGGGGAACGGAATGTCGGGAGGCCGACGACGGTGGCGGTGTGGTGGTGAGCGGTGACGTCACTCTCCGCTCTGCGCGAGCCAAGAGTGACGTCACCGCCGAACGGTGCCCTAGGACTTGCGGACGATGTGCTCGCCGTGCTTGTCCTCCAGCTCGCGCACGCGGGCCTCGAGGGCGGCGACCTTGAGGTCCCGGCGGTCCGGAAGCATGATGATGGGCATCTGAGAGACCGGAGCGGTGACCCGCTTGGGGCCGTTGATGTCGAACACCGTTGCCGTGAGCTCTTCGGTGTCGTCGCCCCAGGAGCCGTAGTACAGCAGGTCCTTGGGGGGCTCGGGCGTGACGAACTCCTCGACGAACTCGGCGTAGGGCTTGCCTCGCGTCAGCCGGTCCCTACGGGCCTGCTCACGCAGCGCCTTGGTGCCTTCCACATCGAGGACCAGGGTCTCCGGGTCGTAGGCGACCGCGAAGATGTCCTTGGCGACCTTGGGGGTGATGCGATTGAGTTCGAGGTCCTTGATCACCGCCAGCGGGTCCCGCTCGAGGGGATCGCCGTAACCACCGCCGGCGCCCTGGCTGATCATGTAGAGCTCGCCGTCCTTGGCGACGTCGAACTGCATTCCCATGTGGCTCGTCATGTACTGCCCGCCCTCGAAGGGCTGCTCGTTCATGACCTTTTCGATCGAGAGGTCGAACCGACTGGGATCCTTGCGGACCACGTCGTAGACATTGACCCCCTTGACCCTGGCCAGCGGGTAGGTGCCGCAGCCGTAGCCACCGAACATGCCGTAGATCGACGAGAACTTGGCGCCGGAGGTGACTGTCATGAAGCCCCACAGGGGCGTCCCCTCGCTGGCGACGATCATCTCGTAGCCCATGCCACCGGTGTACTTGCCGAAGCCCATGTTGTCCCGCACCAGGCGCTTGGACACCAGCTGCATGAAGGGAACTTCCTCCTCCATGACCTCCTGCTCCGCCATGTCGGCCATGGCGCAGAACAGCGGAGAGACCGCGTCCTCGCCGTCCATGAAGGCCTTGGCGCCCCCCGGCATGCCGTTGAGGTCCGCGCAGAGGTTGCCGAGCTGGTCTCCGTGCTGGTTCTCACCGCCCCACAGGAACGTGTTGATCTGGTTGAACCACGGCGCGATGACGTTGGAGAACTTCTCCGGGTTGGAGAACTGCAGCTTGGCCCACGACGACTGCAGGGCCGAGAAGCCGCGGAACGAGGCCTGCAGCGACTGCCCCATCGGAGCGTCGTAGCCGGCGTCGGCCCAGGTGTGCTCGTCGGAGATGATCTCGATCGGGCTCATCGCCGACGTACAGCGCGGCAGGTCCGGCCACCAGAAGGCCAGGATCGCCTGCATGAACATCGACTTCACCGAACACAGCGGCGAGTTGATGGCGCGGTTGAGGATCTCCGGCCCGGTGCCCCGCAGATCGATCGTCATCTTGTCGCCCTTGACCGTCACCTTGCAGGCGAACTTGATGAGGATGTTCTCCTTCAGGGTCGAGTCCATGAACTGGTTGAAGCGCACCGTGCCGTCGGGCAGTTCCCTGATCCTGCGGCGCACCTCCTCCTCCACGTCCTCGACCGTCACCCGCAGTGCGGCGACGAAGGTCTCCACACCGACCTCGTCGATGATGGCGTCGACGCGCTCCATGATCCGCTTCACCGCGCCGATCTTGACCTTGAGGTCGGCGAGCTGAAGCTTGGGGTCGCGGACCGAGTGCTGCAGGAAGGTCAGCAGGTCACGGCGGAGTTCACCGCGCTCCACGATTTTGAACGGGCTCATCCGCAGACCGTCGTCGAAAGGGGTCTCCGAGCCCGACGGCATGCCGCCCGGTTCGCAGGCGCCGTTCTCGCCTTCGTGGATGGTGGCGGCGACCCAGGCGATCACCTCGCCGTTGCGGATGACCGGCATGATCATCGACTGGTCGGTGTTGTGGACGTTGCCGAACCGGGCGTCGTTGTGGATGAAGCCGTCACCGGGGTTGATGCCGACGGTCGGCTCGTCCTTCCAGTACTTCATGATGTACCGGATCGGGTGGTGCAGGATCGCCGAGAAGGCGATCACGCCGTGGCAGGAGAGGTAGGTGACGTCTCCCGCGGCCGTGTAGATGGCGGTCGTGAGGTCACCCCACTTCGCGCCGGGGGCGGCACCCATCGCCTCGCACATCTCGTAGCCCTCGTCGAGAGCGCCGGCGAGACGCTTGCGGATCCGGTCGATCTGCAGCGGGTCGATGCCCTTGGCGATGCACTCCTGCTCGAGCTCCGATCGCGGCGCGATGTGGTGGGACCGCATGATCTCGCGGTCCGGACCGAGGAACAGGGTGGTCTCGTCCATGAACTGGTCGACCCACTCCTGCTCCTGCGGAGTCAGTCCCTTGTTCTGCTTCTGCTCGTGCATGACGGTCATTGCGATTCTCCCTGAAAGCCGATGGGGACTAGTCCCGCAGGAACCACACCGCACCCTGCGGGGTGGGCTCCAGGCGCCAGCCGGGCTCGACGAGGTACGTGGTGTTCTCGGTGGTGACGATCGCCGGGCCGACGACCCGGTGTTCGTGCGTCAGTGCCGTGGCGTCGTAGATCGGCGTGTTGATCGGCTGGTCCTCGCCGACGAAGTGGACCCTGCGGTGGTTCACCGGGGTCGGATCCGTGCGTTCCCCCGCGAACTCGAGAGAATCGAACTTCACGACGTCACCCTCGACGAAGGACGCGACGCGGATGGTCTGGACCCGGATTCCCGCCTCGGGAGCCTCCGAGCCCTCGCCGTAGCGCTTGCCGTAGATGTCGGAGAAGGTCCGGATCATGTGCAGGACGTCGCCGACACCGTTCATCCGGGTGATGTCGAAGACCACCGCCGTCGTCACCAGCTGGTTGCCGTACCGCATGTCCATCTCGAGGCGGTACTGGACGTCCTCCGGGTCGTATCCCTGGCGGACCAGGTCCTCCCGCCCCTTGGCCTCGAGCTCGCCGACGATGGCGTTGAACTCGTCGTACTTGTCGTACAGGCTGCGGTCCGTCGCGTTGTACAGGACCACGTGGGCACCACGCTCGTGGATGTGCAGCGGCTGCATGTTGCCGGCGCCGCAGGCGGAGAACACGGAGGAGAACGGCGGAGCGAGGATCTTCTTGATGCCGGCGTGGTCGGCGATGCCGCAGGCGTGCAGCGGGCCGTTCCCGCCGTAGGCGAGCATGGTGAAGTCCTCGGGAAGGTAGCCGCGGACCCGCAGCTCCTTGGCGATGCCGATGGCCATCTGCTCGTCGACGCCCCGCTTGATCTCCTTCGCGACGTCGATGACATCCATGTCGAGTTCGTCGCAGAGGGTCTCCTCGATCGCGAAGACCGAGCGCTTGGGGTTGAGCTTGATGAAGCCGTTGGCGTAGTTGTCCGGGTCGAGATAGCCGAGCAGCAGGTCCGCGTCGGTGACCGTCGGCCGCAGGCCGCCTCGGTCGTAGCACGCCGGCCCCGGATCGGACCCGGCCGACTCCGGACCGATCTTGACGCCCTTGTGAATACGGTCGAACGTGGCGATGGAGCCACCGCCCGCCCCGAGGGTCAGCAGGTGGACCATCGGCACCGACACCAGCCAGCGGTCGATCGTCGGCTGGAAGTCGTAGTGCTTGACGCCGCCCTCGGGAACCAGGCCGATGTCGAAGGACGTGCCGCCCATGTCCGTCGCGATCACATTGCCGATACCCGTCTCGCTCGACAGGTGCTCCGCTGCCCCGACACCGGCGATCGGACCCGAGTGGATGGTCTGGAGGGCGTCGGTGGAGTTCATCTGCGCCATGCCGCCCGAGTTGTGAATGACCAGCATCGGCTTGTCGTAGCCGGAGTCGCGCAGGTTGTTGGCGAGCTGGCTGAGCGCGTGGAACATGATCTCGTGAAGGAAGCCGTCGACGATGGTCGACGTGGCCCGCACGTACTCGCCCTTGCGGCCGGAGACCTGGTGGCCCAGCAGCACCGGAATGGCGCCGAGCTCGTGCGGCGGGTACTCCTCGAGGATGATCTCCTGGATCCGCAGTTCGTGCTCGGGGTTCTCGGTCGCGTTGGTCAGCGACACGACGAGGGCCTCGGCGCCGTTGTCGACGAGCTCGCGGACCATGTTGCGCACGTCCGTCTCGTCGATCGGGACGACGATCCTGCCGGCCGAGTTCACCCGCTCCTTGACCGAGCGGATGAGATGGCGCGGCACGAGGGGCTCGGGCCGTTCCGCGGCCGGCAGGTTCTGCTGCATGGAGGGATCCAGTCCCTCGCCGTAGCCGCGTCCCCGTGACAGCGGGATGGTGTCCTCGAAGCCGTGCGTGACGAGGGCGCCGACCTTGGGACCCTTGCGCTCGATGAGCGCGTTGGTGCCCAGAGTTGTCGCGTACCGGACGGAGTCGACTTCGGACAGCACCAGGTCGCGGTCCAGCCCTGCCCGGCTGCACGCGATGTCGAGCGCCTCATTGAAGCCGAGGGCGAGGTTGTGATGCGTCGTCAGGGCTTTGGCCTCGACGTACTTGTCGTCCCAGACGAAGAAGCAGTCGGTGAACGTTCCGCCGATGTCGACGGAGATACGCTTCATGGTGATGGGTCTCCTTCTCGACGGCGGTCAGTGGCGGTGGGCGATCTTGCCGTGGTCGACGTTGCTGCCGGATTCGACGCCCGGGCCGTAGCTGATGGCTTCCATGGGGTCGGTGCCGCGCTCCTGCCACTGGGCGCGAAGGGCGTCGATGTCCCAGAGCATGTCGACGGCCGGGGGGTGGCCCGGCGGCACGTACTCGGTCTCGAGCTGGGTGGCACACCCGGGGCAGTAGAACTCGAGGATCCGGCAGTACGTGGGATCCGGGGAGAAGGTGAACTCGTACCGCTCCGGATCGATGATCGGCTGGTGGATCTCGCGAGGATCACGGTCGTAGACGAGCGTGCCCTCCTTGTAGTTTCCCCGGGCGCTGCCGAGGTCGTGGTCACAGACCCGGCACACCCACCTCTCGGTGTCCAGATCGATGAACAAGTACTCGGTCATCGGAACGCGCATGGTGACCGTTGCCTTTCTTGTGAACTGTGGGTGGGCGGTCAGCGGGTGTCCGTGAGCATGAGGTCGCCCGTCGCCGTGACGTCGAGCTTCCAGCCCTCCAGGACGCGGGCGGTGAAGAACGGTCCCTCGACGATCGCCGGACCTTGTGCTGTGGCACCGGGCGCCTGGTCGACGAGGGAGTACACGGACACCTCGTCCACCTGAGTGGCACTCGAACGCACCTGACGGGATCCGTTGGGGACAGCCGGCGTCGGCGTCGCCGCGGCACCCGAGCCGAGGCTGGGGTGCGGCAGTTCGACGGTGACGCTGAGTTTCAGGGATGCGCGCTGCCCGTCGCTGAGGCGGGGTACGTCGCCCACGGTGTAAGGCGTCTCTGAGACGAAGCTGCCGTCCGCTTCCTCGACCGCCAGGTGCCAGGCGACCTGACACGATGCCAGGTCGTATCCTTCCTGGAAGATGTCGCGTTCGGCCCGGGCCAGCAAGGCGTCGTACACCTCCTTGGCGGACTCGGCGGTCGGCTCGGGGATCCCGCCCTCGTAGTTCTGGCCGATGTCGGAGAAGCTGATCCCGAAGGCCGAGAAGACGGCCGCGAGCTTGGGGATGAGCACGCTCTTGACGTTGTTCAGGCGCGCCGCGCCGCAGGCGCTCATCGGACCGGCGCCACCGAAGGCCGCGATCGTCGTCTCGGCCGGGTTCTCGATCATCGGCGCGAACGACTCGGCCATCCGGGAGAAGTAGGCGGCCTCCATCCGCACGAGCGCCTCTTCCAGCGTGATGCCGAGAGGCTCGGCGACCGTCGACCTGATGACCGCCTTCGCGCGCTCGGCGTCCAGCGAGACACCCCCGTCCAGATAGGTCGCCGGGTCGAGCACACCGAGCAGCAGGTTGACGTCGGTGATCGTGGCGCTCGTACCGCCGAAGCCGAAACAGGCCGGGCCGGGCGCCGCACCGACACTCTCGGGTCCGACCGTGATCTCGCCGTCCTTGACAGAGATGACCGAGCTGCCGCCGACACCGGCCGAGTGCACGTCGCTCAAGGGGAACGAGATCGGCACGCCCTTGACCGAGCCCCGGCGTTCGACCGCGATCTGCGCGTCCTTGACAGAGCCCACGTCGGTGGTGGTGCCGCCCACGTCGATCATGAGGACGTGCTTGAGGCCGTAGGCCTGGGCCAGGGCACGGGTGCCCTCGAGACCACCGCGAGGACCGGAGGAGTACGTCTTGAGCGCGACCGACTTGGCGACGCGCGAGGAAGCGCCGTCGTTGCGGTAGATGAGCAGCGGGTTCCTGACCCGGTGTTCCCGCAGCCGGTCCTCCGCGTTGTAGAGGAAGCGCTCCATGGTCGGGTGCAGGAAGGAGTTGATGATGCCGGACCAGATGCGGCGGGCACGGACCCGGTCGGCCGCGAACTCCCAGGAGTAGAGAATCGGTACCGAACCCAGCAGGTGGCGGGGGAACTTCCGCAGCAGGATCTGCCGCAGCCTGCGCTCCTCGTTCCCATTCGTCTCGCCGACGGCCACGACGATGCGCGCGGCACCGTCCGTCGTCAGCGCATTGACGTGCTGGACGAGGTCGAAGTTGAGGGCCTCGTCGTCCGCATGCGGGTCGACGATGGCGACGCGGTTTCCGACGAGGTCGTCGAAGAGACTCGCCTCTGCCTCGCTCTGACGCAGCTCGTCCACGACGGCCGCGTCGTCGGTGATGAGGCCGATGCGTGGCCCCTTGCGCTCCACAAGGGCGTTCGTGCCCTGCGTGGTCGAGTAGCGGATGTGCTGGGTGCTGTGCAGCAGCCCCTCGAGGTTCTTCTCGCCGAAGACCTCGGCAGACGCCTTCGTGATGCCGTCGAAGAGGCACTGCGACAGGTCGAACGGCGTGGTCAGCGTCTTGGTGTAGGTGAAGTCCTCGCCGTCCCAGACACAGATATCGGTGAGAGTCCCACCGTTGTCAATGTTGATCAGACGTTCCATGAAGGTCCCTTGCGTCGTCCGATGGGGATGCCGTGGTTCGTCTCTCCTCGGGCTCAGGAGGACTGCGGCAAAGTTCACTTCATTCGCCGGAACCCGACGTGTCCCACATTCGGACACCGCCTCGCGGAAAAAAGACCGTCCCCAGCCCTTCCCCTGAGAGATGCGGCGAGGTAATTTCGCGCGTTCACCTTGTATGTTTCACATGCGTGGCGCTTGATCGTGGGCCCGTGATGCCGCCTTCATCCCGTCTGTGGCGGTGCCGCGCGGGAGGGGCGTCGACTGTCGCGCCGGACCGGCCGTCCGGACCCGGTCGCCGTTGCGCCGGGTCGGTGTCCAACCCCAGGACAGGCGACGCGTCGCGGCGGCATGGGCGTCTCTGATCGTCGCTGCGCGGTGGCAGCCCGCCGAGCGGCGGGGGCCGCCATGACGCGACGGCCGGCTGCAAGGGTGGGAGCAACTCGGGCAGGCTTGCCTATAGACGCGGCCGGGTCCGTGCCTTGATACTTCTACTCCAACCGGGGCCCGTACCACCTGACTGGCCGCATCTCAGGTGCGCGGGCATTCGCGCTCGCCGACAGGAGACCCCGTCCGGCCGACCGCGCGCCGGAGAAGGTGTCCTCACATCCTACGAGTAGTCCGCCAAGGCGATGATCATGGCGCCGCTCGGCAGGTCGGTGCAGTCCGACCCGTGAGGTCTCGAGCCGAAGTAGGGACGCTGAGGACCGAGGAGCTGGACTGTGGATGTAGCCAACCGGCTGCTGCGCACCGCCGCTGCGCGTGCCGGCTTTCTTACATCAGGGTCGGCCGACGTGGGCGACGTCCCCGATCTCGTCGCCGCGTCATGGCAGCGCTCGCAGAGCGCGGGTGTCGACGCCCACAGCCTGCGGGCGGAGTACCACAACGACCTCGACACCTCCTCGCGACTCGTCCGCTGCTCCCAGCCGATCATCAAGCGGCTCAGCGAGGAGACCGCGGACATTCCGCTGAGCATCGCCTTGACCGATGCCAAGGCTCGCGTCCTGAGTCGTGTGGACACGGCCCGGCCGATCGGGCTCCTGCTCGACGGCGTGTCCTTTGCTCCCGGCTTCAGCTACGCAGAAGGGCATCTGGGAACCAATGGCGTGGGCACGGTCTTCGAGTCGGGACAGCCGGTCCACATCATGGGGCCGGAACACTTCCATGAACGGCTTCAGCCGTTCTCCTGCGCCGGCGCACCGGTCCGGGATCCGCTGACCGGACGCATCGAGGGCGTCCTCGACATCAGCTGCCTCACCGAGCACGCCAACCCTCTCATGCACTCCATGGTCCGCTCTGCGGCGCAGGACATCGAGCGCAATCTCCTGCTCGACCGGAGCCAGTGTCAGCAGGCATTGTTCGAGACGTTCGTCCGGGTCGACTCGCGGTCACGGGAAGCCGTCATGGCGGTCAGCGGCAACCTCGTCATGTGCAACTCACTGGCCCAGACCCTGTTCGATCCCGTCGAGCAGCGGACAATCCAGGAGCACGCGCGGTACCTCATGGCGCGTGAGGCTCAAGCTGTCGACGAGATCGAGCTGACGACCGGCAAGATCGTCCGGATGCGGGGCACACGGATCGTCGTGGGCGTGGATGTGGCCGGCATGGTGGTCGAAGTCACTCTCCGTAGCGAGAACAGCCCGCCCATGACGGCCAGGGGGCACACCGTAGCCGAGGTCTTCTCGGCGCCCTCGGCCGCCAAGGGGGACACGGGCTCGCGTCGGCATCCACTGCTCGGCCTCAAGAAGCTCAGCGGCAGCGGGCAGTCCCCTTCATGGAAACGAGCATGTACGGATATATCGGCCGCACTGGCCGAGCACAATGCGCTGCTCGTCATGGGGGAGACCGGCACCGGCAAGTTCTCGCTGGTCACCGAGATCTATCACAGCATCACGCCGGGTGGCCGCAGCGTGCTCATCGACGCCGTCGACATCTCGCATGACTCGCACACCAATGCGGTGGAGGCGATGGAGGCCACCCCCATCCCGACGCTGTACATCTTCCGCAACATCGACGCGCTGTCCACCGCCGGCGTGGAACGGCTCGACACGTTCCTCCAGGCCCTCACGGACAGCGAACGACCCGCGTACCTCGCAGCCACCCTCTCGGACGCCAATATCAACTCGGATCTCCCCTTCCGGGAAGTGCTGGTCCACTTCCAGCAGGCCGTGACGGTGCCGCCTTTGCGCCACCGGATCGACGACATTCCCACGGTGGTGTCCCAGTTGCTCGCCAGGCTCTCCAACGGGCGCGAGATCCGCGTCAGTCCGGCTGCGATGAGGGTGATCTGCCGCTACACATGGCCGCGCAACATCCACCAGCTGGAGGAGGCCCTCCGGGCCGCGCTGATCAAGCGTCCGGTCGGAGACCTCCAGCCCGAGGATCTGCCCGGCTACTGCCACAACGCATCACGGCGGCAGCTCACCGGCCTCGAGTCGATCGAGCGCGATGCCATCGTCAGGGCCCTGCACGATGCGCGCGGTAATCGGATGCAGGCCGCCGCTGCGCTGGGGATCGCCCGATCTTCGCTCTACCGCAAGCTCAAGTGCTTCGGCATCGAGACGATCTGAGCCCAGTGCGGCCGACCTGGCACTCGCGCTTCGGCGGATGATCCGCCGCCACCATCCGGCGCACCGCGTTCCGGGATGCGCTCGGCGTCCCGGTGACGATCTGGGCCGGCCGGATTTCGGTTCAGCAGTGCCCCACGGCCCCCGTTTCTCCGGGATCACGGCTGTGGAGCAGGGAATATCCGGGCCAGGTGAGCGCCTGCGAAGCGCAGCCAGCAAGCCTCGCAGGAGAAGCCGAGCAGGTCCCCCGAGCGGATCAAGCGCCGACAACGACTCGGCGGCCTCATCGACGAGTACGAGCGAGCGGCGTAAAAACGCAGGTCGTCGCAGGGAGCCGTGTTCTGGAACCCCACAGGTTGGCGGCGGTGACGACGAAGGCCCGGTAGGGGACAGGGGTCACGACGTACGGCTCCAGTCCCCGGACTTGCCTCCGGTCTTCTCCTCGACCCGCACATCCGTGAGGACCGCGGCCTTGTCGACGGCCTTCACCATGTCGATCACGGTCAGGGCGGCGACGGTGACGGCTGTCAGCGCCTCCATCTCGACGCCCGTGCGATCGGTAGTCTTGACGGTGGCCTCGATCTCGACGGCGTCGTCGGCCACCGAGAGGTCCACCTTCACCCCGGAGACGGCGAGCGGATGACACAGCGGAATCAGATCCGGGGTGCGCTTGGCACCCATGATTCCCGCGATCCGGGCCGTGGCGAGGGCATCGCCCTTGGGAACGCCCTCTCCGCGCAACAGCTCGACGACGTGCAGGGAGACCAGGACCCGCCCGCTCGCGCGCGCGGTGCGCGCGGTGACGTCCTTGTCCGAGACGTCGACCATGCGGGCGGCACCCGCGTCGTCGAGATGCGTGAGGTGACGCTGCGTGCTCATGGCTGACGATGCTCCCAGTGGTCTGCGTGGGCAGACACGGTACCGGCACCGCGGAAAGACGGCAGCCCAGGGCCGATCCACGAACCCCGGAGGTCCCGGGCCGGCCCGACGAAGGCTCGGCCGAGCACGATCAGCCGAGCAGGAAGGCGTCCAGCTCGGCACCCGGCTCGACCTCCGTGGTGTCCTCGGGGATCACGATCAACGCGTCCGCATGGGCCAGGGCGGCGACCAGGTGCGACCCGGCCCCGCCGACCGGAGCGACACCGCCGGCCGTCCCCTCCTGGGTGGGCGGCTCGTACCTGCCGCGCAGGAACTGCCGCTTGCCGGCCGGCGAGGTCAGCGGCTCGCCGACCTCGAGACGGGCCCGGACCACCCTGCGCTCGTGGGGCTCGAGCCCCATGAGGGCCCGGATCGCGGGGCGGACGAACAGCTCGAAGGAGACATACGCGCTGACCGGGTTGCCGGGGAGGGCGAGCAGCGGGGTGCGGTCGGGGCCGATGCGGCCGAAGCCCTGCGGCTTGCCAGGCTGCATGGCGAGCTTGCGGAACTCGACCCGGCCGCCTTCCGCGGCGGAGGAGCTGCCGTGCGGTCCGCCGGCGTCGTCCCTGTCGTCCCTGTCGTGCGCCCCTCCCCCGAACCGCGACAACGTTTCCTTCACCACGTCGTACGCGCCGACGCTGACGCCGCCGCTGGTGACGATGAGGTCGGCGTGGGCCAGCTGCTCCTCCAGGGCGGCACGCAGGCTCTCGGCGTCGTCGGCCACGGCCCCGGCGCGGTAGGCGATGGCTCCGGCGTCCCGGGCCGCGGCGGTGAGCGCGAAGCTGTTGGAGTCATGGATGCGGCCGGGGGTCAGCTCCTCGCCGGGCTGGACGAGCTCGCTGCCGGTGGACATGACGACCACGCGCGGGCGCGGCCGGACCGTGACGGTGCTGCGGCCGATGGCCGCGAGCAGCCCGATCTGGGATGGGCCGAGGACCGTACCGGCCTCCAGGGCGAGATCGCCGGCCTGCACGTCGCTGCCGCGGAGGCGGATGTGCTGTCCGGCCCGGGCGGGGCGGTAGACCCGGACCTCGCCGCCGGCGCCCTCGGGAGCGGAGGAGTGGGCACGCATGGTGGTGGCGGGCCCCCGGCCCGTACCGCCGTCGGTCCACTCGACCGGAACGACGGCGTCGGCGCCGGGCGGCAGCGGGGCACCGGTCATGATGCGGGCGGCCTCACCGGGGCCGACGGTCGGCAGCTCACCGCTGCCGGCGGCGACGTCCCCGATGACGGTCAGCACGGCCGGGCGGTGCTCCGAGGCGCCCTCGACGTCGGCGGTGCGGACCGCGTAGCCGTCCATGGAGCTGTTGTCGAACGGCGGCAGCGCGACCGCAACCGTGACGTCCTCGGCGAGGACACAGCCCTGGGCGTCGAGGAGGCGCAACTCGAGGGGCTCCAGCGGGCGGATGTGAGCGAGGATGTCCGCAAGGTGCTCGGGCACCGACCAGATCGGGTCCTCGGCGGCGGCCGTCCCGGCGTCGTGGGCTTCCTGGGCGGCCGCCGGGCCGTGGCCCGAGGGGGTGGGCACGGCCGACGCGGCGGCCTGTTCGACACTGCTCAAAGCGCTCCATCCCTCGTGACATGACTGCGAAGCCTGGTCCGGAAGTCCGGTCCCGATCTTCACGTTCGCGTGCGAGTCTGACAAGGGCACGCAGACAGTCGACACGGTCCCCGGTGTCGTTGCGGCGGCCTGGAAGACGACGCCGTGCACGGGCCCGCCCAGGCTCCGGGTCTCGGCCAGCGTAGGCAGGGCGTCGGTGAGCTGGATCTCGCCGCCGCGGCCGGCGCGTCGCCGACGGACGGCCAGAGACATGGGACGTGTCCCCTTCACGCTGAACGAGCACGGGTTCACGCTGAACGAGCACGGGCTCGCAACAGCAACGGGTCACTTCTCACGCACGGGAACGGCCCAGGCTCAGGGAGGATGCGGTCAGGCGCGGTCGATGTGGACGCTGGTCGACTTCACGCGGGAGACGGCGGGCCCCGACTCTACGAAGAGGCCGTTCATTTCCCCTCCCGGGAAGTGATCAAGGGCCGGGCAGACGGTGCCGAGTGGACATCACGGATCTCGTACTCGCCGGAGGCCGAACCGATGATCATCTCATCGGCTACGCCGGTGAACAGGCCGTTCTCCACTACCCCCGGAATGCAGTTGAGCTGGCCATCCAGTGCGATCGGGTCCTTGATGGCCTGCAGATGCGCATCGATCAGGTAGTTGCCACTGTCGGTGATCACGGTCTCGCCGTTGCTGGTGCGGAGCCGAAGGTCAGGTTCTGGATAGCCGAGGCGGGTCAGGAGCCGGGCGATGGAGCGTTGGGTTGATTCCCAGGCGAACGGGATCACCTCGATGGGGAGCGGGAACGCGCCGAGTGTGTCGACCACCTTGGTGCCATCCACGACTGCCACCATCTTGTCGGACGCGTCGGCGACGATGCGTTCCCACAGCAGGCACCCACCCCCTCCCTTGATCATGGCCCCGTCGTGGTCGATCTCGTCGGCGCCGTCGATGGTGATGTCGAGCCTGTCGACCTCAGCCAGCATGGTCAGTGGGACGCCCACCTCGATGGCCAGATCGCGGGTGCCGGTCGAGGTGGGGACTCCTACGACGTCGAGCCCTTCGGAGACGGCGGCACCGAGTGCTCGGACGAACCAGTGCGCGGTCGTACCGGAGCCCAGGCCGATTTTCATGCCGTCGCGGACGTAGGCGTGGACTGCTGCGATACCGGCGGCCCACTTGGCCTTTTCCTGGTCGGTGCGAGGCTGCATGGTGCTGTCTCCTGTGGAAGGTCGGGACGATCGCGTTCGGGGAGAGGGGTCCGGTCGGCAGAGCTCACCGGCGAAGCGAACTTCTCGATGACAGTGCAGTTCGGGACGGGGTGTCCCCACGCGACGTGTCGGTAAGTGACTCCAAGGCGTTGTGCGGTGTTGCGTCGATGTTGGTGTCCCCGACGTAGATGGCTTCGTCGGTGGTGACCCCGAACTGGTCGAGCACAGCACGAAGATGGCTGGGCTCGGGTTCGCTGACCGGCACCGAGTCGATCGATCCCCAGCACGACGTCGACGAGTTCGGCGAGGCCAGTGCCAGCCAGCACGTGCTGGGCCCGGAGTGTTTCACCGAAGTGTCGTTTGAACTCGCAGATGAAATGCGACTGGGCGGCCGACGCCTCGGTGGTCTCCGCCTTAAGACGCAGATGCCGGGTGAGCACCACATAGTGGAGCGGGTCGTACATGTAGTCCCGGCTCCCGATCCGTGCCGTCTTGCCGCCCGCCCTGGGCGACCAGGCAGACGCAGCGAGTTCACCGCGTCCCAGTCCGGCGGGACCGGGGAGTCGAAACGGTAGAGGGTCAGACCGGGCCAATCGGAGCAGTTGGCACCCTCATCGGGCGCATATTGGGCGATCGGCGAGACCAGCTCTACGGCGCGGACCGGCTCGTCCGGCATGAATTCATCAGCCATGAACGTACTCCACTCCAACTGTGCCGCGGCTGTCTGTATCAGGTCTCCGCAAGCCAGTCCGCCCACTGACTCGCCCTGGGCCAGAACCGGGATTCCGGCGTCGGCCGGCACCCGCTGCCGCGCTGCCGCGCTGCCGCTGCTGGGGGTGGCTGCGTGTCGGCGGTTGACGGGGGTGCAGAGGTACGGAGCGGCGCGATGGACGACGCCGTTGCGAGTGAGCCTGCTGCTGGTCCCGGTGCTGGTCCCGGTGGGAGACGGAGTGAGGCAGAAGCCAATGCCGCAGCCTGTGGCCAGGAACGTGGCCAGGAACGCGGCCAGGACCTGGCGCCAGGTGAGCTCACCACGGCCGGGAGGGCGGCGATGGTGAGCAGCCGCACCATGATGAGCAGGCACAGTGCCGCGCTGTCAATGCCGGTGGCGAAGAACACACTTCGGAGACGGAGGCGATCGCCGCCACGTCTGATCCGGGCGGCGAGCCGTATCCCGAGGGGGCGCGCCGGGCGTGGTCGGCGGACGGTGGTGCCCGATGACGGCGGTGGCCTCGTTGGCGCCGGCACATACGCCGGCGGCATGCCCGGCAGGGCGATGAGCAGCACGAGAAGCCGGCGCGGCCGGCGTCTTGGCCATCCCCTCGATGATCCCCCCGGCAGGGGATGTGGGCCTCGTAGCGGATTCCTAGTCTCCCTGGAGTCGGTGCGCCGCCGGCGGAGTTCTGGTGGACAGGGGCGTGACACCGCGGCGGAGTACCGGACGGAGTGCACCGCCGACGGAGCACGCATGGGAAGGAGTTGGGTGACCTGGGGCCACCAGGGTTTGTGGACCGCCTGACAAGGATGATCACGGGGTCCCCGGCAGAGCAGTGCGAATGCAGTCAGGCATGACCTGCGGAGGGAGCGGGAGCCTATGAACGCGTACGAGCCGATCCTCGTGCTCGGTGCCATCGCGGCGGCGTTTGCGGTGGGATCCATCGTGATGGCCGCCCTCGTCGGCCCCAAGCGTTACAACCGGGCCAAGCTCGACGCGTACGAGTGCGGCATCGAGCCGACCCCGCAGCCGGCCGGCGGCGGGCGGTTCCCGATCAAGTACTACCTGACGGCGATGCTCTTCATCGTCTTCGACATCGAGATCGTCTTTCTCTACCCCTGGGCCGTCACCTTCGACGCCCTCGGGATCTTCGGGCTCGTGGAGATGCTGCTCTTCGTGCTCACCGTCTTCGTCGCCTACGCCTACGTCTGGCGCCGCGGCGGCCTTGAGTGGGACTAGCGGAGAGGGCATGTCCATGGGACTCGAAGAGAAGCTGCCGAGCGGCTTTCTGCTGACGACGGTCGAGCAGGCCGCCGGGTGGGTCCGGAAGTCCTCCCTCTTCCCGGCCACCTTCGGCCTCGCCTGCTGCGCCATCGAGATGATGACCACCGGCGCCGGGCGCTACGACCTGGCCCGCTTCGGCATGGAGGTCTTCCGCGGCTCCCCTCGGCAGGCGGACCTGATGATCGTTGCCGGGCGTGTCAGCCAGAAGATGGCCCCGGTGCTGCGGCAGGTCTACGACCAGATGCCGAACCCGAAGTGGGTCATCTCCATGGGCGTGTGCGCCTCCTCCGGCGGCATGTTCAACAACTACGCGATCGTCCAGGGCGTCGACCACATCGTCCCCGTCGACATCTATCTGCCCGGCTGCCCGCCCCGCCCCGAGATGCTGATGGACGCGATCCTCAAGCTCCACCAGAAGATCCGCGAGGAGAAGCTCGGCGTGAACCGCCTCCGGGCGGAGAAGCAGGCCGAGCAGGAGGCGCTGCGTGCAGTCCCGACCATCGCGATGAAGGGGCTGCTGCGATGAGCGCCATCAACGGTGCCGGGCGGAATGGCGACGCGGGGAAGAACGGTTCTCCGCCCGTCCCGCGCGGCGAGCTCGGCGAAGTGATCGACACGCGGCGCGGCATGTTCGGCAGCGGCGACTCGGGGGATACCTCCGGCTACGGACGCCTCGTACGGTCCGTACGGCTACCCGGCGCGACCGCCCGCCCGTACGGCGCTCCACGCGGCCGAGGTGCAAATGGAGACTTTGACGAGGTCGCCGACGAGCTCGAGGGTGCCCTGGAGGAGCAGGGTCTGGCGCCCGAGAAGGCCATCGAGAAGGCCGTCGTCGACCGCGGCGAGCTGACCTTCCACATCCGGCGCGAGCACTTGCTCCAGGTCGCCAGGACGCTGCGGGACGACCCCGCCCTGCGCTTCGAGCTGTCCCTCGGGGTGAGCGGAGTGCACTACCCCGGCAACACGGGCCGCGAGCTGCACGCCGTGTACCACCTGCGGTCGGTCACCCACGGGCGGCTGATCCGACTGGAGGTCTCGGCGCCGGACGCCGACCCGCACATCCCGTCCACCGTCTCGGTCTACCCCACCAACGACTGGCACGAGCGCGAGACGTACGACTTCTTCGGCATCGTCTTCGACGGGCACCCCGCTCTCACCCGGGTCCTGTTGCCCGACGACTGGCAGGGCTTCCCGCAGCGCAAGGACTACCCGCTCGGCGGCATCCCCGTCGAGTACAAGGGCGCCCAGATCCCAGCTCCGGATCAGCGGAGGTCGTACAGCTGATGTCCGAGACATATGCAGAGGCGACAGCCCGGGAGACCACCGAGGGCCGGGTCTTCACCGTCACCGGTGGCGACTGGGACGAGGTCGTCGCGGCAGCCGCCGACACAGCCGACGAGCGGATCGTTGTCAACATGGGCCCGCAGCACCCGTCCACTCACGGCGTGCTCCGGCTCATCCTGGAGATCGACGGCGAGACGGTGACCGAGGCCCGCTGCGGCATCGGCTACCTGCACACCGGCATCGAGAAGAACCTCGAGTACCGGACCTGGACGCAGGGCACCACCTTCGTCACGCGGATGGACTACCTCGCGCCACTCCACAACGAGACGGCGTACTGCATGGCGGTGGAGAAGCTGCTCGGCATCCAGGACCGGATCCCGGAGCGGGCCACCGTGCTGCGCGTGCTGCTGATGGAGCTGAATCGCATCTCCTCGCACCTGGTGGCCCTCGCCACGGGCGGCATGGAGCTCGGCGCCACCACCCTGATGATCTACGGCTTCCGGGACCGCGAGGTAATCCTCGACATCTTCGAGCTGATCACCGGTCTGCGGATGAACCATGCGTACGTCCGTCCGGGTGGCCTCGCCCAGGACCTACCCCCGGGCGCCGTCGACCAGATCCGCGAGGGTGTCGCGCTGCTGCGCTCTCGGATGCACGAGTACGACAAACTCGCCACGAACAACCCGATCTTCAAGGCCCGGCTGGTCGACGTCGGCTGTCTCGACCTGGCCGGCTGCATGGCACTGGGCATCACAGGGCCGATCCTGCGCGCCACCGGCCTCCCGCACGATCTGCGCAAGTCCGACCCATACTGCGGTTACGAGACCTACGACTTCGAGGTCGCCACCGCCGACAGCTGCGACTCCTACGGGCGCTTCCTGATCCGCCTGGAGGAGATGCGGCAGTCGCTGCGGATCGTCGAGCAGTGCCTGGACCGGCTGGAGCCCGGCCCGGTGATGGTCGACGACAAGAAGATCGCCTGGCCCGCCCAACTCGCCCTCGGCCCCGACGGCATGGGTAACTCCCTCGACCACATCCGCAAGATCATGGGCACCTCCATGGAGGCCCTTATCCACCACTTCAAGCTCGTGACCGAGGGCTTCCGGGTCCCGCCCGGTCAGGCGTACGCGGCCGTCGAGTCGCCCCGGGGCGAGCTGGGGGTGCACGCGGTCAGCGACGGCGGCACCCGCCCTTACCGGATCCACTTCCGGGACCCGTCCTTCACCAACCTGCAGGCCATGGCGGCGATGTGCGAAGGCGGCCAGGTCGCCGACGTCATCGTCGCGGTGGCCGGAATCGACCCGGTGATGGGAGGTGTGGACCGATGACGGTACACGCAAACGAACCCGTGGGGCTGGGCATGCCGGCGCTGCCGGCGCCCGCCTTCCCGGCAGAGGTGAAAGCGCGGCTGAAGGCCGCCGCCCGGGAGATCATCGGGCGCTACCCGGTGCCGCGCTCGGCGCTGCTGCCGTTGCTGCACCTGGTGCAGTCCGAGGAGGGGTACGTCAGCAGCACCGGTATCCGGTTCTGCGCCGAGCAGCTGGACCTGACCACGGCTGAGGTCACCGCCGTCGCCACCTTCTACACCATGTACCGGCGCAGGCCCGCCGGCCGCTACCACGTCGGAGTGTGCACCAACACCCTGTGCGCGGTGCTCGGCGGCGACCAGATCTTCGCCGAGCTCAAGGAGCACCTCGGGATCGAGAACAACGAGACCACCGAGGACGGAGCGATCTCCCTTGAGCACGTCGAGTGCAACGCGGCCTGCGACTACGCGCCCGTGGTGATGGTCAACTGGGAGTTCTTCGACAACCAGACGCCTGAAAGCGCCAAGCAGCTCGTCGACGACCTGCGGGCGGGCCGCACGGTCCTTCCCACCCGTGGCGCTCCGCTCTGCACATTCCGGGAAACGGCCCGCATCCTCGCCGGGTGCCCGGACCAGCGACCCGGCGTGGTCGACGCCTCCGGGGCCGGCGGCGAACCCTCTCTCGCCGGGTTGCGACTGGCCAGGGGCGAGACCCTGGCCGGCACCGGCAGCGCCCCGCGGGACACCGCCGTGTCCGACCCCGGCCGCCCTGCCGGTCCGGAAGGGCGGGAGGGCCGGTGACCGCCGACATCCTTCTCGAGGGGATGGGGCCGGAGAAGCTGCTCACGCCGGTGCTCACCGCCTTCTGGGACGAGCCGCAGTCCTGGACCCTGGAGACCTACCGCCGCCATGACGGCTACCAGGGGCTGCACAAGGCCCTGCAGATGCCCCCCGACGACGTGATCGCCCGGGTGAAGGAGGCGGGGCTGCGCGGACGCGGCGGCGCGGGCTTCCCCACCGGGTTGAAGTGGGAGTTCATCCCGCAGGGCGATGGCAAGCCGCACTATCTCGTGGTCAACGCCGACGAGTCCGAGCCCGGCACCTGCAAGGACATCCCCCTCCTGTTCGCCAACCCGCACGCGCTCATCGAGGGCATCGTCATCGCCTGCCATGCAATCCGCTCGAACCACGCCTTCATCTATCTGCGCGGCGAAGTCGTTCCCGTACTGCGCCGGCTGCACCACGCCGTCGCCGAGGCGTACGAAGCGGGCTACCTCGGCAAGGACATCCAGGGCAGCGGCTTCGACCTCGAACTCACCGTGCACGCCGGCGCCGGCGCGTACATCTGCGGCGAGGAGACCGCCCTGCTGGACTCCCTCGAAGGCCGCCGCGGCCAGCCCCGGCTGCGACCCCCCTTCCCGGCCGTCGCCGGCCTGTACGCCTGCCCCACTGTCGTCAACAACGTCGAGTCCATCGCCTCGGTTCCCGCGATCCTGCATCGGGGCAAGGACTGGTTCCGGTCAATGGGCAGCGAGAAGTCCCCGGGCTTCACGCTCTACTCGCTCTCCGGCCACGTCGCCCGCCCCGGCCAGTACGAGGCCCCGCTCGGCATCACGCTCCGTCAGCTCCTCGACTTGAGCGGCGGCATGCGGCCCGGGCACCGGCTGAAGTTCTGGACCCCGGGCGGCTCGTCCACTCCGCTGCTCACCGACGAGCACCTCGACGTGCCGCTGGACTACGAGGGCGTGGGCGCGGCGGGCTCCATGCTCGGCACCAAGGCACTCCAGTGCTTCGACGAGACCACCTGCGTGGTGCGCGCCGTGACCCGCTGGACCGAGTTCTACGCCCACGAGTCCTGCGGCAAGTGCACCCCATGCCGCGAGGGCACGTACTGGCTGGTGCAGCTGCTCCGTGACATCGAGGCGGGCAAGGGCGCGATGAGCGACCTCGACAAGCTCGCCGACATCGCGGACACCATCAACGGCAAGTCCTTCTGCGCGCTGGGCGACGGCGCCGCCAGCCCGGTCTTCTCCTCGCTGACGTACTTCCGGGACGAGTACGAGCAGCACATCACCGGCCAGGGGTGCCCCTTCGACCCGGCGAAGTCCACGGCCTGGGCCGACGACCACAAGACCGCCACCAAGGGGGTGCTCGCGTCACCATGACCATCGCCACGAACGCTCCCGCCGGGGGCGGAGCCGCGCCGGTCCCGCCGGAGGGCCTCGTCACCGTCACCATCGACGGCATCGAGATCAGCGTGCCCACGGGCACGCTCGTCATCCGGGCCGCCGAGCTGCTCGGCATCGAGATCCCGCGCTTCTGCGACCACCCGCTGCTGGACCCCGTCGGCGCCTGCCGCCAGTGCATCGTCGAGGTCGAGGGCCAGCGCAAGCCGCTCACCTCGTGCACGACGACGGTCAGCCAGGGCATGGTCGTACGGACCCAGCTCACCTCGCCGGTCGCCGAGAAGGCGCAGCGCGGGGTGATGGAGCTGCTGCTGATCAACCATCCGCTGGACTGCCCGGTCTGTGACAAGGGCGGCGAGTGCCCGCTGCAGAACCAGGCCATGAGCGCCGGGCAGGCCGAGAGCCGCTTCGAGGGCCGCAAGCGGACGTACGCCAAGCCCGTTCCGATCTCCACACAGATCCTGCTGGACCGGGAGCGGTGCGTGCTGTGCGCCCGCTGTACCCGCTTCTCCCACCAGATCGCCGGCGACTCCTTCATCGACCTGGTGGAGCGCGGCGCGCTGCAGCAGGTGGGCACCGGTGAGGGCGACGACTTCCGGTCGTACTTCTCCGGCAACACTGTCCAGATCTGCCCGGTCGGCGCCCTGACTTCGGCCGCCTACCGTTTCCGGTCACGACCGTTCGACCTCACCTCCTCGCCGAGCGTCTGCGAGCACTGCGCCGCGGGCTGTGCGATGCGCATCGACCACCGGCGCGGCAAGGTGCTGCGGCGGCTCGCCGGGGACGACCCGGAGGTCAACGAGGAGTGGAACTGCGACAAGGGCCGCTTCGCGTTCCGCTACGCGCAACTGCGCGACCGGCTGACCACGCCGCTGGTCCGCGACTCCGCCACCGGTGAACTGGTCCCCGCCTCCTGGCCGGAGGCGCTGGAAATCGCCGCTGCCGGACTCGCCGCCGCGCGCGACCGGGCCGGCCGCGGCACAGCCGCTGGCGTCGGGGTCCTGGTCGGCGGCCGGGTCACGGTCGAGGACGCCTACGCCTACGCCAAGTTCGCCCGGGTGGTGCTCGGCACCAACGACATCGACTTCCGGGCCCGCCCGCACAGCGGCGAGGAGGCCGACTTCCTGGCTGCCGCCGTCGCCGGGCATGGCATCGACGTGGACGGCAGCGGGGTGACCTACCGCAGTCTGGAGGCCGCACCGGCCGTGCTGCTCGCGGGCTTCGAGCCGGAGGAGGAGTCGCCGATCGTCTTCCTGCGGCTGCGCAAGGCGGCGCGCAAGGGCCTGAAGGTCTTCTCCATCGCCACCCATGCCTCCCGGGGCCTGACCAAACTCGGTGGCGCGCTGCTGCCGGCCGCGCCCGGAACCGAGGCCGAGTGGCTCGACGCCCTCGCCGGCGGGGTGGGGCTGGAGGACGCGGGGCAGGAGGCGGCCGAGGCGCTGCGCAGTCCTGGCGCGGCGATCCTGCTCGGCGAGCGCCTGGCCACGGCACCCGGGGCGCTCACTGCCGCCCTGCGGCTCGCCGCGGCCACCAGGGCCCAGCTCGCCTGGATTCCGCGGCGCGCCGGGGAGCGGGGCGCGGTGGAGGCCGGAGCCCTGCCGGGCCTGCTGCCTGGCGGACGACCCGACAACGATCCGGACGCCCGCGCCCAGACCGCAGCCGTCTGGGGCATCGCCTCGCTTCCCGCCGGGTACGGCCGCGACACCGGCCAGATCCTGGCGGCCGCCGCGGGCGGCAACTTGGGGGCCCTGCTGGTCGGCGGGGTGGAGACGGCGGACCTACCGGACCCGACCGCCGCCGAGGGGGCGCTGGACCGGGTGCCGTTCCTGGTCAGCCTGGAGCTGCGGCCCTCCGCCGTCACCGCCCGCGCCGATGTGGTGCTGCCGGTGGCGGCCGTGGCGGAGAAGGCCGGAGCCTTCCTCACCTGGGAGGGCCGGGTGCGGGTCTTCGATGCCGCCCTCAAGCCCGATCAGCTGACGCAGCCTCACCTCCCGTCCGACCTACGGGTGCTCAGCATGCTGGCGGACGCCATGGGCGTGCACCTGGGCCTGCCCGACCCCACCACGGCCCGGCGTGAGCTGGACGCCCTCGGGCCATGGACCGGCGAGCGGCCGGACGCCCTTGCCGATGCCCCCGAGGCGCTGCCCCGCCCGGGCGCGGGGGAGGCGGTGCTGGGCGGCTGGCGGCAGCTGCTGGACAACGGCGCGCTCCAGGACGGCGATGCCCACCTGGCCGGCACCCGCCATCCGGTGCTGGCCCGGATGTCGCCCACCACTGCTGCCGAGATCGGCGCCGTGGACGGCGGCGCAGTCACCGTGACCGGCCCCGCCGGGTCCCTCACGTTGCCGCTGGCCGCCACGCCGGGGATGCCCGACCGCGTTGTGTGGATCCCGCTCAACTCGACCGACGGTGGCGCCGTCCACACCCTGGGCGCGGGTCCCGGGCGCGTCGTCGGCATCGCGTCGGCCACCACCGGCGGAGACACCGGCGGGAAGGAGAGCCGATGAACCACTCCCTCACCACCCTGGCCACCGTCGGCGACCAGCTCGGCTTCTTCGGCCGCGACCCGTTGTGGTTGGTCCTGCTCAAGGCCGTCTTCGTGTTCGTGTTCCTGACCGTCACGGTGCTCATCGCGATCGTCTGGGAGCGCAAGGTCGTCGCCTGGATGCAGCTGCGGATCGGCCCCGACCGACACGGTCCCTGGGGCTTGCTGCAGTCGCTCGCCGACGGCGTGAAGCTGGCCCTCAAGGAGGACCTGGTCGTCGAGCGTGCCGACAAGGCCGTCTACGTCCTGGCCCCGATCGTCAGCGCGATCCCCGCCTTCATGGCCTTCGCGGTCATCCCGTACGGGCCGGCCGACCGCCAAGTGTCAATCCTCGGCACCCGTACCACGATGCAGCTCACCGACCTGCCGGTCGGCGTGCTCTACATCCTGGCCGTCGCCTCGGTCGGGATCTACGGCATCGTACTCGCCGGCTGGTCGTCCGGGTCGACGTACCCACTGCTCGGCGGACTGCGCTCGGCGGCGCAGATGGTCTCGTACGAGATAGCCATGAGTCTGTCGTTCGCCGCCGTGTTCCTCTCCTCCCGGTCGATGTCGACGTCACAGATCGTGGAGGCGCAGCAGCGCACGTGGTTCGCGATCGTGCTGCCGGTCTCCTTCCTGGTCTACATCGTGTCGATGGTCGGGGAGACCAACCGGGCACCCTTCGACCTCCCGGAGGCGGAGGGCGAGCTGGTGGGCGGCTTCAACACCGAGTACTCCTCGCTGAAGTTCGCGTTGTTCATGCTCGCCGAGTACGTCAACATGGTCACCGTCTCGGCGCTGGCCAGCACTCTCTTCCTCGGCGGCTGGCGGGCGCCATGGCCGATCAGCACCTTCTGGGCGGGCGCCAACCACGGCTGGTGGCCGATGCTCTGGGTCACCATCAAGATCCAGCTGCTGTTGTTCCTCTTCATCTGGCTGCGCGGCACGCTGCCCCGGCTGCGCTACGACCAGTTCATGAAGCTCGGCTGGAAGGTCCTCATCCCGGTCTCGCTGGTGTGGGTGCTGATGGTCGCCGCCGTCCGGGCGCTGCGCAACGAGGGCTACGACATCGCCAAGGTCGTCCTCTACGTCGGGGCGCCGGTCACCACGATCCTGCTGCTCTCCCTGGTGTGGAACCTGTTCCGGCACAAGGAGAAGCCGGTGAAGCACGCGCTGCCGGACACCTTCGACCCGATGGCCGGAGGCTACCCGGTGCCGCCCATGCCCGGGCAGCAACTGCCGTCCGTACCGCGCCGCCGAAGCCGCGTGCAGCAGCCTCAGGCGCAGTTCTGGGAGTCCGGCGAACCCGCCGCCGTCGGCGGTACCTGCACCCCGAAGGGAGCCGAGGATGCCTGACATGTTGGGCCCGGCCGCCGGATTCGGCGTGACCTTCAAGGCCATGTTCAAAAAGCGCCTCACAGAGCAGTACCCGGAGTACAAGAAGCCCACCGCGCCCCGTTTCCACGGCCGCCACCAGCTCAACCGGCACCCGGACGGACTCGAGAGGTGCGTCGGCTGCGAGCTGTGCGCCTGGGCCTGCCCCGCCGACGCCATCTATGTCGAGGGCGCCGACAACACCGACGAGGAGCGCTACTCGCCGGGCGAGCGATACGGCGCGGTCTACCAGATCAACTACGCCCGCTGCATCTTCTGCGGGCTGTGCATCGAGGCGTGCCCGACCCGGGCGCTGACGATGACCAACGAGTACGAGCTCGCCGACAGCAACCGCACCGACCTGATCTTCACCAAGGAGCAACTGCTCGCCGGGCTCACCGAGGGCATGGTCGCCCCACCGCACGCCATGTACCCGGACACCGACGAAGGTGACTACTACCGCGGCAGGGTCACCGGCGCGGCCCCCGGCACCAGGACGCGGCAGCCCACCAAGAAGGCCGACCGGGAGGAGGTGAGCCAGGCATGACCGTCCCTTCGCTCGCCGCTGCCATCGCCACCTCCACCAGCGAGGCCGTGCAGTTCTGGGTGCTCGCTGTGATCGCGGTTGGCGGTGCCCTCGGCATGGTGTGGTTGAAGAAGGCGGTGCACAGCGCGCTCTGCCTCGCTGCCACCATGCTGGCACTCGCCGTCTGCTACATGGCGCAGGGCGCGGCCTTCCTCGGCGTGGTGCAGATCGTCGTCTACACCGGCGCGATCATGATGCTGTTCCTCTTCGTCGTCATGCTGGTGGGCGTCACCGCCGCCGACTCGCTCAAGGAGACCCTCAAGGGGCAGCGCTGGGGCGCCGCTCTGTGCGGCCTCGGCCTCGGCGTCCTGCTGATCACTGGGATCGCCGACGCCAAGCTGCATACCTTCACCGGCCTGGCGAAGGCCAACGCGAAGGGCAACGTCCAGGGTCTCGCCGAGCTCATCTTCACCCGCTACGTCTGGGCCTTCGAGATCACCGGCGCGCTGCTGATCACGGCCGCCGTCGGGGCGATGGTGCTCACCCACCGGGAGCGCACCGAGGTCTGCCACACGCAGCGTGAGCTCGCCGAGCGGCGGGTACGCGAGGGCGTTCAGGTCACCCCGCTGCCGGCCCCTGGCGTCTACGCCTGGCACAACGGGGTAGACATCCCCGGCTTGTTGCCGGACGGCACCACCGCCGAGGTGTCGGTCAACTCCACGCTGCGGGCCCGCGGCCAGATGCGCGAGGTCAGCCGGGACATGCTGCGTCGGATCGAACAACTGGAGACTTCCAGCGCCAACCGGCTGGGCCGTACGCCCCCGCGGCGCCGCATTGCCGACACCTCGCGTGCTGCGCTCACTGATGGCGCCGCAGACGAGGCGGCCGAGCGGACCTTCGCTGCGACATTCACCGAGGGGGAGGCCATTCCGTGAATCCGGTCAACTACCTCTATCTCGCGGCCCTGCTGTTCAGCATCGGCGCGGCGGGCGTGCTGATCCGGCGCAACGCGATCGTCGTCTTCATGTGCATCGAGCTGATGCTGAACGCCTGCAACCTCGCGTTCGTCACCTTCTCGCGCATGCACGGCAACCTCGACGGCCAGATCATCGCCTTCTTCACGATGGTCGTCGCCGCGGCCGAGGTCGTGGTCGGCCTGGCGATCATCGTGACGATTTTCCGTACCCGCCACTCGGCCTCGGTCGACGACGCCAGCCTCATGAAGCTGTAAGGGGTCGCAGACAGTGGAGAACCTCATCGGATTGCTCGTCGCTGCGCCGCTTCTCGGCGCTGCGGTGCTGCTGTGCGGCGGCAGGCGGCTCGATCGTACGGGCCACTGGATCGGCTGCGCGCTCGCGGCGGCCTCGTTCGTGGTCGGGGCGGTGCTCTTCGCCGGCATGCTGGGCCGGGACGGCGAACACCGCGCCATCGACCAGTACGTGTACAGCTGGATTCCCGTCGGAGGCTTCCACGCGGACGTGGCCTTCCAACTGGACCAGCTGTCGATGACCTTCGTCCTGCTGATCACCGGTGTGGGCACGCTGATCCACATCTACTCGATCGGCTACATGGAGCACGACGAGCGGCGCCGCCGCTTCTTCGGCTACCTCAACCTCTTTCTCGCGGCGATGCTGCTGCTCGTCGTCGCCGACAACTACCTGCTGCTGTACGTCGGGTGGGAAGGCGTCGGCCTGGCGTCGTACCTGCTGATCGGCTTCTGGCAGCACAAGCCGTCCGCGGCCACGGCGGCGAAGAAGGCGTTCGTCGTCAACCGCGTCGGCGACATGGGTCTGTCGGTCGCGATCATGCTGATGTTCACGACCTTCGGCACGTTCGCCTTTGAGCCGGTGCCGGCCTCGGTCGACGGGACCGGCGAAAGCACGCTCACCGCGATCGCGCTGATGCTGCTGCTCGCCGCGTGCGGCAAGTCGGCCCAGGTGCCGCTGCAGTCCTGGCTCGGTGACGCGATGGAGGGCCCGACCCCGGTCTCGGCCCTCATCCACGCGGCGACCATGGTGACCGCCGGCGTCTACCTGATCACCAGGTCGGGTGCGATCTTCAACGCGGCGCCGGAGGCCCAGGCGGCGGTCGTGGCGGTCGGCGCGGTCACGCTGCTCTTCGGTGCGATCGTCGGTTGCGCGAAGGACGACATCAAGAAGGCCCTCGCCGGGTCGACGATGTCGCAGATCGGCTACATGGTCCTCGCCGCCGGCCTCGGCCCCATCGGCTACGTCTTCGCGATCATGCACCTGGTCACGCACGGCTTCTTCAAGGCCGGGCTCTTCCTCGGCGCAGGATCGGTCATGCACGCCATGAACGACGAGGTCGACATGCGCAGGTACGGCGGCCTGGGGACGTACATGCCGATCACCTTCGTCACCTTCGGCCTCGGCTATCTGGCCATCATCGGCTTCCCCGGCCTGTCCGGCTTCTTCTCCAAGGACAAGATCATCGATGCGGCCTTCGCCAAGGGCGGTACGGAGGGCTGGATCCTCGGCGGCGCGGCCCTGCTGGGCGCGGCCATCACCGCGTACTACATGACCCGCGTGATGCTGCTGACCTTCTTCGGTGAGAAGCGGTGGCAGCCGGCCCCCGATCCCGGCACGGCGCCCAGCGTCGAGCCCGGAATCGAGGTGCACCCCGGGGAGATGCCGCACCCCCACGAGTCTCCGAAGTCCATGACGATCCCGATGATCCTGCTCGCCTTCGGGTCGGTCTTCGCCGGCGGCGTGTTCAGCCTGAACGACGCGTTCCTGCACTGGCTGGAGCCGGTCACCGGACACGCCGAAGGGCATCCGCCCGTCAGCGCACCGATCGTCACCCTCGCCACGATGGCCGTGCTCGCCATCGGTGCCGGGCTCGCCTGGGCGCAGTACGGACGCAGGCCCGTCCCCGTCGCGGCGCCCCGTGGCTCGCTCCTCACCCGGGCCGCGCGCCGCGATCTGCTCCAGGACGACTTCAACCACGTCGTGTTCGTCAAGCCCGGCGAATACCTCACCCGCGGCCTGGTCCACCTCGACCGCTCGGTCGTCGACGGCGTGGTCAACGGCACCGCCGCCGCGGTCGGCGGACTGTCCGGCCGGCTGCGCCGCGTCCAGAACGGATACGTCCGGTCGTACGCACTTTCGATATTCGGCGGTGCCGGGGTGCTGGTCGCCGCCATTCTCCAGATGAGGTCGGTGTGATGAGCTCATTCCCGCTGCTGACTGTCACCGCCGCCGTCCCGGCGGTCGGCGCGGTCGTCACGGCCGCGCTGCCCGCCGCGACAACGGATGCCCGGCGGCGCAGCGCCAAGGCCGTCGCCCTGGTCTTTGCCTCCGTCACCCTGGCCCTGGCCGCCGTCATTGCCGGACGCTTCGATCCCGGCGGCGCCCGCTACCAGTTCACCGAGTCGTATGCCTGGATCAAGAGCTTCGGAATGGCCTTCTCACTCGGCGTGGACGGCATCGGCACGGTGCTGGTGCTGCTGACCGCCGTGCTCGTGCCGCTGGTGATGCTCGCCTCCTGGCACGACGCCGACCCGGAGTCTCTGCCCGAGAGGTCGTTCGGGAACCGCCGCCGCACCCAGGTCTTCTTCGCCCTGGTCCTCGCCGTTGAGGCGATGGTGCTGGTGTCCTTCCTGGCCACCGACGTCTTCCTCTTCTACGTCTTCTTCGAAGCCATGCTCATCCCGATGTACTTCCTCATCGGCGGCTTCGGCGACCGGGCGGGCAGTGACGAGGCGGCCGGGCAGCGTTCGTACGCGGCCGTGAAGTTCCTGCTCTACAACCTGCTCGGCGGCCTGGTGATGCTGGCCGCCGTGATCGGGCTGTACACGCTCTCCGCCCGGGCCGGGATCGGCATCGGGGGCGACGGCAGCTTCGACCTGGCCACCCTCACCCGTGCGATCCGCGACGGCAAGCTGTCCATCGACCCGGCGACGGAGAGGGCGCTCTTCCTCGGCTTCTTCTTCGCCTTCGCCGTCAAGGCCCCGCTGTGGCCGCTGCACACCTGGCTGCCGGGCGCCATGGGCGAGACCACCGCCGGCACCGCGGCCCTGATCACCGCGGTCGTCGACAAGGTCGGCACCTTCGCGATGCTGCGGTTGTGCCTCGGGCTGTTCCCCGACGCATCGAAGTTCTTCGCGCCCGCGATCCTGGTGCTCGCTGTGATCGGGATCATCTACGGGGCGCTGCTCGCGGTCGGCCAGAAGGACATCAAGCGGCTGATCGCCTACGCGTCCATCTCCCACTACGGCTTCATCATCCTGGGCATCTTCGCGATGACCACCCAGGGTCAGAGCGGCGCCACCCTGTACATGATCAGCCACGGCATCGCCACCGCCGCGCTGATGCTGGTGGCCGGGTTCCTGATTTCGCGGCGCGGCAGCCGCCTGATCGCCGACTACGGCGGCGTGCAGAAGATCGCCCCCGTGCTCGCCGGAGCGTTCCTCGTCGGCGGCCTGGCCAACCTGTCGCTGCCGGGGCTGGCACCCTTCGTCAGCGAATTCCTGGTGCTGGTCGGCACCTTCACCCGCTACCCGACGCTGGGCGTCGTCGCCACCTTCGGCATCGTCCTCTCCGCGCTGTACGTGCTGGTGCTGTACCAGCGCACCATGACCGGCCCCGTGAAGGAGAGCGTGGCCCCCATGGCCGACCTCAGGGCCAGGGAGCTGCTCGTGGTGGCCCCGCTGGTGGCCCTGCTGATCGGGCTCGGCGTCTACCCCAAGGCCGTCACGGACCTCGTCAACCCGGCGGTCGAGGCCACACTCGCCGAGGTCCATCGCATGGATCCGAAGCCCGTCCACCCGGCCGCAGGACAGCGCGGCGGGTTCTCGCACTCCCCCATCCACGAGAACGCCGGAGGTGAGGGGAAGTGAGCGCCCTCGCATCGGGAGCCGCCTACACCGTGTGGACGGCGGCGGGCGACACCGCCGGCATCCCTGCCCCGAAGGTCGAGTACGGGCAGCTGGCGCCCATGCTCGTCGTGTTCGGCGCCGCTGTCGTCGGCATCCTCGCCGAGGCGTTCCTGCCCCGCCGCATCCGCCACACCACCCAGGTGGCCGTCGCCCTGCTGGGGCTGATCGCCGCCGTCGGCACCGTCGTCACGCTCGCCACGTGCGGCTACGCCTCCAACAAGGCCAACCTGGCTGCCATGGGCGCGGTCGCCGTGGATGGCCCGGCGCTGTTCCTGCAGGGCGTCATTCTGCTGGTCTCCATCGTCGCGGTGCTCGCCTTCGCCGAGCGGCGGCTGGAGCCGCGCGGCGCGGACGGCGCGCCCGTGGACGCCTTCGCCCCGCAGGCAGCCGCAGTGCCCGGCAGCGACGCCGAGAGGGCTGCCGTTCGGGCGGGGTCCGCGACCACCGAGGTCTTCCCGCTGACGATGTTCGCGGTCGGCGGCATGCTGCTCTTCCCGGCGGCAGCCGACCTGCTGACGATGTTCGTCGCGCTGGAGGTCTTCTCGCTGCCGCTGTACCTGATGTGCGCCCTGGCCCGGCGCCGCCGCCTGCTCTCTCAGGAAGCCGCGGTCAAGTACTTCCTGCTCGGCGCCTTCGCCTCGGCGTTCTTCCTGTTCGGAACGGCTCTGCTGTACGGCTACGCCGGCACCGTCTCGCTCGGCGGCATCGCCGACGTCATCGCCGGCCGGTTCCCGGCGGTTCCGACGCTGGGCACCACCACGAACAGCGCCCTGCTGCTGATCGGCGGCACGATGGTGCTGGTGGGGCTGCTGTTCAAGGTCGGCGCGGTTCCGTTCCACATGTGGACGCCGGACGTCTACCAGGGCGCCCCGACACCGGTCACCGGCTTCATGGCCGCTACCACCAAGGTCGCGGCCTTCGGCGCGCTGCTGCGGCTGCTGTACGTCGCCGTCCCGGACATGCGGTGGGACTGGCGGCCGGTGCTGTGGGGGGTGGCGATCCTCACCATGGTCATCGGTGCGGTGCTGGCCGTCGCCCAGACCGATGTGAAGCGGCTGCTGGCGTACTCCTCCATCGCCCACGCCGGTTTCGTCCTCACGGGGGTGATCGCCACCAGCAAGGCGGGCCTGTCCTCGGCCCTCTTCTACCTGGCCGCGTACTCCTTCGTGACCTTCGGCTCCTTCGCCGTCATCACCCTGGTCCGCGACGCGGGCGGCGAGGCCACCCACCTCTCCCGCTGGGCCGGCATGGGCCGCCGCTCCCCGCTGCTGGCGGCGGTTTTCACCCTCTTCCTGCTGGCTTTCGCCGGCATCCCGCTGACATCGGGGTTCGCCGGGAAGTTCGCCGTCTTCCAGGCCGCAGCGACGGGCGGAGCGGTCCCGCTGGTGATCGCGGGTGCGCTGTCCTCGGCAGTCGCGGCGTTCGTCTACCTCCGGGTCATCGTCCTGATGTTCTTCTCCCAGCCGGAGCCCGGCGGCCCGTCCGTCGCTGTCCCCAGCGCGTTGACGGCCACCTCCATCGGCCTCGGCGTCCTGGTCACCCTGGCGCTGGGCCTGCTCCCGCAGTACGTCCTCGACCTGGCGGACAAGGCCTCGCTCTTCGTCCGCTGAGGGCGCCGACGTACCCTTCCCCATCGCTCACCACGAATAGCGTCGATCTGCAGCGAGTGGTCGACGACCCCCACACTGCCTCGGCCGTGAACGTCATGGCCATCGCGGTGGGCTGCGCCTCGGACCGGCCCTGGTCGAGTTCCCCGCACGGCTGGTGGATCAAGCCCGCGGGGGCGGCGGTATCGATCTCGTTGTCGGCGACCATCAGTTGGACCATACCGAGCTCGGCCAGTCGGGACGCGAACAGCCGGCGGTCCGCGGCCCGCGCCACCGCGATGTCCTGCGCGGTGCGGGCCAGGCACATCGCGTACGCCGCGCCCGTCCGCTCCAGCGTGGCGATCGCCTCGAGCATGTGCGTGTTGCCCTCGTCGGGCGCCGCGAGTTCAGCACCGGCGGCCCGAACAACGATTATCCGGCCTCCTCGAAGATCAGTGCACGTCCGCGCAAGTCCAGGCCGTGGCCGCCGAACTCGGGCAGGACATGCGGCGAACACGCCTGCGCTTCGGGCGGCCTCCCTCAGGCGCGTCCGCGGCGCCTCTCCCCCGACGGCGGACACACCGCCGCACTCCTCCTCGGCCGGGATCGCCACCTTGCGGACGAATTCCGCCGTGCGGCGAGCGAGATCGACAGACGGGAATGCGACCGCGTCCGCCGAATCCGTTACCGCCCCACCTCGGGATCGCAGCTGGTCAGCAGTCCCCTGCGGTCCTGGGACGGGAGCGCAGTGTTTCGAGCGTCCGCCAGGCTCGGGTGGCCAGCTGCAGATTGAAGCGGGTGTCCGGATTCGCAAGGTCATGCCCCGAGATCTCACGAATCCGCTGCAGCCGGTACTTGAGTGTGCTGCGATGCACCGACAGAGCCGCCGCCGTGGAGTCGTAGTGTCCACCGCACTCGAGGTACCAGCTCAACGTGTTGACCAGGTCGGACCGCTTGCTGGCGTCGTAGTCCAGGAGCGGTCCCAACCACTGCCGCATGAACCGCTCGACTGCTGCCGGGTCCCCGACCTCGCCGAGGAGCCGGTACACACCCAGATCCTCGTAAGTGACCACGCGGTCGCTGCCGTGCACGCCTTGCAGCTTCAGCGCGAGCAATGCCTCGCCGTAGGAGCGCGGGAACTCCCCAGGTCGCTCACAAGGGCCGCCGACCCCGATCTGGCACTGGCCGCCGCCCAGTTCGGCCACGACGGCCGTGCGGAACCGATCCCAGGGCACCACGCGGTCGGAGAGCAGGACCACGGCGTCACCACGGGTCATCAGCAGCGAGCCGGCACCTGTCGAACCGGCCGCGCGGCGCACGCCGTGGAGAAACGCCTCCGGGTCCTGGCCCTGCGTGCATCCCCCGACGACGATCACCCTGTGCACGCGCTCCAAGTCGTAGCCCAGCGCCTGCGCGCGGGCCAAGGCGCTCTGTTCGTCGGTACCCGACAGTAGTTCCTCGACCAGGTCACGCCGCAGGTGCAGTTCGGTCTCGGCCAAACTGCGCAGGCGGACGAGTTCCATCGCCAGCACGGTCGCCCCGTGCTCCAATGCGATCAGCTCTTGGTCCCGGGCCGCCCCCGCAGGGTCCACCAGCGCCAGGACACCGAGGACGTCCGGGCGCGGACTGGCGATTACCAGCAGCCGCCCGCCGTCGCGGATCGGCCGCCCGTCGCGCATCGCGCGCCGCAGCATCTGCTCGCGGCGCGCTGGGGGATCCTTCGGGTACGGGTCGGGTTTGTTCGGGCCCGCCCACGCCCGCAGGTTGCCGTATCGGTCCTCGATGGCTACGGGGAATCCTGTCAGTTCATGCAGGGCGGTCGCGATGCCCTCCTGCCCTTCGCCCGCGACCGCGACCCTGGTGAACCGATCGTGGATCTGCAGGGTCCGTTCGAGTGCGCCGAGTGTTTCGGCGAGCGCGGCGTTGGCTGTGCGCAGCTCCTCGGAGGCGGTCCGTTCCTTCGCGTGGAGCCGCGCGTTCGCGAGGGCCACACCGGACTGCTGGGCGAGTGCCTGAAGCAGGAACAGCTCGTCCGACGACGGTTCCTCGCCGGCCGACACGATCAGGTGACCGACGTATTCGTCGAGGCTGCGCACTGGCAGCGCCCATCCCCAGCCCTGGCCGGGGACGGTGACCAGACCGCCGTTGTGGCCGAGAGCCATGATCTGGGGCTCGATTGCCGCCCGCACCTCCGGACGCACCGCCGGAGTCGCCTGCCACCCGTCCGCCAGGAAGTAGACGCCCTCGACGTGGCAGCGCCCGAAGGACGCCACCGACGTGGTCGCCAGGTGCAGGATCTGGCGTTCGTCGGTGCTTTCGGTCATCAGCATGGAGAGCATCAGCAGGCCGCGGAGGTTGCTCAGCTGGTCGCGCAGTGCCGTGTCCGGCGCCGCCGAGCGTGCGGCCGGGACCGCAGGCGTACCCATCGCCTCCTCACTGCCTCGTCGCGAGGAACTCGTCGGGCTCGAGGTAGTAGGGGTTGGTGACCAGCATGCCGCCGACCAGAACCTTCGGGTGCGTCTTCAGCACGTGCAGCAGTATCCCGCCGCTGAAACGGTCGAGGTCATACAGGCACAGGACCACCTGGGGGTAACGCGGCAGGAAGCGATTGAGCCGCGACTCGTACTCCACCAATTCGTCGACCCCCGGCATCTGGCTCAGTGACCAGGTCATCTCCCCCACGGCCCGGGAAAAGCTGACCCCATGAGCGAGAGCTCCGCCGACCGCGTCGCCCCAGAAATCGAGCATGACGTCCATGGAGAACCTGCCCTCACGCAGGTACGTGTCACTTGATCGCTGAACGTCGAGCTGCCGGCTGCTCAGACTCGGTCCACGGTCGAGGTCCGCGGCGAGGGCTGCCAACACCACCTCGGGATCGTTCGCGTCCACGACACAGATGCACTTGTCGCCGGTCTGCAGTCCCTCGCGGAGATACGGGATCAGGATCTCGTCGCGCCCCGCCGGGCCGCGGTAGAAGGCGCACAGATGATCGCCGGGCGTGACCTGGACACCGGGCACGCCGAGAGCAACCGAGGTCGGCATCGAGTCGGGCACCGATCGACCCCCTCTCCGGTAAATGTCTAATCGGGGAGTATAACGTTCCAGCTGTAGATCGTGATCTTCATGTTTGGGTTGCACACCGTAGCGGGTCGGCCGACAGCTGACCTTCCGCGTTCTGCCAATGCTCGAACGGGACGTGCTGTGGGCCCTGTCGGCGCGGCGAGGTGGTGGCCTCGTCTGCGGATCGGCGGTTGTCCCCCAGCGGGGGAGTCTCGGTGCAGGAGGTTCGCCTGGTTCACAGTGCCGGCGCGGTGATGCGGAAGCCGACGCGGACCCGGCGGCCGCGGGTGTCCTTGTCGGTGTCGATCCAGTGGGCCAGGCTCTTGATGATGCCCAGGCCCCGGCCGTGCTCGTCGGAGTCCTCGTCATCGGGTGCCTGCCGTGGGCCGGCGTCGGCTCCGGAGTCGGTGACCGCGATGTGCAGCAGCCCGGCCTCCAAGGTCAGGCCCAGGGTCATGTCGCAGCGGCCGTGCCGAGCAGCATTGGCAGCGAGCTCGGCAACGATGAGCTCGGCGCTGTTTCTGTCGTCAGGAGGCAGGTTCCAGCGGGCGAGGACGTCCGAGGCGAAGCGGCGCGCCACCGAGACCCAGGCGACCTCGGCGGGCACGGCCAGGACCGCCTGCCGGATCTGCAGAGGGACGGGCAGGGGGCAGTGGGCTCTGCCGGTCCATGGAGAGCCGTGGCACCAAGCATGGGGAGTCCCTCTCGTGCGGGTGGCGCGGGGGGACAGCGCGGGGATACACCGGCAGCCGGCGCCAAGACGTAGCGGAGGGCGCGGATTGTCAACGTTCGTGACGCGAGTCGCACGTCACCAGCGCCGAGGGCGGAGGATCGTCGGAACCAGCCGATGCCTACGAAGGGCCGCGTTCTCTGAGCGCTACATGGTCAGTCACAGTCCGGGGACTCCTCGGTCAGGCCGGTGTTGACCCAGTGGGCGAGGAAGTCCTCGAGCTGGGCCTCGCAGTCCTGCACGGCCTGCTTGGTGACCAGCACGCCGATGGCGAATCCGACGGGGAGCGCGACTGCCGCGCAGCCGACGGCGATCAGGGTGGTGTTCATGTGCTGTCTTTCACCTGCCATGACGAGCGTCGGAGACGGGGAGTGACCGGGGAACACTTTGGCTCGGGGGTGAACCCGGCTGGCTGCGTTGTTCAACCCAGCGGCCGCCTCGCCGCAACCAGGCGCGGGCCCTCCCTACCGGCCCGGCCCGAGACCGGGCCGGGCGCGAGATTCGGGCCGATCTTGGGCCGTCAGCGGGTGGCTTCCAGCAGGTGGTAGAGCAGGAGGAGCTGGGTGATGGCCAGCGGCTCACTGCGCTCACCGACGTCGAGCTTGCCCAGCGTGTCCGGAGGGTCGCCGGCGTCCACGCCGAGCTGCGACCAGATGGCCTTCTCCACCACCTGGCTCTCCTCGCGCGGGGCGTAGCCGTGGACGTGCAGCGCGTCGACGGGACGGCCGTCCTCGTCCCGGGCCAGTTTGAGGTGGATCGCACGCTGGTCGCCCTTGGAGAGGACCCCGTTCAGGTCCGGGTGCCGGATGGTCGGCCGCAGCAGCAGCTCGGCCGACAGCGGCGTGCCGGGCGGGTCCTCCCGGCCTGCAATCGGTGCGAAGCGGACGACGATATCGGCGGATCGCCGCTGGGGGCGGATGAACGCCTCCGACTCCGGCTCGCGGCGGTCCATCTCGGCGAGCACCTGGTCGACGGTGTAGCCGCGCTTCTGGGTGTCCCGCTTGATCTTCCACTCCCGGCGGACCTCCTCCGGGGGGTTGAGGTAGACGGTCACGTCGAAGCAGGCCCGGGTCAGCTTCGTGTGCAGCGGCAGCAGGCCCTCGACGATGACGAAATCGCGTGGCTCGACGAGCTCGGGCCGGGTGAGCCGGCCGGTGTCGTGGTCGTAGACCGGCTTGAGGATCGGCTGGCCTGTGGCGAGTAGCTGGAGGTGCTGCTCCATGATCCCGACGTAGTTGCAGTCCGGGTGCAGCGCGGTGAACGGCAGGCCCTTGCGCTCCTGCCGGTCGTAGCGGTGGTAGTCGTCCACGCAGACCGATGTGCTGCGCTCCGGCCCGAGCGCCTCGACCAGCCCCTTGGTGAGGGTGGTCTTGCCCGCCGCGCTGTCGCCGGCGATGGCGAGCATGACGGGTCGCTTCACGGGTGCCTGGTTGGCGTCCGCGCGCTGCATCCGCATCAGCTTGTACGGCATGTCGACTCCTCCTCTGTCCTGCTACGGATGCCGGTCAGCGCGGCCTCGACGACCGCGGGAACGGTGAAACCGAGCTCGCTGTAGACGACCGGGCCAGGGGCGCTGGCGCCGAACCGCCGCAGCCCGATGACCTGGTCGCCGGGCCGGGCGAGGGCCTGCCACCCGTGCGGCACGCCGGCCTCCACCCACACCGCCGGGCAGTCCGGCAGCAGTCCGGGGTCGGTGCCGAGCGCCTCTTCGAACCGCTCGCGCCACGGGACCGACACGACCCGGGCGGCAACGCCGCGCTCGGCGAGCGCATCGGCGGCGGCACACACAAGGGCCACCTCCGACCCGGTCGCGATCAGGACCACGTCGGGCTCCTCGGAGGTCTCGCGCACGACCTGGGACCCGTGCCGGGTGAGCACGCTCGCGGGCACCGGCTCCAGCACCGGGAGGTCCTGGCGGGTGAGCACCAGCACGGTCGGGCCGTCACGGCGCTCGAGCGCCACCTGCCAGCAGGCCGCGGTCTCGTTGGCGTCGCCGGGGCGCAGCACCGCCAGCCCCGGGATGAGCCGCAGCGACTCCAGCTGCTCGACCGGCTGGTGCGTGGGTCCGTCCTCCCCGACCGCGATGGAGTCGTGCGTGAAGATGAACACCACCGGCAGCCCCATGAGCGCGGCCAGCCGCACCGTGGGGCGCATGTAGTCGGAGAACACGAGGAACGTGCTCCCGTACGGCCGCAGCCCTCCGTGCAGTGCCATACCGTTGAGCACCGCGCCCATGGCGTGCTCGCGAATCCCGAAGTGCACCGTGCGGCCGTCGTAAGCGCCGGGCCCGACGTCCCCGACTCCGGGGATCGTCGTGTTCGTCGAGGCCGCGAGGTCCGCCGACCCGCCGACGAGCGCCGGGTACGACGGGCCGACCGCGGCCAGCACCGCCCCCGACGCCTTGCGGGTGGCCATCGCCGTACCGGGCTCGAAGTGCGGCAGCAGGCCGGCGAGGTCGGACGGCGGCTGCGCCGACATCGCCGCATCCCACTCCGCGGCGAGCTCGGGGTGGGCGTCGTGCCACCGGGCGCGGTCGTGCTCCCAGGACAGCCGCTCGGCGCGTCCCTCGCCTGCCAGCCGGCGGCAGTGCTCCGCGACGGCGGTGGGCACGTGGAACGGCTCGGCCGGCCAGCCGAACCGCGCCCGCGTCGCCGCCAGCTCCTGCTCCCCGAGCGGGGCACCGTGCGCCGCGCTCGTGCCTGCGAGCGTCGGCGCGCCGTACCCGATCGTCGTGCGCACCGCGACGAGGCTGGGCCTGGTCTCGTCGGCGACCGCCTCGGTGAGCGCTGCCGTCACCGCGGCCACGTCGTTGCCGTCGTCGACCCGCAGCGCCTGCCAGCCGTAGGAGGCGAACCGCCCCAGGACGTCGTCCCGGCAGGACTGGCTGGCGGGGCCGTCGATGGTGATGTCGTTGTCGTCGTAGACGACGATGAGCCGACCCAGCCCAAGGTGCCCGGCGAGCGAGGCCGCCTCGTGGCTGATGCCCTCCATGAGGTCGCCGTCGCCCGCAAGCACCCACGTGCGGTGGTCGACGACGGTGTGCTCCTCGGTGTTGCACCGGGCGGCGAGCATCCGCTCCGCCAGGGCCATACCCACCGCGTTGGCCAGACCCTGGCCGAGCGGACCGGTGGTGGTCTCGACGCCGGGCGTGTGCCCGTATTCGGGATGACCCGGCGTCGCCGACCCCCACTGACGGAACCGGCGCAGCTCATCGATCGGCAGGTCGTAGCCGAACAGGTGCAGCAGCGCGTACAGCAGCATCGACCCGTGCCCGGCGGACAGCACGAATCGGTCGCGGTTCAGCCAGCCGGGCTCGGTCGGGTCGTGCCGCAGGAAGCGCGACCACACCACCCACGCCGGGACCGCGGCGCCCATGGGCAGGCCGGGGTGCCCGCTGCGGGCGGCCTCCACGGCGTCGGCGGCGAGCAGCCGGATCGTCGCTATCGCCTGGGCGTCGATGTCGTCCGGCGCGGGCGCCAGGTCGGCCGTCACGGGGCCGGCCGGCGCGGTCAGCACCCTGTCTCCGGGCGCACTCATGCTGCCTCCTGGTCCTTCTCCTGCAGGCCCTGCGCCTGCGCGTAATCCGGTGCCGCTTCCGCGGCCAGCGAGCGCAGCTTCGCCACCTCGTCGGCGAGGCGGTCCCGCTTGCGGAACAGCGCGCTGCCGGCGCAGAACGTCGTGGCGCCGGCCTGCGCGGCGCCGGCGATGGTGCTGCGCGCGATGCCGCCGTCCACCTCCAGCTCGATCTCCCGCCCGGTGCGCGCGATGAGCGCGCGGGCTGCGGCGATCTTGGGCTCCATGGACGCCAGGTATTCCTGGCCGCCGAAGCCCGGGTTGACCGTCATGACGAGCAGCAGGTCGACAAGGTCGAGCACGTGCTCGACCGCGCTCAGCGGGGTGGCCGGGTTGACCGCCACCCCGGCGCGGGCCCCCAGGTCGTGCACCGCGGCGAGGGTGCGGTGCAGGTGACGGGTCGACTCGGCGTGGACGATGACGATCTCGCAGCCGGCCTGGACCCAGCGCCGCAGCATGCGATCCGGCTCCTCGACCATCAGGTGCGCCTCGAATCCGAGGGTCACCAGCGGGCGCACCGACGCGATGATGTCCGGACCCATGGTCATGTTGGGAACGAAGGCGCCATCCATGACGTCCCACTGAATGCGGTCCACCCCGGCCCGCTCGAGCAGCTGGCACTCTTCTCCCAGTCGCGAGAAGTCCGCGGGCAGGACTGACGGGACGATGCGCGGCGGCGATGCGGTCGGCGCCATCTGGGCCTCCTGTCTTCAGCGTTGCGGACGACGCTACGTTCGGAGACCGTGAGCGGCTCCCCCCGAGCGGGGGAGACCGTCGGGGATTCCGGTGCACGAATCCCGACGGTTATCGTGTTCGGATGGAAGACCGACCGTTGCGGGTCGTGCTCGTCGACGACCACGAGATGGTGCTCGAGGGACTCAAGGCATTGCTGGCACGGTTCACGCGGCGCGTCCGTGTGGTGGGGCAAGCGGCAGACGCGGAAGAGGCGGAACGCGTCGTCGCGGCGTTCGATCCCGACATCGTGTTGTCCGACGTGCGGCTGCGTGGCCCCTACAGTGGCCTCGACTTGTGCCGGCGGCTCGTCGAGGCCGACCCCGAGAGGAAGGTCGTGCTGCTGAGCGCGTACGACGATGAGCAGTACCTGTACCAGGCACTGCGCGCTGGGGCAGCCGGCTACCTGCTCAAGTGGATGGGTGGCGAGGAGCTGCTCCGCCACGTCGAGCGGGCGGCCGCGGGAGAGACGGTCGTCGACCCGACCATGGCCGGCCGGGCAGCCGCGTCCGCCGCGCGGCTGCAAGCCGGGGAGTTCTGGCCCGGCGCGGCCCTGGGCCTCACCCAGCGGGAGAGCGAGGTCCTCGCGCTCATGGTCACCGGTCTGTCCAACCGCGGAATCGCGAACAAGCTCGTCCTGGGTGGTGAGACGGTGAAGAGCCACGTGCGCTCGATCTACCGCAAGCTCGAGGTGAGCGACCGGGCCGGCGCGGTCGCGGTCGCGCTCCGCGAAGGGATCTTCCGTTGACCGGGCACGGCCTCGGACTGGCCGACCCGGAGCGGGAGAACGCGCTGCTGGTGGGCATCATCGAGGCGATCTCGGCTGGGCCCGAACTGGGGCCGCTGGCAGGGAACGTCGCCAGGCTCATCTCGGAAGCGACCGCCACCGACGTGTGCTTCGTGCATGTGCTCGATGACGCCGGCGGGTCGCTCACGCTCGTCGGCGCGACACCGCCGTTCGACCGCGAAGTGGGCCTGATCCAGCTGCCCATCGGCGAGGGCGTGAGCGGGTGGGTGGCAAGCCATCAGCAGCCGGTGGTCATTGTCGAGAACAAGGAGGACGACCCGCGATACCGGTACTTCCCGCAACTGCGCGGCCAGGACTACACGTCCATGGTCTCAGTGCCCATGGCCAGCCACCCCGGTGGGTTCGTCGGCACCCTCAACGTGCACACGCGCGACCGCCGCGAGTTCACCGACCGGGACGTGCGACTGCTCACCTCGATCGGCAGCCTCGTCGCCGCAGCGCTGCACCAGGCGCGGCTGCACCGCAGGCTGGCCACCCGCGAGCGCGCGCTCGAGCGGT
Organism: Streptomyces sp. NPDC005202; assembly: GCF_040608235.1. NCBI lineage: Bacteria > Bacillati > Actinomycetota > Actinomycetes > Kitasatosporales > Streptomycetaceae > Streptomyces > Streptomyces sp. NPDC005202. The sequence continues at coordinate 7,024 of NZ_JBEXHW010000016.1, read as the reverse complement.
TCGCCGAGCAGGTCATCGCGGCACAGGAGTCGGAGCGGCGCCGACTGGCCGCCGACATCCACGACGGCATCACCCAACGGCTCTTCAGCCTCCGCTTCCACCTCGACGCCGCGTCCGACGCACTCACCGAAGCGCCGGACTTCACGGCCGAGCAGCTCGTGCACGCACGTCGGCTCACCCGCCTCACGCTGGACGAGGCCCGGGCGGCGATCAACGGCCTACGCCCGCCGGTCCTCGATGACCTCGGACTCGCAGATGCCCTGGCCAGCCTGGCCCGGTCGATCGCGGCCGTCGAGGTGACCGTCGATGTCGAGGAGTGCCGGCTTCCCGAGCACGTGGAGATCGCGCTCTACCGCATCGCGCAGGAGGCGCTGCAGAACGTCGTCAAACACGCCCAGGCCAGCCAGGCCCGGCTCGAGCTGCGCTGCGACCGCGACGAGGTATCGCTGCAGGTGACCGACGACGGGCGCGGTTTCGACGGCCTTGCGTTGCTGCCAGGGCACGTTGGCGCCAGCGGGTACGGCATGGGCAGCATGGCCGAGCGCGCGGAGCTCGTCGGCGGCCGGCTCGAGGTATGGTCCCGCCCCGACCAGGGCACGACGGTCATCGCCAAGGTCCCGTTCCCGTAGGGGCGGTGGGCATCGCGCGTGTCGTCTCGGCTCCCGAGACGGTCAGTTGTTGCCGGCCAGTCGGCTCCTGAGCAGCGTCGCCACGGCCTCGGCGAGCACCGCCGGCTCCACCGGTCGCGTGATGACCGCGTCCGCCCCGCTCCAGGTGGCCAGCCAGGAGTCCTGCGGCCGAGCGATCAGCAACAGCACTGGCGGACAGCCGTGGATCTCATCCTTCAGCTGCCGGCACAGGCCCATGCCGCCCTCCGGCACGGCCTCGCCGTCGAGGATCAGCAGGTCGATCTGCGCGCCCCCCGTGGCATGCAGGTCCAGCGCCCTGACCACCGCGGGCGCGGTAGCGCACTCCAGGTACTCGATCTCCGGCAGGTCGGCGGCGGGGCGGCGGCCGAGGGCCAGCCGCCCCTGCTCGCGGGTGTTCCGGTTGTCGCTGTAGACAAGGACCGTGACGGTTGCGTCGGCGTGCGCCATGCGGGCATCCCCCCGATCAGCGGAGATCATTTTCGTCGTTCCTTCCCGACGGGCCGCATGGGGTGGACCGCGTGGTCTCAAGCGCGTGATGGCGAAGCAGAGTCGCCGCGTCGGGGCCGTTGAACCCGTCGAGCACGGCCAGAGCTCCGGTGAAGTCCTCGCCGCGGGTGTAGTCGTTCGCCACGATCACGCAGCGCAGGCCGGCACCCAGCGCTGCAGCCAGCCCGTTCGCCGAGTCCTCGACGGCGAGGGCGCGGGCAGGGGGCACTCCGAGCCGCGCCAGCGCCTCTCCGTAGACGGCCGGGTCCGGCTTGAGAGCGGGCACCTCGGTGCCGGTGACCACGACCGCGAAGGTGCCCGACCCGAAAAGCCGGTCGAGCAGCGGTTCGACCCACGCCCGGGTGCCGGTCGTGGCGACGGCGAGAGTGATGCCGGTGGCCGCGAGCTCGGCGAGCAACTCGGGAACGCCCGGGCGCGCTGGAATGCGGCCCTGCTCGACCATCTCCCGGAACCGGGCCGTCTTGTCCGCGTGCAGCGTTGCTGCGAGCGCCGCTGCCTCCTCGGAGCGATACCCCTGGCTCTCCAGGAATCCGGCAATACGCCGACGCCCCCCTGTGATCTTGAGGAGGCGGCCGTATGCCTCGACGTTCCACCGGTACGGCAGCCCAGCGGCGGCGAAAGCCGCGTTGAAAGCGACCCGGTGGCCATCCCGCTCGCTGTCGACGAGCGTGCCGTCGACGTCGAAGACGATTGCGGCACGCTGCGCCGTGGCTCGCCGGAACCCGTTAGGCGGCATGCTCCCGTTCCAGCGCGTCAGTGTAGGTGCCGGTGAGGGCGGCGGTGTTGCACGCGACCCGGTGGGCGAGCGCCTGCTGGCCGTCGGCCACCCGCTCGGGGTCGCCTCGCCACGCAGCAAGCGCCGGGTCGACGAGGCCCCGCCCGAAGGAGAAGGTGAGTGGCCAGGGCGCCTCAAGTCGCTGCATTGCGGCGAGGTTGGCGGTGGCCTGCGCAGCGCTCTGCCCACCTGACAGGAACGCGATCCCCGCGACCTTCTCCTCCACGACGGCGCGCAGTGTACTCACCGTGGCCTGCGCGACTTCGTCCGGTGTGGCGGTCTCGCCGGAGTCCCTTCCGGGCACCACCATGTTCGGCTTGAGCACGATGCCGTCAAGCTCCGCCCCGTCCAGCTCGGCGAACACCTCCTGTAGCACATCCGACGTGACCGCCGCGCAGCGGGCGATGCCGTGCGTGCCCTCCATGAGGACCTCGGGCTCGACGATCGGCACGATGCCGGCCTCCTGGCACAGCATCGCGTACCGGGCGAGCGCGTGGGCGTCGGCTCGCACCTTCCGCCGGGTCGGCCGTCCGTCCCCGATCGAGATGACCGCCCGCCACTTCGCGAAGCGCGCGCCCAGCGCGGCGTACTCGGCGAGCCGCTCGCGCAGCCCGTCCAGCCCCTCGGTCACGGTCTCGCCCGGCGCGCCGGCCAGTGGCTTGGCTCCGGTGTCCACCTTGATGCCGGGGAGCAGCCCGCGCTGTGCCATGGCCTCGGGGAAGGTGCGCCCGTCCGAAACGGCCTGGCGGAAGGTCTCGTCGCACAGGATCACGCCGCTCACCCCGCTGGCGAGGTCGGGAGTGGTGATGAGCATCTCCCGGTAGGCCCGGCGGTTCTCCTCGGTCGGCGCCACGCCGGCCTTCTCCAGCCGGGCGGACATGGTGGCGATGCTCTCGTCTGCGGCGAGGATTCCCTTCCCAGGGGCCACCATGGCGGCAGCAGTGTGGGCCAGGTCGGCCATAACAGTCACGCTCCTTCAGCGTCGGGAACAGGCGTGGGGCGGTGGTCTGCGCGGCAGGTTCAGCGGAACGAGTCCCCGCAGGCGCAGGACCCATGTGCGTGGGGGCTGTCGATCGTGAAGCCCTGCGCCGCGGTCGTATCGACGAAGTCGATCGTCGCGGCGTTCAGGTACGGGGCACTCGTCCGGTCCACGACGACCCTGATGCCGCGGAGTTCCTGGACGATGTCGTCGTCGAGTACCCGCATATCGAAGAGCAGCTGGTAGCTCGGGCCGCAGCAGTCCCCGGGCTGCGCGACCACACGCAGGTGTACGTCGTCGCGGCCCTCCTGCTCGAGCAGGCTCCTGATCCTGGACGCCGCGGCGTCGGTGAGGACGACCCCGCTTGGTGGGGTCAGGTCCCGGACTGTCATCTCGCTGCTCCCGTCACTGGTTGTGCCGGCGGTAGTCGACGACGCTGTAGGAACCGAGCCGGTCGAGCTTGTGCTCGCTGCGTACGAAGCGAACGGTGCCGCTGCGGGCACGCATGACGAGCGACTCGCTGACTGCCCGGTCCGGGCCGTACCGCACGCCGCGCAGCAGCTCGCCATCAGTGATCCCGGTGGCCACGAAGAACGCATCCTCGCCGCTGACGAGGTCCTCGGTGGTGAGGACCCGGTCCAGGTCGTGCCCGGCGTCGAGAGCCCGGCGGCGCTCCGCGTCGTCGCGCGGCCAGAGCCGGCCCTGGATCACACCGCCGAGGCACTTGACCGCGCAGGCGGCGATGATCCCCTCCGGCGTGCCGCCGATGCCGAGCAGGAGGTCGACACCGGTATCGTCGCGCGCCGCCATGACCGCGCCCGCTACGTCGCCGTCGGAGATGAACTTGATCCGGGCGCCTGCCCTGCGCACCTGATGTGCCAGGTCCGTGTGCCGTGGCCGCTCGAGGATGCACACGGTGACGTCCTCGGGCGCGCAGCCCTTGGCCTTCGCAACAGCGCGCACGTTGTCGGCGATCGGGGCGCAGATGTCGACGGCTCCGGCTGCGGCGGGACCGGTGACGAGCTTGTCCATGTAGAACACGGCGGACGGGTCGAACATCGACCCGCGCGGGCTGACCGCGAGCACGGAAACGGCGTTGCCCATGCCCTTGGACGTCAGCGTCGTCCCGTCGATCGGGTCAACCGCCACGTCGCAACCGGGACCGCGGCCGTCGCCGACCAGTTCGCCGTTGTAGAGCATCGGGGCGGCGTCCTTCTCGCCCTCGCCGATGACCACGATGCCCCGGATCGGCACGGTGCCGATCATGGCGCGCATGGCATCGACGGCGGCCTCGTCGGCGCCGTTCTTGTCACCCCGGCCCACCCAGCGCCCGGCCGCCATCGCCGCGGCCTCGGTGACGCGCACCAGGTCGAGCGCAAGGTTGCGGTCCGGCGCGGGCCGAGCCGCCGCACTACCCCCCGTACCGACATCGGCGGGTGTCGTCATGTCCCTCTCCCTCTCGGGTCGAGCCCTGTACGCGTACGGGGCCGGCTTCCTGGGGCAGAACGACCGCCCCGTACGTGGTCGGGGCGATACGGAGAGGCCGTACGGGGCGGTGTCCTGACCAGGACCCTAGGTTTGCGGCCCGCTCCCTCTCACCCCCCGGCGGGTGGAACGCGCGGGGGAACCGGCACGCGGTGGGCGGCGCCAACCCGTCGTCGTGGCGTCTCCGTCGTGCAGCAGGTAGTCGAGGAGCAAGGTCGTGCTCGCCGACGTTCGCACATGGGTCACGGCGTGCCATGGCCTGCGCAGCGGCGTGCCCGGCACCGTCACCTCGACCAGCTCCCCTGTGGCCAGATGCCGGGCGACCGCGTCACGGGAGACGAGGGTCGCACCGAGCCCGGCCACCGCCCCGGCAACCACCGCGCCGTTGGAGCCCAGGGTCAGCTGTGGAGGGTCCACCTCGAGACCGGCCAGCAGGGCCTCGCAGGTGACGCGGGTACCCGAGCCCGCCTCGCGCAGCAGCCAGGTGGTCCGCCCGAGATCAAAGTCCTCGGCCGGCCCGGGGGCTGCGACGACCACGAGTTCGTTGGGGCGAACCGCGCGCACGACGACGTCGTCGAGACCGCTTGGTGGTCGCCCGGCGATGACGAGGTCGGCCTCGTGGGCGGAGAGCAGCCCCCACACCTGCTCGCTCGTGCCGACCTCGAGCCCCAAGTCCACCCCGGGGTGGTGCGCGAGGAATCCTGCGATCACGGTGGGCAGAACGTGCTCCCCCGCGGTCGTGACCGCGGCGACCCGCACCCGTCCCCGTTCCGGGTCGACGTCCCCCCGCGCAGCGGTCAGCGCCTCGTCGTGCAGGCCGAGGATGGTACGGGCGTAGTCGGCGTAGGTCTGTCCGGAGGGCGTGAGGCACAGGCCTCTTCCCACACGCTCCACCAGTGGGACGCCGACCTCCCGGGTGAGTGCGGCGACGGCTGCCGACACTGCGGACTCCGTCACCACGAGGCGCTGTGCCGCGAGCCTCACAGACCCGGCCTCGGCAACAGCGACGAAGGCCCGCAGCCGGGCGGTGGTCGTCATACACACCTCCATGGGTTGAAGGATGAGTTCAGCATCAGCAGAAATATTTGAGGGTTAGCTCCACTATTCTGACCTGTCGCAGCCGAGCTGAGTCCAGGTCGCGACGGCCTCGTCCGCCGTCGGCGGACGCGACGCACATGCCGTGCCGCCCGGGGCTGTCACGTCGACCGTTGGGGGCGTGGCGCGAGAGCGCATATCCCCACGACGTTCCACCTGCCAGGGGATGTGACCCGAGGGACTCGGTCTCTACGGTCTCTTGAGGCAGGGCACTTGGCGTCCCCTGGGACCTGCGCCAAGTGTCCTGTCGGGACGAATTCCGAGCGAGCTTTCGCCCGTCCAGGCCATGGAGTCCAGGCCTCCGCATACCTAACGTGCACCGACGGATCAGAACGCGTCTGGCCGAGTTCGTCCGACTCAGGAATACGGTTAATGACAGTGGCAGGAGGCGTTATGTGGTTCCCCGTCGGCGCAACCTCGGGGTGCACTGCGCCAGGGGGCGGCAGATGACGCTCAGTCGGCTCAGGATGTTCGTCGCCGTGGCCCGTCTGGGCTCGGTGAAAGCCGCCGCACGGTCGCTCAACGTGACCGAGGCGGCAGTGTCCGGCGCAGTGGCCGCGCTTCGCCGCGAGTTCGGCGACCAGCTGTTCGTGCGGGGCGCCGGCGGCATCACGTTGACCTCCGGCGGCCGACGGTTGGCTGCCAGCGCCGCTGAGATCCTCGGTCTGGCCGAGGAGGCCCGCCAGCGGGTGCGGGAGGCCGGGGAGCAGACCCCGTATCTGCGGGTGGCGTCCACCGCGACCGCAGCCGAGCACGTGACCCCGCGGCTACTCGAGGCCTTCTGTCGTCGCCAGCCCGACGTCGATGTCTCCACCATGGCCGCGCCCGGCTCCGCCCTCGCCGACCTACTGCGGGACCGGCGGGCCGACGTGGCGATCGGTCCGGCGCTGGGCCCCGACACCTCGATTGAAGCCATCCCGTTCCTGCGGTTCCAGCTCGTCGTCGTCGCGTCCTCCCGTCACCCGCTGCGGGGCCACGCACGAATCCCACCTGACCAACTGGCCCGGCAGCCGTGGCTGTTCGGCCCGGCCGGACTCGATCCGAGCACGCGGGCTGGCGCCTTCCTTGCGCGCCTCGGCGTCGACGCCGCCAGCGTGTCGGTCTTCCCCAGCGCGACCGAAGCCCGCGAGGCTGTCGCCGACGGGCACGGCCTGACCATCGAGTTCCTTCACGTCGTACGCGACGAGCTGCGGCGGGGGACGCTGGTCGCACTTGACGTCCTGGGGACGCCGGTCAACGGGCTGCTGTACGCGAACGCGCTACGTGACGACCATCGCTCGGAAACCGCGGCCCGCCTGTGTCAGTTCGTCACGACACCGACGGCGACCCAGGCCGTACAGACCCGGTCGAGGGGGGTGTCCATGAACAGGTTCAAGCCGGCCGTCCACGTGACGATCTGGAGCTGATCGACGAACCAATCGGCAAACCAACCGGCAATAAGGAGCCGTGTTTCCGCGATGGAGTTCATCAACGAGTTTCCGGTGGGCCTGCCGGTCGAGCAGGCCTGGGCGCTGTTCACCGACGTCGAGCGGA
>NZ_JBEXHW010000015.1:136504-145994 GCF_040608235.1 Streptomyces sp. NPDC005202 | reverse complement strand
GTCGGCTACCTCGCGCCCGCCGTCTTCGAACAGAGATCAACTACGCTGGCCATCGCTGCATGACAACTGGTGTCCACGATCACGGTGGAAGCCCCGCCGAGCAGTTGCGGCGGTTCGCGGACGGTCGTCCGCTCCTCAACGTGGTCACCACCGCAGACACGCCTGGTTCCGCCTCATCCGGCTGATGAGCACGCGCCGACGACTGGCGTTACGTGCCCGCGCCACCAAGCGAAACCGATCAAGCCCGAGGGCAAGGGCGTCCAGCAACGGCCGCGCAGCGCTGGTGAAGCGTGGTGCATCGGCGGTCCCGAGCACGGCCGCAGCACCGTCCCGTCGGCGCTGCGGCCGCGCCCGACAATGGTCGAGCTGAACATCGCGCTCGACCGTGCCTACCCCAAGCAGGGACCCTGATCATGGCGGCCTGGATCCAGGCATCGATCGTTCTCGCCGTAGTGGTCGGACTGCATGTCCCGCTCGGCGACTACATGGCCCGCGCGCTCGACGGCGGAAAGCACTGGCGGGGCGAGAGAGAGCCCTCTACCGCGTCTGCGGAATCGACCCGGACAAGGAACAGACCTGGCGGCACTACCTCACCGCGCTGCTCGCCTTCTCCGGCGTGAGCTTCGCGGCGCTGTTCGCCCTCTTCACCCTGCAGGGCAAGCTGCCCTGGTCGACGGGGCACGAGGGCATGCCGTGGCGGCTCGCGCTGCACACCGCCGTCTCCTTCACGACCAACACCAGCTGGCAGAACTACGCGGGCGAGTCGACCACGGGGCATCTCGCCGTCATGGCCGGCCTGGGCGTCCAGGCGTTCGCGTCGGCGGCGGTCGGCATCTGCGTGGCCGTCGCCCTGGTCCGGGGCCTGGTCCGGGGCCTGGTCCGGCGGTCCACGGACGACCTCGGCAACTTCCGGGTCGACCTGCTGCGCACGACCTTCCGGATTTTGGTCCCGATGGCGGTCGTCGCCGGACTGGTCCTGATGGCGGGCGGTGTCATCCAGAGCCTCGGCTCCGGACACACCGTCACCACCGTTGCGGGCGGCAAGCAGACGATCCTCGACGGACCGGTGGGCTCCTGGGAGCCGATCAAACTGTTCACCGGCGTGCGCGGGGCACACCGGCCGGGTCTGGGGCTCTCAACGGCGTCACAGGCTCAGCCGGTAGGGGAGGACGCAGACGACGACGTCGGTACGGGCCCTCAGCGCGGCGGCCAGCAGGAGGCCGCGCTGGTTCTGCAGGATCTGGTAGCGGCGGTGGAGCGGTTCGACCTCGGGGATGAGGACGGCGATCTGCCGTCCCTCCGCCGCCGCCCGCTGAACGTAGTCGACGACGGGCTGCACGAGCGAGCGCTGCGGGCTGTCGATGATGTCGAGACGTACGCCGGGGCCCCAGCGCGCCCAACTCCCCTCGAGTGACCGGACCTTGTCCGGGTCGCTGTGGACGGCGACCGCGACGACCTCGTGGCCGAGGGCGCGGGCGGCCGTCAGCGCGTGCTGGGTGAGCTTGCTGACCTCGCCGACCGGCACGATGACGAGGGAGTCGGTGACGCGCACCGGCGGCGGAATCTTGCCAAGCCCGAGTTCCAGGCCGACCGCCGTGTAGTACCGCTGGACCCGGGCGAACAGCAGCATGAGCAGCGGCACCGCGACGACCACGACCCACGCGCCTTCGAGGAACTTGGTGGCCAGCAGGACCACGCCCGCGACGGTGGTCAGCACCGCGCCGATCCCGTTGAGCACCGCGTGCCGCAGCCAGCCGGGCGGCCGCTGCCGCGCCCAGTGCCGTACGAGCCCGACCTGGCTGATGGTGAAGCCGATGAACACGCCGATCGCGAACAGCGGGATCATGCGGTGGGTGTCCGCGTTCACGGCGATCAGCAGCATCGCCGCGAGCAGGGCCAGCGCCACCACTCCCCACCGGTAGACGGGCCGTTCCTTGCGCAGACCGAAGAGATGCGGCAGCCGGTGGTCCTTGGCCAGCAGGCTCATCAGCACGGGCAGTCGGCCGAAGCTGGTGTTGGCGGCGAAGGCGAGGGCCAGGGTGACGATGAGGTTGGTCGCGTAGTACGGCCAGCCGGTGCCGTATGCGCCCGCGGTCAGCTGCGCGAGGACGGTCACGCCTTCGCGCGGTGCCACGTGGTCGCGGCGGATCAGCACGGCGAGCCCGATCAGCATCAGCCCGAGCAGTGCGCCCAGCATCAGTTCGGTGCGCTGCGCCCGCTTGACGCGCGGCTCACGGAAGGCGGGCACGCCGTTGGCGATGGCCTCCACCCCGGTCAGCGCGGAGCAGCCGGAGGAGAACGCCTTCAGGAGCAGCAGCAGCCCCAACGCCTCGGTGGCGTGGACGGGCTGGGCATGCCCGACGACCGCCGCGGGGTGGTCGCGCAGCAGACCGAGCACGATGATGCCGAGGATGCTCACGACGAACAGCACGGTGGGCAGCATCAGCACCCGCGCGCTCTCGGCCACACCCCGCAGATTCACGGCCGTGAGCAGTGCGAACCCGGCGAGGCAGACTTCGAGCAGATGCGAGCCGAGCGCGGGGAGGGCGGAGGCGAGACTGGCCGCTCCCGCAGCCAGGCTGACGGTCACGGTCAGCACGTAGTCGACGACGAGGCTGGCCGCCGCGAGGTAGCTCGTCCTGGGCCCGAGGTCCTTCTTCGCCCGCCGCACCGGACCTGAGCATCGAGGTCGACGACGTGGACGCGGCGTACGCCGCCCTGCGGGCGCGCGGCGCGGAGATCGTGCATCCGCTGACCGACGAGGAGTGGGGTGTGCGCCGGTTCTTCGTGCGGGATCCCAACGGAGGGGTGGTCAACGTCCTCAGCCACCGCTGACGCCCGCCGCCGGATGTCGGCGGTCGCTGCAACGTGGTCGCAACCTCCGGGCTGGTTGTCTGGGCCCGGCTTCTTCCGGTGCGGCGAAGGACGGCGACGATGTACGAGGAGACCCCGCGCGTGGAGCTCACTCCCGCGGCCGCCGACCTGGTGCGGCGGCTGAGCGAGGCCCACGGGCCGCTGATGTTCCATCAGTCCGGCGGCTGCTGCGACGGCAGCGCCCCCATGTGCTACCCGGAGGGCGAGTTCCGCACCGGCGGCTCGGACGTGCTGCTCGCGGAGCTGCACATCGAGGGGGTGGACCGGCCGGTGACGTTCTGGATGTCGCGCAGCCAGTACGAGGGGTGGAGCCACACCCGGCTGATCGTCGACGTGGTGCCCGGACGGGGCAGCGGTTTCTCCCTGGAGGCACCCGAAGGAGTGCGTTTTCTCATCCGTTCCCGCGTCATCGGCGCCTGAACACCCCACCGGACACCGCGGTCTGGTGCACTTCCCCTGAGTCCTGGGAAAGTTGACGAGACATCAGGGGGCACTGTGACACGTCCCGACGGACGGCTCAGAACGGCACTGACGGTTCTCGTGGCATGCGGCGCACTGGCCGGTGCGGCCCTGGTGGGGGCGGCACCGGCCAGTGGTGTGCAGCGCGCCGAGAAGATCGCGCCGGGCGTCGAGTACAGCGAGTTCGACCTCGACGCGGCACGCGGGGTGACGCACGCGCACCTGGTCAGCGTCGACCTGAACAACCAGCACGTACGGGTCGATCTGCTGCATCCGGGTGCCGTGGCGGCGCGCGGCGCCGTCTCGGAACTCGCCGCCGCGCAGGGCGCGGTCGCGGGGATCAACGGCGACTTCTTCCACATCACCGAGACCCAGCATCCGGGGGTCGAGGCGACCGGATCGGCCGTGGGTCCGGAGATCGCGGGCGGGCACACACGCAAGGCCGCCGTGCCGCGCGGGCAGCGCTTCGGGCCCGCCCTGCCGCCGGGCACGAGCACCGCGGACGTGCTCGGGGTGGGCACGGACCGCACGGCCCGCCTCGACCGGCTGAGCCTGACCGGTTCGGTGAGCACACCGGAGGGGCAGCTGCAGCTCGGCGGGCTCAACCAGTACGCGCTGCCGGTGGGTTCGATCGGGGCGTACACCTCGGACTGGGGCAGCGTCTCGCGGGTGCGGGCCACCTGCGGCACCGACACCAGCCGTGGCGCGCCGTGCAGCACGGACACCTACGAGGTGACGGTCAGAGGGGGTCAGGTCGTCGGCACGGCCGACGAGCCCGGTGGTGGCCCCATCGCCTCCGGCACCACGGTGCTGGTCGGCCGTGAGGCGGGGGCGCAGCAGCTGCGCAAGCTTTTCGAGGGCGAGCCGGTGCAGGTGCAGCAGCACCTGGTGGCGGCCTCGTCCGGGGTCCCGTACGCCTTCGCCATCGGCGGTTTCCCGGTGCTGCGGAACGGCTCGCCGCTGTCCGGCCTGGACGACGCGACGTCGGCCGTGCGCACCGCGGTGGGCATCGGGGACGGCGGCCACCGCCTGCTCCTTCTCGCTCTCGACGGCGCGTCGGAGTACAGAAGCGGCCTCACCGTCGCCGAACTCGCCTCGGCCCTGCGGAGCCTGGGCGCCACGGACGGCTTCAACCTCGACGGCGGCGGCTCCTCGACGCTGGTCGCCCGGGATCCGGGCGAGGGCGCGGTGAGCGTCCTCAACCACCCGAGCGGGGGCACCGAACGGGCGGTTGCGAACGGGATCGGGGTCTTCTCCGGCTCGTGAAATCAGGGGCGCAGGCTGCTGACGATCTGCGCCGTCGCGGCCAGCCCCTGGTGGATGGTCGGGGCCATGCTGGAGCTGGCCAGGTAGAAGCCGAGCAGGACGCAGACCAGGGCGTGCGAGATCTTCAGCGCGCCGTTGCGCAGGAAGACCACCGCAAGGATCAGGAGCAGCAGCACCACCGAGATGGAAATGGCCATCGTCAACCTCCTCCGCCACGCCCACTTCGCAGCTTTCGGCCGCAAGTGTGGCGTAGCGGAGGGTTCGTCCGGGCGGCTGACGTGTCCGCCGAACGTGTGGTTCTACAGTCGCTCGTGGGCGTCGAGGAACGCCTCCAGGCCGGCGAGGTCGTCCGTGTTGAGGTGGTCGACGCCGGCGGCGAGCAGCTCGCTCCACAGCGCGTCGCGGGCGGGGCCCGCGGTGTCCGGGGTGGCCCAGAAGCGCACCTTCTGCCCGTGCGCGTGCGCCTTCTGGACGATGCCGCGCAGCTTGAGCCGCTCGGCATCCGGGAAGGGGCCGTCGCCGAGCCAGGTGAAGTTCAGCGTCCAGTTGTCGGAGATCAGCGGGACGAAGGAGGCGGGCGCGGGGCTGCCGAGGTCGGTGAGCCGGCCGTCGTAGAAGGCCCGCCGCACGGTCTGCGCCTCCATGGGCGCACGGGCCGCGCGGTCGCCGGAGATGACGGCGGTGACCGGTCCGGGGTGCACGCGTTGGTGGGCGTACGTCGTGAACAGATGCTGGTAGCGCGTCAGGTGCCGGTCGAGTTCCAGGTACGTCGACGAGCCTTCGGTCTTGATGTCGATGAGGAGTTGCAGGGGCCTGCGCCCACCCCGGTAGACCGAACCGTGGTTGGCCTTGACGCGGGCGGCCAGCGGATCGAGGTAGAGGGATTCGAGGGTGCGCCTCGGGTCGAGTTCGACCGGGTCGTGGGCGACGAGGAGCTGGTCGCCGACGAGGTAGATGTCCGCCTCGACGCTGCCGAACCGGTGGTCGAGGGCGTCGAAGAGGGGGCGCGGGTGCTCGTAGTCGTTGTGGGCGTGGGCGTGCCACAGCGGGCGCGGGCCGCGGTGGGCGTCGCCCGCGATCGCGCGCGTGGCGGGCAGCGCGACCGCACCCGCGAGGGCGGCGCCGAAGGTGGTGAGGGCTCTGCGGCGGGTGGTGAGGGCCATGCTCTGCCTCCCTTGACGGGCCGTACGGGACCTCAAGGGAGTATGCGGGCCTGGGGCGTGCAAGAGGCAGGCCAAGACGGCGAGTTGACCGGATGGTCGCCCCGTGTTCACCTCGCTCGCCGCGGGCACACCGGAAAGCCCGCCCCTGGTGGGGCAGGCTTTCCGGCAGGCTTCTCCGGCGGCAGGCTTCTCCGGCGGGCTTCTCCGGGGTGTTGCGTCAGGGGGCTTGGAGGTCGACCAGTTCGGCCAGCGCCTCGCGGTGGGCGCCCGCCGTGCCGTACGCGATCGAGTCCGCCTTGGCCCGCTTCAGGTAGAGGTGGACCGGGTGCTCCCAGGTCATGCCGATGCCGCCGTGCAGTTGCAGCGCCTCCTCGGCGGCGTGGACGGCGACGGGCGCCGCGTAGGCCTGGGCGACGGCGACCGCCACGTCGACGTCCGCGCCGGTGGCGAGCGCGTCCGCCGCGTTCCGGGCGGCGGCGCGCAGGTTGACGACCTCCAGCCACAGCTGGGCGAGCCGGTGCTTGAGCGCCTGGAATCCGCCGACGGGCCGGTTGAACTGCTTGCGCTCCTTCAGGTAGCGCACCGTCTCGGTCAACGCCCAGTCGCCGACGCCGAGTTGCTCGCTGGCCAGCAGCCCGGCCCCGGCGCGCAGGGCCCGTCGTACGGCGGGCTCCGCAGCGCCCAGCCGACGGCCTGGCGCACCCTCGAAGACAACCTTCGCCACCGGCCGGGTCAGGTCCAGGGACACCTGCGGGGTGATGATCACCGCATCCGCGTCGACCGCGTACAGCCCGCCGTCCTCAGCAGGAACCAGCAGGACGTCCGCCACGGCCGCGTCGGCGATCCCGGTCAACTCCCCGTGCAGGGCGCCGTCTTCCAGCCGTACGGCCGGGAAGCCGGCGTTCGATGCGGTGTGCAGTCCGACGGCGAGCGCCCCGATCGTCCGTCCGGACGCCAGCCGGGCCAGTAGCTCCGCCGCCTCGTCGCCCGCGCAGGCCAGCAGCGCCTCGGTGGCGACGACGGCGCTCGTCAGATACGGAACGGGCGCGACCGCACGTCCCAACTCCTCCAGGACGACGGCCACTTCGCGATGGGTAGCGCCCTGGCCGCCCTGTGCCTCCGGCACCAGGAGGCCGGCGAGGCCCATGCCGTCGGCGAGCGACTTCCACAGTGCGAGGTCGTGCGGGGCGTCCGACTCGATGCGCGCGATCACGCCCGCCGGGTCGCAGTGGTCGGTGAGCAGGTCCCGGACGGCGGCGCGCAGCGCCTCTTCCTCCTCCGAGTACAACAGGTCGGGCTGTGTGCTCATCGGGCCAGGTCCTTCCATGCGACGTCCTTGTCGGTGCGCGGCTCCGCGGGCAGGCCCAGGACGCGCTCGGCGACGATGTTCAGCAGGACCTCGTTGGTCCCGCCCTCTATGCTGTTGCCCTTGGAGCGCAGGTAGCGGTAGCCGGCGTCGCGGCCCACGAAGTCCACCAGCTCGGGGCGGCGCATGGTCCAGTCGTCGTACAACAGGCCCTCTTCGCCGCGGAGTTCGATCTCCAGGCCGCTGATCTCCTGGTTGAGGCGGGCGAAGGCGAGTTTCATGCCGGAGCCCTCCGGGCCGGGCTGACCGGCCACGAGCTGCTGACGCAGGCGCTCGCCGGTGAGGCGGGCGACCTCGGCCTCGACCCACAGCTTCAGCAGCCGCTGGTGGAGGTCGTGGGTGCGCAGTTCGGGGCGCTCGCGCCAGGTCTTCGCGACCGGGCCGATCATGCCGCCCTCGCGGGGCAGCCGCATACCGCCGATGGAGACGCGCTCGTTCATGAGCGTGGTCTGCGCGACCCGCCAGCCGTCGCCCACCTCGCCGAGGCGGCGCGCGTCCGGAATGCGGACGTCGGTCAGGAAGACCTCGTTGAACTCGGCCTCGCCGGTGATCTGGCGCAGCGGCCGCACCTCGACGCCCGGATCGGTCATGTCGCAGATGAAGTACGTGATGCCCTGGTGCTTGGGCACGTCCGGGTCGGTGCGGGCGATGAGGATGGCCCAGCGGGCGACATGGGCGCTGGAGGTCCACACCTTCTGCCCGTTGACCACCCACTCGTCGCCCTCGCGGACGGCGCGGGTGCCGAGGGCGGCCAGGTCGGAGCCGGCGCCGGGCTCACTGAACAGCTGGCACCAGACCTCCTCCCCCACCCACAGCGGCCTCAGGTAGCGCCGCTTCTGTTCCTCGGTGCCGTAGCGCAGGATGGTCGGCGCGGCCATACCGAGGCCGATGCCGATGCGCCGCGGGTCGTTGTCGGGGGCGCCCGCGGCCTCCAGCTCGGCGTCCACGACGGCCTGGAGGGAGCGCGGGGCGCCGAGGCCGCCGAGGCCCTCGGGGTAGTGGACCCAGGCAAGTCCGGCGTCAAAGCGGGCCTTGAGGAAATCGACCCGGTCAGTGGTGGCGGGCGGGTGCGCGGCGAGCAACTCCTGGGTGCGGCGGCGCAGTTCCTCGGCCTCGGTCATGCGGTGGCTCCGTTCTCCAGCGGGGGCAGGACGGCGATCCGGCCCGTGGTCACGCCGTCGGCGACGCGCTGGACGGCGGCCGCAGCCCCGCCCAGCGGTACGCGCTCGCTCACCAGCGGCTTGATCGCGCCGCGGGCGGCCAGTTCGGTGAGCTGTTCGTGGCAGTGCTGGACCAGCTTGGGGTTCTTGGTGTTGTACAGGCCCCAGTGCAGGCCGAGGATCGAGTAGTTCTTCACCAGGGCGTGGTTGAGCGCCGGGCTGGGGATGGTCCCGCTCGCGAAGCCGACGACGACGATCCGGCCCTCGAAGGCGACGACCTTGGCGGACTGGGCGTAGGCCTCGCCGCCGACCGGGTCGTAGATCACGTCGGCGCCCCGGCCGCCGGTGGCCTCCTTCACCGCCGCGATGACGTCCTGGCTGCGCCGGTCGACCACGACGTCGCAGCCCAGCTCCCGTGCCACTGCGGCCTTGTCGGCGCCACCGACGACACCGATGACCGTGGCCCCGGCCGCCTTTCCGAGCTGCACGGCCGCGCTGCCGACCCCTCCGGCGGCAGCGTGGACGAGCAGCGTCTCGCCGGCCTCCAGGCGGGCCCGGCGGTGCAGGCCGAACCAGCCCGTCTGGTAGCCGATGTGCAGGGCGGCCGCCTCGGCGTCGTCCAGCGCCTCCGGCGCGGGCAGCACGGCGGCGGCCTCGGCGACGGCGTACTCGGCGAAACCGCCGTGGGGCAGCGCCGGGTTGGCGATCACCCGGCGCCCGTCCTCGGTCTCGCCGCAGATCTCCACGCCCGGGGTGAAGGGCAGCGGTGGCCGGATCTGGTACTGGCCGCGGCACAGCAGCGCGTCCGGGAAGTTGATGTTGGCGGCGCGCACCTTGAGCAGGACCTGGCCCTCACCCGGCGTGGGCGGCTCGACCTCCTCCAGCCGCATCACCTCGCTCGGCTCGCCGTTCTCATGCACTTGCCATGCCTGCATGCGCCGCCTCCACGGGACTGCGTCGTCTGACCGGGGTCGACCGCATACTAAGCGGTCGCTTGCCCATGAGGGAACAGTCACGTGCGTCACGCCGACAGGAACAGGACGTCAGGAGTGAGCGGGCCCCGCCGCACGCCCCGGCCCCGCCGCACGCCCGAGACCCGCCGCACGCCCGAGACCCGCCGCACGCCCGAGACCCGCCGCCCGCCCGAGCCTCGCCCCACGTCACGCACGCCTGGGCCGCCCCCGTCCCGGCCCCGCCGCAGT